>JBASRM010000161.1:0-11313 GCA_049273835.1 Blastocatellia bacterium | reverse complement strand
CTCATGTCAATTTCAAGTCTGGTAGGGGCCTCGACGCGCGTGTGGATCGGCGGCGCGGCAGCTATGCGTCACAGAGACTTGATCGACCGAGCCGGCTGGATACTGGTGCGTGATCTTGATGAGTTCGACGAGCGGCTTACGAAGTAGCCGAAACGGATGAAGGACACCGGCGAGCGCGGCTTGCGGCAGCGCTCGCCGCCCAGCCGCTACGTGGTAGCGACTGACTTGGTCCCAAATCCACCGATCAAATAGAGGACCCCGATTAGAATGTGGATGATGTGGTCCACCGTACCGAGCACCAAATAAGGAAGCTCCAGCATGTGTTCCGGGCCTGTTCCGACTAGAAAACCAACTACGCCGAGCAGCCCATACACAATACCAAAGATGATGCAGAATTGGCGCGCGGCGGCTAGCGACCCCTTCATTCCCAGGTAAAGCGAGATCGCTCCAGATACCAAGTGGACCACATTGTGCGCCTTGCCGAGGTGGGCGCCCAGCAAGTGAGGTGCAAAAAATCCACAGATCCCAACCAGAATAAATACAACACCGACGAGAGTTGCTACGGTCTTTGCCATGGGGTCTCCTTTTTCGGTGAAAGATTGAACAGCTATCATCGCCTACCCGCACTCAAGGGCGAGTGGCGTTTGAAAGAAGCCGATTGAAACCGACAGGAGATGAATCCAAACAACCATTCTCGATAATGACGCCGCTAAGCTACCTATCCGGCGCGGCGGAGTCAAGATGGAAAAGGAGCCCGACACCCGAAAGGCGGGGAAATTACTATTGCCCGAAAAGCGGGATGAAAATAACATAGGGCGTACTTGCTCACATTGCTCCCCGCGCAGAACAAAGGAGACATTCTTTATGAGATTCCATTCCTCAAGGTCCATCTTAATTGTGTTCATTGCAGTAGTCGCTGGGGCCTGCGGCCAACAACCGGCGGAGCAATCGGTGTTGGTTACCGCCGCTAATGAAACCTCCGCAATGGCCAGGCTTCGCGCGATTGCCGCCGCCGAGGTACGTTATCAAGTAGAGTCGGGTGGTGACTACGGCACCCTGGATCAGTTGATTCAAAAACGGTATGTCAACGATCCCTCCAGCGGAAAGCTTACCGGGTACCGATTTGACGTTCAGATCAGACGGGGCGGGTTTCAAGTCTCGGCCGTTCCTGAGAGGTTCGGCTTCACCGGCAAGCGGTCATTCTACGTAGATGAGACTAATGTTGTTCGCGCAGCGGACAAGAAGGGCGCGCCTGCGACAGCAGCCGATCCTGAAGCCTAGAGATTAAAGCTCCGACTCAACCTCTGACTTTTGATTTCTGACCTCGGACCTCTTGCTTCTGGCATCCAGCCAGCCGCTTTGATATATTCTCCCGCCAGCGAGGCGAGTCCTAACATGCTCCCCAAGATACTCTTTGTGGTGATCGCTTATCTGCTCGGCTCCATCCCGTTCGGTTATCTCCTGGTCAAGTATGTATTCACAAGCGGCGAAGACGTTCGCTCGGTTGGTTCGGGCGGAACCGGGGCGACCAACGTCACGCGCCGCGCTGGAGTCAAGGCCGGCCTGCTCACCTACGCTTTCGATGTGGCAAAGGGAGCGGCCGCTGTGATGCTGATGCGCATCGCAGCCGGCGATGACTACTTCTGGATTGGCGCGGTTGCAATCGCCGCAATCGTTGGTCATATTTTCCCGATCTTTCTCGGCTTCCGGGGCGGCAAAGGTGTTGCGACTGGCGTCGGTGTTTTCCTGGCGATCGCCCCCCTAGCGGTGCTTTCGACGCTGGTGCTTTGGGCGTCGATTGTTTATTTCACAAGATATGTTTCTTTGGGCTCGATCATCGGCACGGCGGCGGTCCCGCTTTGGACGTGGCTCTTCTATGGACTGCTCAATCCAAGCCCGCATTTGAAGGCGTTGATTACTATCGGTGTGCTCGGTTGTGCTTTGATCATCGCGACGCATCACGAGAACATAAGACGGTTGATGCGGGGGACCGAGAACAAGATAGGCCCCCGGGTTAAGCCTGGCAGTTCCAAGGTCGGTCCAGACGAGCCCGCCATCAGCGGAGGGCGAAGCTGATGGGTGTTGACCCCGCTCCGCGCGAAACGAAGCGCGTCGCAATCATCGGCGCCGGAAGCTGGGGTACTGCACTCGCGATGGTAGCCGCCCGGAATCACCATCGAGTAAAACTCTGGGCGCGAGAGCCCGAAGTGGCACGCGAGCTCGCTCGCACTCGCAAGAACCCGTTCTATCTTTCAGAATTTGAACTCCCGGATAACGTTCGCGCGACGACGAACCTTGAAGACGCGATCGAAGGCGCGGACTTTGTGTTTCTTGTGGTGCCTTCGCACGCGATGCGCGAAATGGTCTCGAGACTTCGACCCTTCCTGAAAAGTGAGATGATCCTGGTCAGCGCGGCAAAAGGTGTCGAGAACAATACGCTTATGCGCATGGAAGAAGTCATTGCCGACACTCTTGAAAAGAGTGCGCCCTACGTCGCGCTGTCGGGCCCAAGCTTCGCGCGCGAAGTTGCCGAAGGCGATCCGACAGCGATCGTCGCGGCGAGCAGTAACCGAGAGGCGAGTGAGTTGATCCAACAGGCATTGAGCTCGAATGTTTTCCGGGTTTACACAAACACAGACGTGGCGGGGGTCGAGCTCGGCGGCGCGGTCAAGAACGTTGTTGCCATTGCCGCCGGGGTCGTGCGCGGACTGGGCTTTGGCACAAATGCAGTTGCTGCGATTATTACTCGCGGGCTTGCCGAAATGACGCGGCTGGCTCTGGCGCAAGGCGCTCGAGTCGAGACGATGGCTGGACTGGCGGGGCTTGGAGATCTTGTGCTCACCTGCACCGGAGAGCTCTCGCGAAACCGATACGTCGGTGTCGAATTAGGCCGCGGCCGCAAGCTTTTGGATATACTCGGCGAAATGCGCGAAGTGGCCGAGGGAGTGAAAACCACGAAATCCATTTTCGAGCTAGGGAGGCGAACCGGAATAGATATGCCGATAACCGCGAGCATCCACGCTTTGCTATATGAGGATAAACCCGCTGTCGAGGCTGCAAACGAGCTGATGGGCAGACCGCTCAAGCGGGAGTAACAGGTGTTTGAGACTTGGTTTGCGTGGACAGCGGGCGGTGAGATTCTGAATAATCGCGAAGCCGGCACATTGGCCGGTTCGCTAACAGAAAGGATTCAACGACTATGTCGAACTATGTACCGCCAACAACGCCAATCGGGGGGCCCGGCGGGAACCAGTTTCCCCCTCAGCAGCCGTTTCCGCCGCCGTCTCCGCAGAAAAAATCGAAAGTGCTGGTTTGGGTGCTTGCCGGCTGCGGCACCTTCGTCGTGATTGGCATTATCGCGGTAATGCTGGGGACATACTTTGTCTGGAACAAAGCGAAGGAAGCTGGTCTCGACCCTGACTTGCTTGAGAAGAAACCGGCGCTGGCGGTTGCCAAAATGATGGTGGCGGCGAATCCTGACGTTGAGCTGGTCTCGGTGGATGATGAGAAAGCAGTTATCACTGTCAGGGACAAGAAGACCGGTGAGACTATGACGGTGAATCTCGAGGAAGCGGAAAAAGGAAAACTGGTCTTCAAGAAAGATGGCGAAGACGACGTGATTCTGGAAGCAAAGGGCGACGATTCCAAAGGCACGCTCGAGGTCAAGTCAGCGGAAGGCACCGCGAAGTTCGGAAGCGGGGCGGTTGACAAGCTGCCAGACTGGCTGCCGGTTTATCCCGATGTCCAACCCGCCGGAAGCTACTCCGCTCAAAACAAAGACGGATTTACCGGCAGCTTCTCTTTCGCAACTAAGGATCTTCCGAGCAAGGTTATCAATTTTTACGAAGAAGGCCTGAAGCGGGCCGGGATGACGGTAAACACAAATGCAATGCAGCAGAACGGCAAAGAATCCGGCGGCATGGCCACGGCCGAAGACTCAACCAGGAAGCGAACCATCATCGTCAATGCTGTCGTCTCCGAAGAAGGAACGCATGTCAGCGTGATCTTCAATATTAAGAACTAGGAAGCGCGTTCGTAGTCCGGCCTTTCTTTAGGCGGAAGTTGCAGTCCCGCCAGCAGCCGAGGCCCAACCCGGCTTACGAACTTCCGAACTGGAAGGCCGGACTACGAACCGTAACCATATCGCGCTGATCCTTCACTATCGTTGCTTCAACTCGTCGAGCGCAACTCCCAGACGTACCAGCCCCTCCGCCAACATCTCCGAATCGCAGCCGATGCCGATGCGAAAATGATCGGGCATCTCGAAGAACCTTCCGGGCACAACTGAAGTCTCATACTTCTCGCGAAGCAATGCGCACAGCTCATCAACCCGCCCGCTCTTCAGTCGCGGTGCAACGACTGTTCCGAATCCTGGTCTGATAGTTTCCAGCTCATCAGTCGAATCCAGGAACCGATCCAGCAACGGCCGGTTCTTTTCAAGCAGCGCGATCGCGCGAGCGCTGATTCCTTCGAGGTTTCTCAGCGCAATTACGCTAAGCCGCTCCACGGGATGCGGAGGAATGTTGGCGAACAGATCGGTTAAGAGCCACATCTTCTCAGCAAGCGCCGGCTCCGCAAGAATCCATCCGCACCGCAGGCCGCTAAGGCCGTATGCCTTTGTCAAACTGCCGGTTGTGACAAACTCTCTTCCCAAATGAAACGCCGAGGCAGAAGTTTTGTCGTACATGGCTTCGAGGTAAACCTCGTCAATGAGAACGCGAGCTCCCACGCGACGCGCGATTTCTGCAACCTGGCTGAGGGTATCGTTATCCACATATGCGCCGGTCGGATTGTGCGTATTGGTGAGCACGATGAGCCGTGTGTGATTTGTTACCGCACGTTCTATTTCAATTGGCTCTACCCGGAAACCCTGTTCGAAGCGGCGGTGGAATCTTTTGATGTTCGCGCCGAGATAGGATGCTGTCGCCACCAATGGATCGTAGGCAGGAAGCTCGATCAGAACCTCGTCGCCAGGCTCGAGCATCGAGGCCATCGCCAGGTGATTGGCCATGGATGTGCCGGTTGCGGCCACTACGTTTTCAGTTCCGACGCCACACTTTGCAGCCAGCGCCTGCTGAAGCGGCTGGTAGCCGTACAGACCCGGACCGTTCAGCTCGATGTCTTCGAGGGTCACCGGGAGTTCGGCAAACGGGTAGTGCTTGATGCCGCTGGTGGCAAGGTTGAACCGGGCCTGCGAGCGCAGCTTCGCCCACTCGATGTACTCCGATCGTTTAACACGTGTTGGTTTAGCCACGCTGGCTTCTCCCTCGCCACAGGAAATAGACCGGGATGCCGGCGACCAAAATTGCCAGACCGATCGCGCTGTTTGCCGGGTCCTTGTATATCGCGCTTGCCGCCACGAGCCACTCGGCCGCGATGAACAAGATGATGACAATGGAGCTTACTTTCAGTGCATAGTTCCTCGACGCGGACTCCGGTCTTGGCGTCTTTCGAAGCGCAAACAGACACGCCGCTGTCAGCCCAAAGAAGATCGAATCGATCGAGACAACGTAGTTGAGTATCTGCTCGTAGCGGCCGGACACCGCGATTACGATCGCAACCAACCCTTGCAGGGCGATCGCGGCCGCCGGAACTCGCGTCCGCGGATGCAGCCGCGCGACTCCTTTAAAAAACACGCCATCCCCAGCCATCGCAAAATAAACTCGGGGCGCTGTAAGCATGCCCTGGCTCAAGAAGCCCAGCGTCGAGATCGCGATGCCGATGGCAATCATTGTGCGCCCTTTCTCGCCTAACACCAATCGCATCACCTCCGATGCCGGAGTGGTGGTCGCCGCAAGCCCATCCACGCCGAGCACGCTGACGCAAACGAAGTTGACCGCCAGATAAAGCACAATGACGCCAACTACCCCGATCAACAAGGCGCGTGGAAGATCTCGCCGCGGCTCTCGCATTTCGCCTGCGACGAAGCTCGCGGTCTGCCAACCGCCGTAAGCGAACAGCACCGGCACCAGCGCCGCTCCAAACGAGCTGATTGTCCATCCGAAGGATTGGGGTTCTCGCCGGTCGATCAGACCCGCACTGTCTGGCGGGCCCGCCGAGAATCCCGCCCAGATCAGGGCGGCGATTGCCAGGATCTTCAGCACCATCAGCAGGCTTTGAACTGCGCTGCCTGCGCGGACCCCAAGGCAATTGATAATCGTCAGCACTGCAAGCGCAATCGCGGCCACCATCCAATCGGTAATTGCGAGGTGGGTCAGGTCTAAGAAATATCGAGCGAAGGTCACTGCCACCGCTGCCATTCCTCCGCTCTGAACGACCAGCAGAAGGGTCCATCCGTAGATGAACGCCGCCGCGGGATGAAACGCTTCGCGAATGTAGGCGTACTGGCCGCCGACCTGCGGCCGCAAAGCAGCGAGCTCCCCGTAGATGAACGCGCCAGCGAGTGCGATCAAGCCACCCACTGCCCACGCGCCGAGGATCAAGGCGGGTGTATGAACGACTTCGGCGACGACGTGAGGGTTCATGAAGATCCCGGATCCAATGATCCCGCCCATCACGATCATCGTGGCGTCGAATAACCCGAGCCGCCTGGCGAGCAACGTCGCGGCCCCGGAATCGGTCGCAGTTGGCAACCGGTCCTGGCTAGCATCGCTTGATGGATTCAGCGTTGGTTTCCTTAGTTACCGAGTCTGGTTGAAATCACCGAACGGCGCCGACCTGATCGTATGACGGCGCCTTGTAGAGTGGACGTACAATCAAGCCTTGGTCGAAGAATGCAGCCGCTCCCTCATTCGCATCTGCCATTTCGTGCGAGGCGTGTCCTCTTCCTCAAATTGGCTGAGCGCCTCCCTGAGCGTTTCCCCGCCGATCTGCCGGGCTTTAAGATAAAGCAACGCGGTCATAGTTGCGATCAGCGGAACGATTAGAGCATTGAGCATCACCACGATGATCGACGTAATTCGTCCGGTCAGAAGAGGCGCCTGCGGTATCCGGGAAAGCTTGAGCGCTAGGGCCACGGGAAGCGCTACGACCGATGCCGCGATCGCGGGGATGGCCCACTGAAAGCAAAGGATCACGATCACCGTGCGCCAACATCGTCTTACCAGGGCCTTTGATCGCTTCAACGCGGCTCGTCCCTTCAGTCCCTCCATCATCACAACCGGGGCCGCGAGCGAATAGTTAATGAACATGATCACGCCTGGAACGATCAGCAATAATCCAAGCACCCATCGAATCGTGGAGATTGCAATTGTAACGAGAAGCGCCTTCATCCTCTTCTTGACCGCCGCATAGGCCGTTCGCAGTTGGAGTGGTCTCAGCGGTGAAAGGAAGAGCTGTGTCACCAATCGGATAGTGACTCCAACGATCAGGGCGTTAAGGAAGAAGTTAGCGAAGAACATAAGGATCGAGAGTATCGCCTCGACCGCGCCGGAAGCCGACACATTGACGTTAAAACCCCCGCCGGCCGCCCGCAGTCTCGCCTCATCCTGCTTTAAGGCTGAGCTGATTAGAAGTGCGACGTGTAGCGCGATGAGCGGCAGGTACATTAGAAACGTCACTCGGAAGAACTTTGGGAAATGTTCGATGTACAGCGCAAAGGCACGGCGCAGCAACGCGCCCGTTCCTTCGGATGTCGCTCGCAGTGCGCTCGCAAAGCCGGCGGCGGTGCCGGGCCGTTGCGACGGGTCTTTCGCCAGCGCCGACATTACAATTGCAGCCATTCCCTTGGGGATCTTGCGTCGCTTTTCCTTGAGCTGAGGAGGCGCGGCGTCCGTGTGAAGCTTCATCAACTCGTACGGGTCGCCTTTGAAGGGAGGCTCGCCGGCTAGCATCTGGTAAGCGATCACTCCCAGGCTGTAGATATCGCTGCGGGCGTCGAGCGGCTCGCTGCGACATTGCTCGGGCGACATGTAAATCGGCGTGCCGAGAATCGAACCAACTCGAGTCAGCCCGTCCGCTGGAACTGTTTGACGCGCAATGTTCTCGCCGGTTGTGTTGTCAAACACGCGGGTCTGATCATCTTCCGACACGGTCCCGGAAAAATGCACCGGCCGTGTTTGAATTGCCGCTCTCGCTGCCTCCGATGGGAAGAGTTGCGTGGCCGCTTCGCTCGAACCGGACGATTTGGCTTCGGAGCCTTTAGGTAGGATCAGAGTTGCGTCGTTTTCTAAGGGCGGGTGCTGGATCTGAGTCGCGGCTTCTGAAAGCCCAGCATCCGCGTAAGTCCCGGCTTCGAACTCTTGCGTGTTGCGCGACTGGCTTGCAAGCGTTGTCGAATCTCGATGCGGTCTTTGTGATCCGGGCGAGGATGTGATCGCCGCCGATCCAGTCTCAAAGCTGCCAGCCGACTCGACGTCGCCTAATTTAGCAAGTCCGAAGTCGAGGACTTTTACCGTGTAGCCACCGCGGCGATTCGGCTCAAGCCAGATGTTATCTGGTTTCAAATCGCGATGAATTGTTCCCTGTTGATGGGCCTCGTCGACCGCCGACGAGGTCTGTTCGATGATGTCGACTACCCAATCGATCGGAAGCTGAGACTCTTCGGCCAGCACCTCGGCGAGCGTGCAGCCGTCGAGATATTCCATCACCAGATATGCGATTCGCTCATTGTCCACCTGGGCGAATCCAAAGTCGGTCACGTTAACCACGTTCGGGTGGTGCAGACGTCCGGCGGCTTTGGCTTCGCGGCGAAAGCGCTCTACGAACTCGTCATTCATCATAAACTGCGGAGTGATGACTTTGACGGCGACCGGGCGCCCGGTGCCGAGGTGAGTTGAAAGGTAGACCGCGCCCATCCCGCCTTTGCCGAGCTCCCTCTCGATGCGGTATTTCTCGTCGAGAACTTCACCGGTGAGTTGTGTTAGTCCCATCAAGTCCTCTTGAGTGGTCCGGGCAAGTTGAGAGCGCTTGTTTCGGAGATTTTCGTTGTTCGGATTACCAATCGGCAACCACGGAACGGGGCAAATGATATTGATCGTGCGTAAGAACCGTCAAGCTGACGGTTCCGTTGAGTCAAGGCTTGTTGAGCCGCCGCCGAGAAGCTATCGCTGATACGGAGGTCCACTGACAAGGAAATTAAAAGCTACCATCCATGACCCAGGATCAACTCGATGGTCTGTTCAATACTCCCGCGATAGAACTTGACCTTTACTTTGCTCCGGGGTTTGGTGGCGTGAATGCGCCTTGCGAGTTCGTGGGGTGTGCGAATGGTCTGCTTGTCGAACTCGGTAATGACATCCCCGAGTTGCAATCCGGCGAGATCGGCAGGACTGTTGTCGATTATTCGGTGGACCTCCAATCCCCATCGCTTTCCGACAACGCAGCAGCGCCGGCCTACGTCTCCAACGCCGAGAAAGCCTTGCTCTCTTGGTTCCGTCTTCGGTTGGAAAGGCGGCTGAGAAGTACTACCGATCCTGATACGGGTTGTTACCGGCTGTTCATCGCGATAAACCTTCACAGCGGCCTCTGAGCCCGGCTTTAGCGAGTTCAAGGCCTGGGCCAGCTCGCCGCTATTTCGCACCGCCTGGTCGCCGAGTTCGACCAGAACGTCGCCGGCTTGAATCTTAGCGACCGCCGCCGGGCTGTCGTCGCTGGTCAGGCTTGCAACAAACACTCCCTGCATATCCGGGTACTCAACATCTAGAATCGCTGTTGGTGTAAAGCCCATCGCGTTCTGGACATTCTCCTCAAGCAAGCGCCGCGCGATATCGGCCTGTTTGACCTGCTTGATCTGTCTGATCCGCTGGGCCTCCATGGCCTGTTCGGCGCGCCGGGCCCGGCGGGCTCGTACCGCATCCCTGCCTACCGTGACTCCCGTGCCTACGAAAAGGAGGATCAGGAAGACCGCGGCGAGCCAGAATAGTTTCCGGTGAATCAAGCTTTTTAAGAACGATTCGGTCTGATGTAAAGGAGACGATGCTATCGTGGCCGGGTAAGTAGCCGGCGCGGTGACGTAGTGTGGACTTCCCGGATCAAGTGGTCCCGTATGCGCCGCCGCCAGTGAAGGAGCGGAAGGGTCGAAGCGGCGAGTGTCCGCAAGATCTTCGACAGAGGCGGCAACTGGAGCGCCGCAGTTTTTACAGAAGCGGTCCGGACCCAGAATGTCTGTTCCACATGCCTGACAGTTTGTCATAGAGCCTCCCTGATTGTTTCTGGTTACGACGAGAGCCCGAGATTTGTTCGGCCATGAGCGACCTGCTTTCGGCGCCGGCGAGCCTGAGTGGATCATCGCTCGTAAGACGTTTCACTGATCAAAGAAGCATGCCGATCACGACGCAATGACTCAATCGGTTTGACCGGGGGTCTCTCATGTCGTCCCTCCGGCGAGGAACATATCACAGCCGATGGGTCCGGGTTGAGGAGGTTGCCGCCTGCCTAGACGACCGGGACATCCACATACTTGTGCATCACTGCCTTTTAGTTGACTGGAAGGAGAAGCCCTGTTATCAATCATGCGTCGCGACTGCCGATTCTTTTCTGGAGAAGAGTTTGTCGTGATGTTGAAGTCCAAGCCGCTCAGTTTATTCATCCTCGCCGTATTGCTCGCCTTTCAAATTTGGCCGTCACCATCGCGGGCTAATGCTTTAGAGCTTGTCGATGTATCAACGCACTTCATCGAGGTGCCGGCCGGCTCGTTTGGCGGGGGCACATTAAAGCTCGCCGCCACGCTGTATCAACCCCGGTTCTTTCCGTTTGCACCGGCCGCGATCTACATCCATGGCTGGGGAGGTCATCGGTTGACCGGGGAAGACAACCTTGCCTACTACATCGCCGCAGCCGGGTACATAGTGCTTTCTTACACCGCTCGCGGATTTGGCGATGGTGAATCAGGCGGGAGAGTCACACTTGCAGGTCCCGATGAACTGAATGACCTGAGCCGCGTCATTGACTGGCTCGACGCAGATCCCGATCACGTAATCGGACCGAGAGTGACCAAGATAGGTGTGCTCGGCGGCTCATACGGAGGAGGCCATTCGTTCCAAATCTCGGCTGATCCTCGAGTGTCCGCGGTAATCCCTCTGGTTGGGTGGACGGATCTGGAGCAAGCCCTCTATCCGAACGGAGCGATAAAATACCGGCTTGGCCTTGCGGAGTTTTATGCGGGTCTCAATCAGCAGGTGGGCCTGCCGCCTTTCTTCAACTACAGTCAGCTTCAATTTGATCTGTTCGACGCAGCCGCGAAAGGAGAGTTGCCCAACGCCGGCGCGCGACAGGCGCTTCGCGCGCGTTCAATCGCCGCCCGCGGCGAGGATGGTCAGGAGATACTGGATCAAGCGAGGCAACCCAGGGTTCCCACATTCATCATTCAGTCCTGGGACGACTACTTATTCCCAGCCACGCAAGTGTTGGATG
>JBASRM010000159.1:0-3114 GCA_049273835.1 Blastocatellia bacterium | reverse complement strand
CAGATTCATCGATTCGGGGCCGACCCTCAAGCTGATACTAGAGAATCTTTGAGATTCTAATCTAAGTCTATGATCTGAAATAATCTGAACTCAGCAATTGTAATCTGCAATCTGGAATCTGGAATCTGGAATTTGAAATCTGGAATTATCTGAATTTGAAATCTGGAGTTATCTGGAGTTTGGAATTTGGAATTTGGAATTTGGAATCTGATCTGAAATCTGCGCTCTCACCTCAGCCTCTCCGCACGCACGGTGAACGAAACCGTCGTCAACCTTTCGCCTCTTTGAAACTGTGTCCAGATGCGGTAATTGCCAGGCCGAGGCAAAAACGAATAAAAGCTCACATCCGGTCCTCCACGAAGTTTCGACTTGTCCATTGTCTCAGGCACCACCTCTTCGGGATGTGAGTGGACGTAGTCGGACTGGTCCTCGCTGAGGGTGAGTGTGTGGCCCCACGCGCCAAGGTAGGGAACGAGGTCGCGGATTGGCTCTCCCGTCCTTTCATCGGTGAGGTGATACTTGAGCGTGGCCGGCTGCCCCGCGATTATTTGAGGCGGCTCAAGCTTCAGCTCGATCTTCATTCCGTCAACAATTCGGATGAGTGAAGTGTCCGGAGTGAGCGGCGGCACGGCGGCCACCAGATCGGTTACATAACCCGCAGTCGTCAGATTTTGCTGTAACACTTGCGGCGCGCCGTCGCGTGGATAGAAATCGGAATAGATCTTATATCTGCCGGCCGCGGGAAGCACCGTCTCAATCGTAAAACTGCCGTCGCTCTCGAGCGTCGGGTGGATATGCTGAAACTCGTTCATATCCTGGCTGACGATGAACAGATGAAAAAGCTTGTCGTGAGTGACGTGAAACTCCTTCACCTGCTCACCAGTTTTGGGATTGAACACGGTAAACCGGAGTCGGATCTTCTGATTGGGCCTTGGGGCTTTTGGAACGCAATCAAGCCTCAGATCGAAATCTTCGCTGACTGCAGGCGTCACCGGGACAAGGGTCATCGCGCACTTAGGGCAGATCCCGGGCGCGTTGGTCCGAACGTCCGGGTGCATGCTGCAGGTGTATTCTTCTCCCTGTTTGACTACTTCAAGCACTCGCTGACCCGGCGTCGCCGGTTGAGGCGGCGCGTCGGTCTGGGGCTTTGGCGAAGGCTTCTGGGCCACGAGCTTCATCGCGCACTTCGGACACTTGCCCGGTTTCGACGATTGAACCTCCGGGTGCATCGGGCAACCGTAGACCGTTGTCTCTTGGAACGCGGACGAGGCCCGGTCGACAAGAACCGGTGTTATCAGAAGCGTGCCGATTAGAATGGCCAGAATGCGCAACACAGGTAACCTCAGACTCGAATTATAGGCGAATCAACGTGGTGTTGACTCAAAGTCATTATAGGATGGCGTGAGGATCGCGTGCGAGCGGTCTACAGCTTGAGAGTAAAGATGTTCGAGCTCAAATTGTCCGGCGTGATGACTTGCACGGTGTTGTCACCCGATCTCAAGCCGAGTTTTTTGATCTTTCCGGTGGCGAGTATCGTCGTGTCCGTGGAGGAAACGATGCGAACGCTGCGATCATCGCCGTTGATAATGATGCTCGCAGATTCACCGAAACCGGTTCCTTCGATCGTCAATCTCTTCTTCCCGTCGAAGCTCGCCGACGCGATTGACGGCGGCACACTGCCGCCCAGTTCAAACGCGCCGCGTCCGTAAGTCGCAACCTGTATCAGCCCGCTCGAGTTCGACGCGAAATCGTGTATTACCACCGGCGGCATCCCCCGATTGAAGTAGCGCCATTCCGCGCCCCGCGTCGTCGTACGAAACACCCCGATGTCAGTGCCGAGATAAATAGTGTTGGAGTCCGTCGGGTCAATGAGCAGCGCGTTTACAGGGACGTCTGGAAGACCGCCGCTGATGTCCGTCCACGTAACTCCGGTGTTCGTGGTTCTAAACACGTGCCCCGAATTGAACCCTGAGACAGTCAGGTAGGCGACTGATGGCGCGGCAGTCTCGACCGTGATACTGGTGATCGATCTATCCGGCAGCCCTCGAGTTATATCTGTCCAACTCCTCCCGCGATCCCTGCTCACCATCGCGCGTCCTTGCACCGAGCCCGTATAGATTACGTTTGTGTCCGCGCGCGCGACCGCAATAGCCGACAACACATCTCGGCCGATATCATTGATGCCCTTTGTCAGATCGAAAAATCCGGCTGGAGCAAACCATGAATTCCCCAGGTCCGTGCCGATGAACAGCCGCCACGAGCCGAAGTACAGAGTAGAATCCACTCCGTTGCCGACGAACGGCGGATAAAATCCGATGCGAGCGTTCTCGGTAGGCTCGCCGAATGTCCCGTTCGATGCAACCTGAACGTCGAAATAGGAACCGTCGCCTCCAAAGCGATATATCTCACCGCGAATGTAAGTGATGAACACGACACTCGGGTTAACCGGATTGATGACCGTTCGTCCTCCGTCCCCGGCTGAGATTTCCGACCACATCGGCGAATCCGTGTTGCGTCGTTGAGTACCATTGTCCTGGGTGCCCCCGTAGCTGATTGCGGGATTCGCCGGATTCAGCGCGAGACCCACGAACTGGGTGAGCGCCAACGTCGAGTTCATAGACTGAAAAGTAACGCCGCCGTCTGTGGTCTTGGACACACCGCCATCGTTGCCAAGATAAAACTCGCCGGGAACCGTGGGTGAAAAGGCAATCGCGTGCTGGTCCGCGTGAGTATTTGAGCCGCCCGGCTGGTACTGGAACCCCGCCCCCGCGTTGAAAAAGTTTCGATTCAGATTGATCCAGCTCACGCCCGCGTCGGTGCTTCGGTAAACGTCCCGGGAGCCGAGGTAGAGCGTGTTCGCATCGCGCGGGTCGGGGAGCAAGTAGGTGTTGTAGCCCAGATTCGCTATATCGACTGTTGAAATGCTGCGCTCGCTCCATGTTGCGCCGGCGTCGGTGCTGACTTTCAAATGGGCGTCGGCGCTCTCTCCGACAAATCCGCCGTAGTAAACGTAAAGCGAACGCGGGTCAGCCGGACTCGCCGCCACCCTGATATCGCGGCGCTTGTTCAGCTCGTACTGCGCCGTGAACAGGTTCGCCCAGGTTCCCCCGGAGT
>JBASRM010000151.1:0-12271 GCA_049273835.1 Blastocatellia bacterium | reverse complement strand
GATCCACACTATTCAAGGCAGCTCACACGTTTCGCCCTTTGTCGGTAACGTGGTTACTACCACTGGGATCGTTACGGCTAAACGCAGCAATGGTTTCAACCTGCAGGACCCGGTGCCCGATGCGGATGATGCAACATCGGAAGCTATCTTCGTCTTTACTTCTTCATCTCCTACGGTGAATGTTGGTGACGCCGCAACTGTCACTGGCACCGTGCAGGAGTTCAGACCTGGAGGCGCGGGTTCCACAAGCCTTACAAACACCGAACTCGCCGCGCCAGGGCTAACAATTAGCGTGACGTCGACCGGCAATCCCTTACCCGCTCCAATCGTCATCGGCATCGGCGGCCGTACACCCCCAACAATGATCATTGAGGATGATGCCTCCGGGAGCGTCGAAACCAGTGGTGTGTTTGATCCCGCTACCGACGGAATAGACTTCTACGAGACGCTTGAGGCGATGCGAGTTCAAATCAACAATGCCGTGGTTGCTGGACCAAGCGTCAATTTCGGCGAGATTCCGGTCCTGGTGGACGACGGCATCAATGCCGGCGTCAGAACGACGAGAGGCGGCATAGTAGTTCGCAGCAATGACTTCAACCCGGAACGGGTTTTCCTCGATGATGTGATTGCAAGCACACCCTCGGTAAACGTCGGCGATCACTTCACCGGGCCGATTGTTGGCGTGATGGATTACAGCTTCGACAATTTCAAGCTCGAGGTTACTTCCTCGCCGACTGCGGTCCCTGGAGGACTAGCTCAGGAGGTGACCGCGGTCCAGAACGCCAATCAACTGGTAATCGCCACCTTCAACGTCGAGAATCTTGACCCGAATGATCCGCCAGCCAAGTTCAATAGCCTGGCGGTTGCAGTTGTCAACAATCTCAAATCTCCAGACCTGATCGCCCTCGAAGAAATACAGGACAACAACGGGCCAGTCAACGACGGAACGGTTGACGCAAGCACAACCTTTGGTTTGTTGATAGCCGCAATTCAGGCTGCCGGCGGGCCCACTTATCAATTCAGACAGATAAACCCGGTGAACAACCAGGATGGGGGCGAGCCCGGCGGAAATATCCGTGTCGGCTTCCTCTTCCGCACCGATCGAGGTCTCGCGTTCATAGACCGCCCCGGCGGCGGTTCAACGACCCCCACCACGATCGTGAATGGCACGTCCGGACCTGAGCTTTCCTTCAGTCCCGGCCGCGTCGACCCAACTGCCACCGCATTCAACAACAGCCGCAAGCCGCTGGCAGGCGAATTCACTTTCCATTGTCAAAAACTGTTTGTCATAGCCAATCATTTCGTTTCCAAAGGCGGAGACCAACCGCTCTTCGGCCGCTTCCAGCCGCCAGTGCTCAGTTCTGAAGCCAATCGCGTTCTACAAGCGCAGATCGTCAATAACTTCGTTGACAGCATCCTTGCATTAGACCCTAACGCAAAGATCGTCACGCTAGGCGATTTGAACGACTTCGAGTTCTCTAACCCGCTGACCGCGCTGAAGGGCGGTGTCCTTCATGATCTAATTGAATCTCTTCCACAAAGCGAGCGATATACGTACGTCTTCGAAGGTAATTCACAGGCGCTCGACCACATCCTGTTCAGCGATAGCCTATTTAATGCGCTCCCAGCGTTCGAGTACGATGTGGTGCACGTCAACGCAGAGTTCGTCGTCCGCACCAGCGATCACGACCCGCAGGTCGCACGGATAACCATCGTCGATCCGCCGCCCTCGATCACCTGCCCGGCGAATATCACTGTTGGCAATGATCCCGGACAGTGCTCGGCCGTGGTGAATTATGCCGTGCCGACCGGCACTGACAGTTGCTCACCTCCCACTGTGGTTTGTTCGCCAACCCCTGGTTCGGTTTTTCCCAAGGGAACCACTACCGTGACCTGTACCGCGACGGACTCGGGAGGAAACACAGCAAGCTGCACGTTCACCGTCACAGTGAATGATACGCAGGCACCGTCGATCACATGCCCGGCAAACATTACGACCTCGACCGACCCGAACCAGTGCTCGGCAGTAGTTAACTATCCCGCGCCGACTGTGGTTGAGAATTGCGATATGGCGGCATCGCCGAAGCAAAAACACATACTCGTGCCTCCGATAGCGATGTGCACTCCGGCGTCTGGTTCCACCTTCGCGAAAGGCACGACTACGGTGACCTGCACAGTGAGCGATACGTCCGGCAATTCATCGAGCTGCACCTTCACGGTTACGGTAAACGACACGCAGCCGCCGTCAATAAGCTGCCCGTCGAACATCTTCACTGCTGCTGCGGCGACTTGTCCGATAGCGACATCCAAAACAGTGACCTTCACGACTCCCGTCGCGAGCGACAATTGCCCGGGTGCTGTAGTTATCTGCAATCCGCCGTCTGGATCAACTTTCCCGGTCGGAGCAACAACAGTGACGTGCACCGCAACCGACTCTTCGGGCAATACGGCTACCTGTAGCCTCCAGCTGACGGTTTTTAGCATGTGCCTGGTCGATGAAAGCGGCGGAAAGGTGGTTCTGTTCGACGCGACCACCGGTGATTATCGGTATTGTTGCGGTGGAGTGCTGATAGCGACCGGCCGGGGTACTGTGAAGGTGAAAGGTTGCATTGTCACGATCGATGATACGAAAGGTGATCGCAAAGTGCGGATCACGGCTGATACGTCCGCGGCCAACGGTGCGGGCGCCGGCAACGCGTTCATCTCAAAGGGAGACTCGCAGAGGTGTCTAATACAAGATCGATCGATGGCTGGGAACTCATGTAACTGCAATTGACGACGAGCTAAAAAAAGGGAGCCCGAAGGCTCCCAGGAGGTACTCACACGAGGAAGGTTTAAAAGTCGTACTAGCGGTAAACGGTTAAGCTGAATAGTAACCGGCAAGCTTCAGGGCGGCGGTCTGCTTGCTCAGATTCCCCGCCGCCGTGCGCGACAACACCTGCTAGCTCCAGCTCTAAGCTCGAGCTTTAGAAGCTATAGCGCAACTGAATGCGCCCGTACCGCCCCACCTGCGTTCCCACCGGGCCGGTGATTCCACCGTCGTTCAACCGAACATTGTTGAAGAACGGATTCGTGACATCGCCGTTGCTGTTGTCGGATCCCAGGAAAGCCCAGGTGAAGTTGGGATGATTGAACACGTTGAAGAAATCAAAACGCACTTCAAGCTTGTGACCTTCAAACGGTAACCTGAATCCCTTGTTCAAGCTGAGATCCATTGTGTTGGTAATGTTTCCGCGTAGCGTGTTGCGGCCCACCAGGTTGGTGCGAATCGCCGGGTCCACGATGTATCGAACATTCGCCGGGTTGATCGTGTCTCCGTTAGCATCAACGTAGCCGGTGGGAGATGTCAGACCGAACAACGATGCGAGAATCGCTACTGACCGCGGAGGCGCGTTCAGATTTGCGATGGCCGGTCGATCGTTGAAGTTCTCCAGGTCACCATTGAGATCGATTCCTCCCACGAACACGGTTTCAGGCGAACCGGACTGTAGCCTGTAAATTCCCCCGATCGACCAGAGGCCGGCAACCTGTCCGAGAAACCCCTGTTTTGGACCCGGAACGTCGTAGATGAAGGACCACACCGCGCGATGCGGAACGTCGTAGCTTGCGACGCTGCGGTCAGCCCTGCGATCGAACGGATTCGATGCTCTGCTGGCGCCTCCGGTCGTAACAAACACTTCGCTTGCCGTGTCGTCGATCGCTTTGGAGTAGGTGTAAGCGAAGCGGAAGAGCAAGCCGTTCCGGATTCCGCGCTCAACCCGGGTTTGCAGGGAATGATAGATCGAATCGCCGCCGTTTGTGCGGGCAACGATCGACCCGCGGTCGGGGTGTGGACGAACGTTGTTGATTCCCGGATTCAACTGCTCATTGATAAACAGCCGAATGCCTCGGGTGCCGACGTAGGCCGCATCTACGATAATGTTGCCCGGCAGCTCGCGCTGCACATCAAGATTCCAGGTCCAGGTTAGCGGGTTTTTCAGGTTGGGGTCGATGGTGGTCACGGCTGCCAGCGGATTCGGAGAACCCGACGTCGGCAATGAGTTCACGCCGGCGTTCGCGAATCCCCGGCCACCAACCGTCGAACCGAGAAGGCTGACTCCAAATGCATTGGGCGGTGATGCCGCGGTGTTGCTGAGGATGTTGTTGAAGAAGACATCGTAGCCGGCGCCAACGCCGCCGCGGATCACCGTTTTGTCTTCGCCGAAAAGCCAGCTCGCAATCTGCGGGGTGTAGGCGAAGCTGAAGCGTGGAGCAAAGTTGTTGTTATCGCCCTTCTGCTTGGCGACTGCGTCAAACGGCTGCTCGAAGCCTGCGAATGCCGGGAACTGCAGGACGTTTGAACGCGTCCCATAGTTTTCGTATCGAAGACCAAGATTCAAACTCAAGTTTGGCTTTATTCGCCACGTGTCGTTGACGAAGTACGCTTGCTGAAATGCATTGGGGTGGTCCACAGGGCTCCCAAATGTAATCGCCGCGAACGTTCCCTGGGTGCCCGAGAAACCGTCAACAAAGTTACCAAACACCGGGAAGCCTCCCCCCGATGAGAATGTCAGCGTCCCTTGAGCGTTGAATGGAACGAATTGCTTCGCTCTCTGTATCATCAGGTCCGTCCCCGCTCGTATTGTGTGAGCGCCGGTTGTGTAAGTGATCGTGTCCTGCAACTGATAGTTGTTGAAGACTCGTCCCTGCGGAAAGAAGGTGGTTGTGAGAGCGCCCAGTATGCCGACGCCGGTTAGCGTACCGCCCGCAAACAGGAACTGGGGCCCAAAGTTGAGCGCCGCTGGGTCCTGAGCGCCGAACAGCACGTTGAACCTTCCATACGAAAATCTCAATTCGTTGGTCATCCTCGACGACAGCAGCCGGGTGTAGTTCGAGTAGAGGTTCTGAACCCGCCCGGGTACGTCTACCGCGAAACCTGCGAACGGCGTGGGGAACTGGTTGGTTACGACCTGATCGTTAAAGATGTACCGCGCCGCGAAGTTGTCCTTCTCGTTGGGCGTCCAGTCAACACGCACAAGAAGATCATAGGTGTTGATCGGCGCGGGCGCGGACGCGGTCACAGTCCCGAACTGAATGTCGGGTCTACCGCCTCCGAGCGGAACGTTGAACGGGTTGGTCGAGCCGCGGAGACCGCCAACGACGCCGAGATAACGATCCAGATTCGCGCTTGCTCCCTGCGGGAAAAGCGAGCGAAGAGTGTTGAACCCCTGCGCGGTAGGAATCACCGCCGAAGCGTTTGCGGCCCCGATTCGAGTCAGCGTCGGCTGAAAGGTCCCGAAGAAAAACAGCTTGTCTTTCTTTATCGGTCCGCCGAAGGAACCGCCGAATGCGTTTTGAATGTAGACCGGAACCGAATCCAGCCCCTGGTTTGCTTTTTGTCCCGCGGTCAGCGACGAAAGCGCGCTTGTGTCGATGACATCGTAGCCGGAGCCGTGGAACTGATTAGTGCCGCTCTTGGTGACGACGTTGATCACCGCGCCGCCCGCGCGGCCGTACTCGGCGGAATTATCGCCGCCCAGCACGGTGACTTCTTTGAACCCATCGCGCAGTCCAGGTTGAAGCTGTTGTCCGGTAATCGAGTTGTCATTGTTGTCGGCGCCGTCGATCAACTGATTGTTGGATCGCGCTCTCAGCCCGTTGATGTTGAACTCGGTGCCTTGAACGAATCCGCCGGCGAGCACGCCGGGATTGGTGACTCCCGGAAGCGTGAAAACGAGGTTCACCGGATTAAGCCCTGCAACGGGCAGGTCCACAATCTGCCGCGACTCGAGTGTGTTTGCACGTGCGCCGTCCTGTTTTTGCAAGATGACCGTGGAATCGGCGTTGACGTTGACCACCTCAGTCTGCGCGCCTACCTCCAGCGCGAAGTCGGTGGTAGTCGCTTGCGCCGCTTCGACGATAACATTGTCGCGCGAGATTGTTTTGAAGCCGCCTGCGCTGACCTCAACCTTGTAAGAACCCGGATCTACGGCGTCGATTCGAAATCCGCCTTCAGTTAGGGTCTTCGTTTCGCGTGCAACGTTGGTAGCCTTGTTTGTAATTTTGATCGTTGCCCCGTCCACCACCGCACCAGACGGATCGGTAACGGTGCCTACGATAATGCCTTTGCTGGACTGTGCAAGAATCGATGTGGTGAATGCCGGCAACAACGACGCCGATATCATCAGAAGCGCCGCCGTGTAGGCGATCGATTTCATTTTTCTTAGGTGCCTCATCGTAACTCCTTACTCCTTAAAGTGAGAACTTTCTTTTTCCAGAGCGGGCTGATGCTGGTAATCACAGGCTCGTTTGCGCCTCGGTCATCAAGTAAGGGCGTGCCTCCCTGCGTACCCCTCTTCGCAATCAAGAGTCGTCTGGGCCGATGAAGGGCGCGCGGCGGCACGCTCTTACCTGCTCCAAGCTTTGTGGAGTTTAGGTGGGCTTAAGGGGATGGGAAACAAGTTTGGGATAAGAAACAAACAGCGTGGGATGGAGTGGCCGAAATGACTGATGGGAGCAGGTTCTGTCAGAGCCAGAGAGCGCGCCGCAAAGATAAGTTCACTTTTTTGTATTCGACGAGGCAACGCGCTCCAAACTCTATTTCTTCGCAAGAACAGCTTTTGAGAATTTCGACGCGTCAAGCCAGTCGAGGTTTCTAAGAACCTCGCTGACCTTCCTGGTCAACGGATCGTACACGAACATGCCCCGGCTGGTGATGGTAAAGATGGGCACATGGTACTTTTCGGCGACTATCAGGTCGTCATCGCATGGTCTCGGATCGGATGAGTTTGGATGAGTGTGTACGATCGCGATCGTCGCCGGATGCCAGCGAAAGGTGAACTGCTTATGCTCATTGGTTGATCCCATGTCCCTCCCGCTATAGCCCCCTCCAGCCATTCGCAAAATCAACACTACTCCCTCCACCTGTGAGGTCCCGTTCCCCGAACGCCCCCAGGCTTTGGCGAAGGACTTGACCACTCCGGCGTCGAATGTGGAAATCGCAAAATCCGCGCCCCTAAGCAGAGGGGCCGGATTTGCGAGCGCTCTGGCTGCCTCCACGGCGTCGGTAAGAGCGAGTGATAGACTGGCGGTCATATTGAGGCTGGATGCTGGTGCGGCTGAAATCGTGAGCATGAGAGCTGAAGCAACAAGCTGCACAATCCTTTTCATGATGAACTCCAACTGGTTAGCTGGCCGCGATTGATTGCCGCATCAACCGGCGCGGCGTTAACAACGCACGCGTTCCCGCCCGAACGCGTGCCTGTTACCGTTGGAGTTTAGGTGGATTGGTTTTGGACTAGAACGATTTTGGGATGAAGCCGGTGGACTTTGTGACGGGCTGACCGAAAAGCGTGATGATGAGGTTTCTCACTTCACAGCGGTCTTCCAAGCAGCTCGTGAAGCTTTTCCCTGTATGTTCGTGAAAGGGTCAGTTGAACGCCTTCGCGAAGGATGATGCGATACTCTCCGTGGAACCAAGGCTGGAGCTCGGTGATTCGATCGATGTTGACGATCGCAGAGCGATGCACACGTATGAACTTTTTCGGATCCAGTTGCGACTCGAGCGCGCTTATTGTGTCCCGGAGCAGGTACGATTCTTTTCCGGCATGCAGACGCACATAGTTTCCCTCCGCCTCCAGCCAATCGATCTCTTCGGCCTTGATGAAAAAAACGTGCCCGTTCATCTTTATGACCAGCCGTTCCAGATGGACCGGTCTCGTCTTGATCTCTTCCAGCGCGCTCAGGATCCGCTGGCTCAATGCGTCGCTCCGTTCACTCGCTAGCTGCGTTTTTGCGCGGCCAACCGCCTTGTCGAAACGCTCCTGATCGAAGGGCTTCAACAAGTAATCAAGCGCGTATACTTCAAAGGCGCGCACCGCGTACTGATCGTAGGCGGTGACGAATATGACTGTGGGTATTCGATCAGGGGGCAGAGCTTCAAGCACGCCGAAGCCATCGATTCCAGGCATCTCAACATCCAGAAAGACCAGGTCGGGTGACTGCTCGCCGATGGTTTCTATTGCTTCTCGGCCATTGCCGCACTCACCTATGATCTGAATCTCCGGATCAGACGAGAGCATGTCGCGAATCCGTTCGCGAGCAAGGGATTCGTCATCGACGATCAGTGTACGGATACACGCCGGGCTTGACATCAACTTCTCCTTTACCGCTTCTAACGCCCGAACGTAGCCGCGAGTTCAGTTTTGCGCAGAGTTGTGATCTCGGAAGGGAATTTCTAGAATGACGGTGAGTCCGCCGGTGGCGGCATTCGAGAGATCGAGCCGATGTTGGTCGCCGTACAACTGCCTTAACCTCGCTTGCGTGTTGGCAAGCCCCACACCCTCTTTGACGATGCTTCCAGAATTTGAATTCGAAGAGATGCCCGGACCATTGTCGGTCACCTGGACCTGAAGCGTACCGTTCAACCGCCGAGTTTCAATCTCAATGCGGCCCGCGGCCGTACGAGGCGAAATGCCGTGGCGAATCGCGTTTTCGACGATAGGCTGCAAAATGAGGTTCGGCAAACGCGCATCCAGGGTCTGGGGCTCGATATCCATCTGGACGGTCAGCCGGTCCTCGAATCGAATGCGCTCAATCTCCAGATAGCATTTTAGGAATTCAAGTTCCTGCTGAAGCGAAACTTCGTGGGCGCCTGAGTTCTCGAGAGTAAGCCGCAAAAAGTCTCCCAGCCGCGCGATCATCTTGTCGGCGGCATCGGCGTTCTTGTGAACAAGCGCCGAGATTGAATGGAGTGTATTGAACAGGAAGTGCGGATGAAGCTGCATTTTAAGCGCCTGAAGCTGTGCTTGCGCAAGCTGCGCTTCCAATCGCGTCGCTCGAACTTCACCTTCACGATAGCGCCGCTGATAATCGAACGCGTAGCTGATCAACAGAATCAGCCAGTAAATCATCGCGCCGTAATCGGTCATGAAGTAAACATTCATCAATAATCTGGTAACTGAGAACTTCCCGGTAGAATCGGCGAGCACGTAAAAAAGCATCAAATCGTGAAGGGCCCTGGTCGCAACTCCAATCAAAATGGAAGCGCCCAGATGAAGCGCGATGGTGCGGACCCAGTTCAACCGCTCGATTGGAAAGCGAGCCGCCAGCCGGAGAATCAGCGGTGTTAACCCTGCCCAGACATATGCGTAGATCAATTCGACTACAAATATCCTCTGCCAGCTAACAGGTATTTCGCGGCGGCTGTAAGCGAGATACATCTGGCTTGTGAGGAAGCAAGCGAAAACCGTCCACACCCCGATAATGAGGACCGCGCGAACCCAACGCCGTTGCATTATTAGGGCGGCTTTCATATCTAGCTCATGTGGGTTTTGCGGATGACGCCTCAACACCATAGCACAATCCATGGCTATACGCTCCTCGCATCTTCGCCGCTCTTTGATCAGACGGCTCCCGCCGAGCGCCCACTAGCGAAGGTTGACATTTCCCCTTGGATTGATCACTTGCGAACGGCGAGTGCAGCCCCGCCGGCTTAACTTCAGAGACTTCTAGCATCAATGTAGCGCGGCCATTCTCTCTGTCAACCACTCCACGGCGAACAACATTGTGACTAACTGGCCCTGGGTTGTGACGAAGCGGCCTGCCAACAGGCCGGTTCCTGCTGTCCCTCGATGCTGTCCCTCGATGGCGGCGCCGATCTGATTCACCTAGAATGGGGCAAGATGCAAATGCTCTGGTCAGAATCGCCGGTTGTAACGACAGACGGAGGACAATACCGTGAAAGTGCTTGTAGCCATAGATTCATCAAGTTTGTCAGAGGCTGTTGTAAGCGAAGTCGAAGAACGACCGTGGCCACCCGGGGCTGAGGTTTGTGTGCTGACCGTCATTGATCTGTTGGCGATGGCTTCCACCATCGGATACCTGGAGCCGTTCATAAAGAGCGAGAATGACGCCGCAAACAAGCTGGTCGAGTCGGTTGCCGAGCGTCTCGCCCGTCGCGGCCTTCACACCATTGCGCTGGCGGTCCAGGGATATCCGGGGACTACAATCGTCGAGCAAGCAGAGAACTGGAGCGCTGACTTTATTTTTGTCGGATCTCACGGGCACACCGGCTTTATTCGTTTCCTGCTTGGGAGCATCGCAAAAGCGGTCGTGCAAAACGCGTCCTGCTCGGTCGAAATCGTGCGACACCCCGGTCATGAAAAAAGTGATTCCGAACACGAGAAGCCGCGTCAGATTGATGACGGGATCAGAATCATACTTGCCACTGACGGCTCGAGCTTCTCCGCCGCAGCAGCGCGTTCGATCGCAGAACGGCCATGGCCAGCCGGCTCCACGGTCAAGGTCATAGGCGTGATTGAGAGGCCTCTTGCAGCAGCCGCCTCGTGGTACGCTGCCGGAGTAGTCGCGGAACGGCTGCGCGAGCAGATCGTGATACGTTGCGAAGAAGCAGTCGCCGCCGCCGAGAAGATCATCGCCGGTGCCGGAATCAAAACAGCCACGGAAGTATTGGACGGCAGCCCGAAGAAACGCATTGTCGACGAGGCGAAGGCCTGGGACGCGCACCTGATTGTAGTCGGATCGCACGGACGGCGCGGACTGACACGCTACTTGTTGGGAAGCGTCTCAGAAGCGGTTGCGATGCGCGCCCACTGTTCGGTTGAGGTGATCCGCGACCGCTCACTTCGGGGTGTGGCGTAAATTGTCCGGAAATACGCTTAAGTTCAAGCCGGTGGTGTCTAGGCATGTTCCGGGTTCCAGGTTCCGGGTTATGGTTGCAGTTTCTGGTTTCGGGTTTCTGGTTTGCGCTTGCCCTTCGTAGATTGCTCGCCAGAGGTCGATGCTCGGGCGTCAGCCCGCGGTAGCTTGCTATCAACCTAACAATGACGCCCGGAGCATTTGGGCTAAACCGCACGCGCACTCTCCGAAAGGTTGCCGGCCGAGTCACGATCAAGTACAGTGCACCTTCACACAGAGAGCAGCTAATTACTCCAACAGGAGACGGAGATGTCAGAACAGAATGTAAACATCGTTCGAGGTATGAAGCGTTTGGCAGGGGGGATGTTCCAGGAGTCCTCGGCGCGCTGGATTCAAAGGTTGAGTGGCTTGAGGCGGAGAACTTTATTTACGCCGAAGGAAATCCGTACGTCGGTCCGACCGCCGTATTGGAAGGGGTATTCACGCCGCTCGCGAGTGAGTGGGAAGGGTTTGGAGTTTCTCCAATCGAGATTCTCGACGCAGGCGCCACGGTTGTGGGCCGCGGATATTACAATGGTACTTATATGCAACGAGGCCAAGTCCCGTTTTAGCCCAGAATCCGGGAACTAACTCCTTCTGCTCACAGTTTAAGCTTTCAAACAGAAGCACGCGAGATTCGAGGCGGCAGAACAAAAACCGGAGGCTGATCAAATGGAGATTCTTCTAAAGGATGCTCGCTATGGGCTTCGTATGCTCCTCAAGAGTCCTGGTTTCACAATCGTAGCTCTGTTGTCGCTCGCCCTAGGTATCGGGGCCAATACTGCGATCTTCAGCATGATCAGCGCGTTCTTGTTTGCGCCACTTCCCGTCGCAGAGCCGTCTCAGCTAGTCTCGATCTTCACTACCGATGTCAAGAACCCAGGCCCCCTGCCAACCTCGCATCTAAACTTCTTAGACTATCGACAAAAGAACGATGCCTTCTCGGACATCTTCGCTTACACCTTCGCCCCTGTTAATTTGAGCGGCACAGGCGCGGAAACAAAGCAGATCTTCGCTGAGGTTGTGTCCGGAAATTATTTCGACGTGTTGGGGGTGAAGGCGGAACAGGGCCGCACTTTTCTTCCCGATGAAGACCAGACCGCGGGCACGCACCCCGTGGTTGTTCTAAGCTACGCCGCCTGGCAGCGCGAGTTCGGGGGTGATCCCTCGATTGTCGGAAGAACGATCTCGCTGAATCGTCATGACTTCAACGTTGTCGGTGTGGCTCAAAAGGACTTCCAGGGGACCGACCTCGGCGGAGGACCTGATCTGTGGGTGCCGATGATGATGCACGCGACAATTCAGCCCGGATTCGATTGGTATGACACGCGCCGGGGGTTGTTTCTGCTTATGATCGGACGGCTCAAACCGGGTGTTGCGGTCGGGCAGGCGCAAGCCGCGATGACCTCACTAAGCTCTCAGCTCGAAGAAGAATATCGCAAGGATAACGAGGGCCGCAGCGTTAAGCTCGTGCCGTTGCTCACTGCTCGTCGAGATCCGGGAGGCGACGGACAGGTCGGGCTGACCTTTAGCGCACTGATGGGAGTTGCCGGAATCGTTCTGCTGATCGCCTGCGCAAACGTAACCAATCTGT
>JBASRM010000148.1:0-7115 GCA_049273835.1 Blastocatellia bacterium | reverse complement strand
GTGCGGCCGCGAATCGTGCTGCCGTTCTTTAGCGATATTACAAACCCTGAAGCGCCAGTCTCCTGGGCGGCGGCAGGCACCGCCAGTAGAAGCGTAAGTGTTGTTACCAAAAAGGCGGTTCTTATTTTCATTTGTCGCGTTTTTTCTCGTAAACCGATTTAAGTTTGTCCAGGTAGTCCTTGCGATCAACGGCATAGTACACGGCGCTGGGTCCTGAATCAACCAGCCTGGCAATCGCTTGCTCGAACGCCTCATACGGCTCGTTAACTTCGATTTCTTTTGCCTCGAAATAGCCTATCCTGCGCAGCCTCCTGATGAACTCCTGGAACGTGAGCCTTCCCTCGAAGGTCCGTCCTCCGTGCTGGTGCGAGCGCGACAACAGGTGCTGGACCATGATCACATCGCCGTACAACGCGGGCGAAACGTATAACCACGCGTCTTCATAACGCCAGCTATCCTCGACCTGCCTCGATAGCTGGACTCTCCGCACTCCGCTTGAGAGCACGGAGTCCCAATCGTTCGAGGGGGCCGACCGCTTGATGTGTGAGATCGCCGCCTCGAGCAGCCAGCGATCGTCACCGAAGTTGAGGCTGCGGTTCAAACGCTCGAGCCATTCCGAAAAAATCTGCATCTGGGTGCGCTCGGGACTCCAGAGCGCATATCGCTCGGGCTGCTTCTTGAGCGCCGTCCAAAGCTTCTTTCTGGCCTTTTCAAATGACGAATGATCGTCGATGCGAATCGCGTGAAACTCCGCGAACCAGCGTTTGGTGCCGTTGCAAAAAGGACAATGATCGAGACCGGGTTGATCGAAGAAGTGGGGGCGAGAGGTTGCTGCCCCGGTGATGTCGGCTTCTTCGGGAATGTGCTTTTTTAGCTCCGAGTATGCGGTGCGCGGCGCGAGCTTGAGCTGTTTTGTAAACACATCGAACGCGCACTTGAGACAGATTTTTAAGGTGGTTTTGGAAACAGCGGAGCTTGGTATGGTATCGAAGCTTGCTTCAGGCTTCTTCATGGTCGGTGGTCAGTGGTCCGCGGTCAGTGATCGGTTGTGACTAGGTGTTCCGCAAGTTGGCCACGGTCACCGATCACTGTCCACTGATTCGTGGTGGGGATGGTGGGAATCGAACCCACACAAGGTTACCCTTAAAGGTTTTTGAGACCTTCGCGTCTGCCAGTTCCGCCACATCCCCTTGGATCGACTAAGCGAACCCAAAGTAAAGCAGATTCTAGCCGCGGCAACCAACGAGCGTCAACAAGAGTGGTCCGTGGTCAGTAGTCCGTAGTCCGCGGTCCGTACGCACCGGATTAACGGACTACTGACTAGTGACCACTACTAACTACTGACTACGGACTCCTGACTCACTTACGCTTTGAGTCTGGAAGAGCCTCATCCTTCGTCTCGATCTCGTCAACCAGAGACCCGGCGGGAGAAACGCCGTGCTTCCCGACCTCGTGAGCCAGGTAGCTCCGCATTACGCTGTGGCGTTTGCCGTAACCGAAGTAAATCGCGAAACCAATCAACAACCAGATCAGCAGCCGGAGCCAATTCTCAGGCGGCAGCGAGAACATCAACAGCAAACAACTCAGTATCCCAAGGATCGGGACCAGCGGCACCAACGGCGCTCGGAATGGCCGCTTGGCGTCCGGGTGAGTCCGCCGCATGATCAGCACTGCCACACAAACAATCACAAACGCAAACAAGGTCCCAATGTTGACCAGGTCGGAAAGAATGTTTATCGGCAGAAAAGCGGCCAACGAGCCGACGAAAATACCCGTCATTATCGTGGACTTCCAGGGAGTGCGGAATTTTTCGTGCACCGCGGCAAAGAAGCCTCTGGGCAGCAGTCCATCCCGCGACATCGCCAATAGAACTCGCGGCTGGCTGAGCATCATTACAAGCATCACCGAAGTGATTCCGGTAACCCCGCCGATCGCGATCAAAAACTCCGCCCAGTTCAGACCCACATCCCTGAATGCGTGAGCCACCGGCGCGTCGATGCTGATCTTATAGAAGGGGACCATGCCAGTTAGCACCGCTACCACTGCTATATAAAGCAAGGTGCATACGATGAGTGAAGTGATGATGCCGATCGGTACGTCGCGCTGAGGGTTCTTGGCTTCCTCGGAGTGCGTCGAAACAGAGTCGAACCCGATGTAGGCGAAGAAAATAATTGCCGCGCCCGCCAAAACCCCCAGAGGCTGGCCGCCGGCATCGGTCAGCCCGGATAGCGTCTTGCCAAAAAAGCTGAGGCCGGTGTATCCGTACGGCGCGAAACCGCTGTGCGAAGGATTCGCCGGATCAGTTGCCGTCCAGTTTGCAGGATTGACGTAAAAAGCACCGACTATGATTACGAAAAGCACACAAGCGACCTTCACGATCACCATTCCCGCGTTAAAGCTCGCGCTTTCCTTGATCCCGATGACCAGGACTACGGTGATGATCGCGACGATGATTACCGCCGGCAAGTTGATTATCGATCCGGTCGTAATTATCTGGCCGAGCGCAGGGTTATAGTTGATGGGAGGACCACTTACCGCCTTTGGCAGCGTGTAGTTGAAAATGATCGGATTGCTGAGGACGGATTGAAAGTAAGACGACCATCCGTTGGCTACGGTGGCCGCGCCGACAGCATATTCGAGTACCAGATCCCAACCGATGATCCAGGCAAATAACTCACCGACCGTCGTGTAGGCATAGGTGTAGGCCGATCCCGCCACCGGAGCCATCGATGCGAATTCGGCGTAGCATAGCGCCGCGAAGATGCAGGCGATTCCCGCGACGCAATAAGAAAGCATGAGCGCCGGCCCAGCTTTCTGATTCGCGGCGGCTCCGGTTATGACAAAGATCCCGGCCCCGATTATTGCGCCCACCCCAAGACTTGTGAGTGTGACCGGGCCGAGCACACGGCGCAGCCGGTGCTCACCGGCCATCTCTTCAAGGATCAATTCGAGCGGTTTTCTTGCCCAGAGTTGACTAGCCATCTATGGAACCTCCGCAAGTTTAGAATAGTGCCAACCGTGAATGACGAATAGCCGTCATCTGCTTATTGCTTCATCCTGCAAGTTTGTAGTCCGTCTCACGTAGAAGCGTGCGCCTCAAACCCGAGAGCCACCTCGGCGTAAAGTTCATCACCTTCACCGCCCACCGATTTCTAACGCTAGCTCTCGTCAACCTCTGGCAACGGAACCCCAATTTTTCGCCAGATGAAGTACACCGGGATGCCTGTAGCAATGATGATCAACCCCGGCCACGTCGTTGCCGTTTGATAGATCAAGAGCACTGCTAAGATTACGGACGCGCCGGCGATATACAACGCCGGAACTATCGGATAACCGAATGCTCGATACGGACGCTCGACATCGGGCCGCTTCTGCCGCAACCGGAAGATCCCCGCTATGGTCAGGATATAAAAAATCAAGGCCGCCGATATAACGTAGGTGAGCAGATCATTGTAAAGACTTCCATACTTCGGCAGTCCAGCCGCATCCACTCCCGTCACCGTGCGCGGCAGAACCAATGCAGCAGCCCATATCCCCTGGATCACGAGCCCCCAGGCGGGCACATGCTTGTTGTTCAATTCTCCTGATGACTTGAAGAACAAACCGTCGCGCGCCATCGCCCAGTAAGCTCGCGCCCCCGCGAGTATCAAGCCGTTGTTGCAGCCAAAAGTGGAGACCATTATGAACACCGCCATGATCATTGCGCCTGCGCCTGGAAAGATTACGTCGGCGGTCGCTGACGCGACACGATCCCCAGGTACGGTTTGAATTGTTTCGAACGGGAGCGTTACCAGATAAGCCACGTTTGCCAGCAGGTAGAGTGCGATTACCAGGAACGTGCCGAATGCAAGCGAGAGCGGGATATCTCGCTTCGGGTTCTTGACCTCGCCTGCCGTGAAGGTGATGTTGTTCCAGGCGTCGGCGGAAAACAGCGAATTGGTTTGCGATACGCAAATCGCCACGAACAATCCGAAAGTTGAGACAGCGGTAAGTCCGCGCCCCACATCTTGAATCGGTCCGCGGGCCGTCCATAAATCGCCAAAGTTGGCGCCGGCTGCTGTCGCGTTGTACCCCACTATCAAGCCGAGCAGGATCAGAGCGATCAACGCGCCAGTCTTGGTTACGGTGAAAACATTCTGCACCAGCTTGCCGAGCTTCAGGCCTCGCGTATTCATCCAGGTGAGTAAGACGATCAACAACACGCCAATCAACTGCGCCGTTGACAGCGACACCGCATAGCCGGAACCGATCCTGATTGGCGACACTATGTATCTGGTCTCGGAGATCACATCTCCCGGCCATACGATTCCCAGGTACTTTGCAAAGCCGACAGCTACCGCGGCAATGGTGCCCGTCTGAATCACCATAAATAGGGTCCACCCATAGAGGAACCCGAAGATCGGTGAGAATGCTTCACGTAAGTAAACATACTGACCGCCTGCCTTGGGCATCATGGCGGCCAGTTCCCCATAGCTGAGCGCCCCGATCACCGTGAGCAACCCGGTGATGATCCAAGCCACTAGCAGCCAGCCCGGCGAGCCGACTTGCCTGGCCATGTCTGCCGACACGATGAAGATCCCTGATCCGATCATCGACCCGGCGACGATCGTGGTTGAGTCAAGCAGCCCAAGCCCTCGAACAAATCCTGTTTTCTTGTCGTCCACGGCTACCGCTGCATCGGCCATTGTTTAACCTCCAAAAAGCGTAACTCGGTTCACGTGCGGCACGTCTCCCGTTCGGCTATATATCTAAAAGCCAACGATCGACGACAATCCAGTAAGTCCTTTAGCTGCAGCAGCTTAAGCATTCTTGAGCAGCAAAACAAAGTAGATGACCGTTAATGCCGCTACAACTACTGCGATAATCAAGCTCGAAGTTGTGATTCCTGATTGACCCTCGTTTCCTTCCGCGCGTCCAGCCCTTAACGCTCGACTTATGATGATCGGACAAAGCACGAAAGCGTTAAGCGCAAGAGGAACGATCAGGAACCAGGAAACCTCCAACCAGGGAGCTAATCGAAATACGTCGCCGAGCGCCGCGGTCATCTTCGACAGGCCACTCATATCGGCGCGCGCCTTGAGCGCCTCCAGCCATACATCGAAGCCTCGCATGAAAACCAGAAGCGCAACTCCGATGATCGCCAGCCATGAACCCACGTGAGCCGTGAGCGCGTCGTGTTCCGCCGGCCGCTCCGCGTGTTGGCGCCCTGTCAGACGACTATGAACCGAACCGTAGCCAACATAGATCACGAATCCGAAATTCAGCCAAGCCGCGAACCGCAGCCACGAAGTGGGCGGCAAATAGTAGATCAGATAAAGACACGAGATGATACCCAGGATTGGAATGACCAATCCGCCCGGCACCCGGAACGGGCGCGGCCGGCCGGGATCCTTGACTCGCAAGACAATTATCCCGGCGCAGACCAGTATGAATGCGAACAGCGTCCCGATGTTCGTAAGGTCCACCATCTCGTCTATGCTGGCGACCGCCGCGAACGCAGCGACGAAGACGCCGGTCAATATAGTCGAGATGTGCGGAGTCCTGAATCGAGGATGGACCTTGTAGAAAACCGGCGGCAGCAATCCATCGCGCGCCATAGAAAAGAAGATACGGGGCTGGCCTAGTTGAAACACCAGCAGCACTGCGGTGTGCGCGATTACCGAGCCGAAGGCCACGATCCCGATTGCCCACCCCAGGTCAGTGTTGAACTGTTGGCCGACGTGTTGCAGCGCCATTGTCAGGGGTTCCGCCTGCTCGGTGGCAAGCTTTGCTTTCAGGTCGGGATATGAGATCAGACCCGTGAATACGCACGCAACCACGGCGTAAAAGATTGTGCAAATGATCAGCGAAGCGATGATCCCGATTGGAAGGTTCCTCTGCGGGTTCCTGGTCTCTTCGGCTACCGTCGAAACGGCGTCGAAGCCGATGTATGCAAAGAACACGATGGCCGCGCCCGCACTGATGCCGGCAAAGCCCTTAGGAGCGAACGGCGTCCAATTGGCAGGCTGAACGTACGTAAACCCCACCACTATAAAAAAGGTGAGCACAAGTATCTTGATGCCTACCATGGTTGCGTTGAGGCGCGCGCTTTCGCGAATGCCCCAGATCAAGACGATCGTGATAAGCGTGACGATGAGCACCGCAAGAATGTTGAAAATTATCGGCTTCCCGAATATGTGAGGCGCGCTATCATACACGCCCGGCACCTTGGCGGCCGTGCGGTAATCCATCGAGATCCAATCGGGAATGTGAATACCATTTGGTGCGATCCCCGGGATGTGCAGCCCGGCAACCAGCGTCTTGAAGTAATTCGCCCAGCTTATCGCGACCGCGATGTTGCCCACCGCGTATTCGATTATCAAGTCCCAGCCGATGATCCAGGCGATGACTTCGCCAAGCGTCGCATAAGAATAGGTGTAGGCCGAGCCGGAGATGGGGACCATCGAAGCGAATTCGGCGTAGCACAATGCGGTGAACCCGCAGACCACTGCGGTGATTAGAAAAGAGATCATCAGCGCGGGACCGGCACCGGGCCGGTTGGCATCACCGGCGGCGGCTGTACCTATCGTTGCGAAGATTCCGGCGCCGATGATTGCGCCAATGCCAAACAAGGTGAGCTGCACCGGCCCGAGAGCGCGATTGAGTTGATGCTCGGGTTCTTCGGCGTCTTTTAGAATCGAATCGAGTGACTTGACGCGAAACAGCCCCCGGAACGTCATCCGATTGACGTTCGGCTGATCGACTCGCTTAGTCTCCATCCCGATTGCGTTCCCCTCTTCGGACTTGGATGAGAGCCTGCACCTAGAAGTGGCTCTGGACCAGTGAAATGAAACTGGCAGACGGGTCGTTGAAGCGCCGCGATTATTACGTTTAACGCGGAGTCGTGTCAAGGCGGCGACCCTTTGGGTAGTGGTGCAAAATGTGTATTGCTCCAAGCCGCAACTCGCGCCGCCGCCAAGACGCGAACGCCGAAAGTCGCACGAAGAAAAGTTTGTGAATCTTGGCGACTTTGTGACTTGGTGGCAATTCTCTCGCAGCTCACTATTACCCCGCCACCCTTGTCAGCGGTTTCCTTTCGCGGTTAAGTTCCGTCGTGTATATTCGCTCCTTTGCGC
>JBASRM010000129.1:0-2376 GCA_049273835.1 Blastocatellia bacterium | reverse complement strand
GTACCTCCATGGCTCTCTACCTCGAATCCGATGCGGGGTTACTGTCCACTTAACGCAACCTGCTTGACGAACGACTCCGAAATGTTTTCGCCAGCATTTTTCAGAGCGTTCCTAGCCGCCTGGTCTTGCGTATTGCCAAAGCCGCGAACGTTGGAGATGCTTTCCCGCGCTACAGCCAGCCCGCTGTCTGAATCAACTGCCTTGATCGTTCCATTCGCGACCGCTACAAAAAGCCCTTGATAGGGATCGAGAGACGTGACGGAGATCGTTCCAGTCACGACAATAGCAAACGGAATTGAGGTTGACGCTCTCTTGTCTCCAGACGCCAGCTTTTGAAGCGCGCTTCTGATGCGTGCGAGGTCTGAGGACGTCAGTTCCGAGCCGATCGTTGTGCTCGATCTATTCCCGGCAATTCGTTGTGAGAGATCTCCTGCAACAGTCGAATCTTCAGCTCCTCGCTGGCTAATCGTCTCTGTGACAATTATCAAAACCCGTCCTGACTTTGGGCCTCTATTGCGCACCGGTCTTTCCGGCCCGCCCAGATCTTTCTCATCGGCGGTTTCCTTTTCCTTTTCTATTCCCGGCTGTTTCGCGGACGACGTATCCGTCGGCGAAGCGGCCGCGCCTGATGAAGCCACCGCAATCACCAACTCATCTGCCTTGTAGCCTTCGATGTAAGCGAAGGGTTTCTGCTCCCGGCCCGCGCCCAGATCGATCCGAACACGGTTGGGAACCGCTTCTTCCAGATACTTCACCAGCCTCCCTAACGTCACTTCACCTTTGCTGTTGGCGGCGCCGCCTTGTAACCCTTCGACCAGCGCCCATGTGAAATAACCCTGGTTCTTCTCCGCGTATTCGTATGCGCGGTGTCCAACCGCGGTCGCGTAAAGAGTAGCAAACGCGGTTACCTCGCGGTTGTGAACGTCGAAGTTGAACCCGCGGGTAAAGGTCGATGTCAGCAAGTTGTCGCGATTGGAGCGGCCTGCCGATGGATCATTACGGCAGGCGTCGAGGATCAGCACTACTTGTCGAACTCCAGTTGCGCGAACGGATTCCTTCAATCGATCGACGCTGATTGCAGTGTCTTCGAGCAACATCATGTCGTTGCTGGCCACAGCGTCCGAAGGAAGCAGATACGGTTTGCCTCCTCGCTCCATGCCATGCCCCGCGAATGATATCAGTAGCAGTCCGTCAGGCGGCACCATCCCTCTAAGGTTCGAGAGATATCTCAAGACGTTATTCCGAGCCGGCTGCCGTTCAGCTACCTGATCAGAAGCGAGGAGAATGACCTGCTCGGCGGGGAACCCCGCATAACGGACGAGGGCTTCGGCTATCGCCCGCGCATCATTGGCTGCACCGTGGAGCGACGTGATCTGCCTGTCGCGATATTGATCGACTCCGATGATGAGCGCAAACCTCTGCGCACTGCCCGGCCACTGGATAACGGCCCCGCTCGCTTGAATACCGAGGCCGCGCTTCTCTTGGGCGCCGGCGACGCTAGTCCAACTTGCGGTTGCGATAAGCAACGGCAACGCGGCAAGAACTGCCGCGAATGCTTTGGCCTTGGTTGGGGGCGATGTTGTCATTGCAATCGCGGTCTTAACTCTTCAATGGACAGCTAGCGATAAACGGTTTAGGTCTTACCATCGTTAACGCGTCTACTTGTGAATCAGATCTACCACCGTGACTAACAATGTCGCGCCAGGCGACGAGCTCACCAGTACTACGGACGGTTCCGGCGCGCCTTTGGGTAGCCCGAGTCCGCGCTCGATGGCTGCGCGCTCCACCATAGTTTGCTTCTCATCGAATACGCCCCTTGAGCTTACGTGCACTGGCGCTCGCAAGCTACTATTAATCACGGCCCAGACATCGCTCAAGGGCTGCCACGGGCATCCTTTGGAGGATGTTCTGCAATATGAAACCAACTCAGCGCCAATGGGCACGCCCGCCAGCGCGTTTCTAGTAACGACAAAGTAAAGTCGCTCGGTAGCCGGCGTTGCGTCAAAGTAGAACCACCGAAACCTTACATCGCTTTCCCTACTCGAGGGCACTTCATACGGTACATGGGACTTGATCCTGTTATCGCCACCGTTCAGTCGCGCGTCAGGAAATATCATCTCTGCTCTCTCTTCGTTCTCCGCGTGAAATACGTACAGATATCCATCCAGATTTGACTCCAGCAAAACGCGAATTGCGTCTCCCTGATGAAACACCATTGATGGATTCACGGTGACTAGATCGTCGTAATTCGCTCTTTTATACATCCTATAACCAACACCTATGGAACTCACTAGTTCGGAATAGCCGGATGTTGAGCCGCTGACCGCTGGTTGCGACGGGCGATAGGTCCTCTGTGGACGCCTCCGTGGGTTGGGC
>JBASRM010000124.1:0-4690 GCA_049273835.1 Blastocatellia bacterium | reverse complement strand
ATATCAGCGCGTACAGTATATCAGCGCGTAACGACTCCGTTGAATACCGTAATGGATCATCGTTCTCCTGTCGCGATTGCTGTTCAAACTAAGGTCTATAGACGAGCGTCAAGGAATGGAGACCGGTGTCGAGCGCAACAGACACCTTGGTGGTCTGTTTAGAACTACAGTCCAGATAATTGAAAGCGGGTATCAAAGCGGGTATGAAACGAACGACCCACTTAGGTTTTCGTCCCTGACCGTGAAAACTCAGAAGGTTGAATGGTGCCCCCGGCGCGATTCCAACGCGCGACCTTCCGCTTAGGAGGCGGACGCTCTATGAAACTGAGCTACGGGAGCACAGGGTTCTAAACTAACAGATACACTTTTAGCGTGTCTAGATTTCCTATTGCTCATTTATTCGGCATATTCGAGCAACGAAGTGATCTTGTATCCTGGAAACCGCTCGCGGCCTTTCAAAAAACTCAATTCAACCACGAACGCAAGACCAGCCACCGTACCGCCTAGCCGTTCGACCAGATCAACAACCGCTCGCGCGGTGCCGCCTGTCGCAAGCAGATCATCAGCTATGATAATTCGATTCCCACTGCCGATCGCGTCCTTGTGAATCTCGAGCGTGTCAGTTCCGTATTCAAGTGCGTACGAGATCGACTCAGTGGCGGCGGGCAGCTTGCGTGGTTTGCGCACCGGCACAAAGCCCGCTTTCAAACGATACGCCAGCGCAGGAGCGAATATGAAACCGCGCGCTTCGATGCCCACTACAGTATCGATGTTTGGATCGTCGATGCACTCTACGAGCCGGTCGATTGTCGTTCGCAACCCGTAGGGATTCTTGAGAAGCGTTGTAATGTCGTAGAACTGGATTCCCGGTTTTGGAAAGTCGGGAACCGTTCGGATCATCTCTTTCAAGTTGTCCACTCAATCTCTCCTAAAAGTGGTCTCGGAGCTCTGTCCCTGCCCCGGCGCCGTCGCGTAATCCAATCAATAGACGGCGTCGAAACTCGTGTAGCCCCCCGTTGACGCCAGCTCGATTTCGTCCACGTGGTCGACACGGGCATATGAAGGCCCCTGTTCCAGCGCCGCGCGAAAGGCATCGACCTCAGCCGGCGAGCCTTCGGCGATTGCTTCTACTGTTCCATCTGGAACATTCCGAACCGTTCCCACAACGCCCGTTTCGCGCGCGGCTCGAATCGCGAAATAGCGAAAGCCTACTCCTTGAACCCTTCCTCTGACTATGAATCGCCGAGCTATTCTCATGGTTCAAGTATGATTCCCTCCTTGCCGCATTCAGGAACAATGATATCGCCATAGATAAATCACACGATTCGATCGACTTATAACATTCGATCGGGCTGTCTGTCACTTGGACCTTTACGAATGAGTCGACCGACAGGATATCGGTGGCAAAAGAGTGGTTGTCCGGTTTTGATGGAGAGGGCACAAATCAGCTTGACATCCTCCGTCCGCTTTGTAAAAATCCGGCGGTCCTGTAGCGGTTGATACAAAAACTATCGGGCCGCCCGCTCCGTAGCTCATCTGAATGCGGCCCCGTTAACCTACTCGTTACCCTTTAAGGAGGAACCCCATGAAGATTCAACAGACCGTTAGAGTCGTCGCATTTCTCTTTTTGTTCGCGATCGGCGTTTGCTTAACCGCTTTGGCGCAGACCGCAAACAAGGTTGAGTCCGTCGCTTCCGTTACCGCTGATCGAACGGAGGTGAGATGGCAACCGCAAGTTGAATATGGCCACCTTATTCTGACCATCTCTACACCGGGCGGCGAAACAATTCGGAAGGAATTTGAAGCGGGCATCGCACCCTCTTTTAAGCTCACCGATGATCAAGGATATGACCTTTCCGACGGTTACTATTCATACGAACTGCGCGTAGTTCCCAGGCTGAGCAAGACAGTCACAGACGCCTTGGCAGCTTCACGGAAGAAGGGGAACACCGCCGAAGTGATGAAAGAGTTTCAGGCGACCGGTCAGCTGCCGACAAGAATAACGGTTCAATCCGGCTCTTTCTTATTCGAGAAGGGGGTTGTGTATGCCGGATCTGAAGACGGCGCCGAACCCCGAGACCCCAATCGCGGCGGCGACGTCTCGATTCAGAAAAAGAAGGGAAACGGCACCGTCGTGATCCAGGACGTGGTGACTCCGGACGACGCGATTATCCAGGGCAGCGCCTGTGTTGGATTGGACTGCGTCAACGGTGAGGTCTTTGGCTTCGACACGATCAGGTTGAAGGAGAACAATACGCGCCTCCAGTTCGACGACACGAGTACCGGCGCCGGGTTCGCAACCAATAACTGGCAGATCAGAGCGAACAGCTCGGCGTCTGGCGGCGCAAGTTTTCTGGGGTTCGTAGACCAGGGCGCCACCGGCAATTCGGAAACCGGTACTATAGTGTTTTCCGTCACCGCAGGCGCGCCAGCTAACTCCTTGTTCGTCAGCTCGACTGGCCGCGTCGGAGTCCGGACGGGAACACCGGTGTTGGATATGCACATCGCTACCGGCGACACTCCCGCGCACCGGTTGGAGCAAACCAATGCCGGCGGCTTCACCGCGCAAACCTGGGATATCGCGGGCAATGAGGCGAATTTCTTTGTCCGCGATGTCACCAGCGGCAGCCGTCTGCCTTTCAGGATTCGACCCGGCGCGCCGACCAGCAGCATTGACATCTCCGCCACCGGCAACGTTGGCATCGGGAATGCCTCGCCGATCGCGCCCATAACTTTTGCTGGCGCGACCGGAGACAAGATTCAATTGTTTCCCTCAACCGCTGGAGCCAGATTCGGAATGGGTATTCAGAGCGGCGAGATGCAGTTTTATGTTCCATCAGGCGGCCAGCATTTCTCTTTCAACACCGGCGGGGACTTACAGACATCCGGGACAAATGAATTAGTCCGGATAAATTCCAACGGCAATGTCGGCATCGGGACCACCGCGCCCGCAGGAAAATTGGATGTGAATGGATCTATTTTCCAGCGCGGTATCCAGCTCTTCGCAGACTATGTCTTCGAACCTACTTACGCTCTCGAGTCTATCGAAGAGCACGCTGACTTCATGTGGAATAACAAACATCTCCCCGCCGTGGGAGCCAAGAAGGTTGATGAGCAGGGACGTGAGGTCGTAGAGATCGGTGCGCGGATGCGTGGGATGCTCGAAGAAATCGAGAAAGCCCACATTTACATTTCAACCCTCAGTGAGCGGATCAGTCAAAAGGACGCGGAGCTGACAAAGCTGGGACGAGAGAACGCGGAACTTAGTGAGCGACTCGCTCGAATCGAAGCTTTGCTGTCGCCCGTGAAAAACGAAAAGAAGTAGTGCGCTGATTGAGGTCTTTGAAGACAAGGGGCGAGTCCGTTTCGCCCCTTTTGTCTTCATAGCATCCCGCGGTGGCCCTGAAAAAAGGAAAAGCGAGAGCGGAATCACTCTCGCTTCACAGAAGATGGTCGGGGCGATTGGATTTGAACCAACGACCTCTCGGTCCCGAACCGAGCGCTCTACCAGGCTGAGCCACGCCCCGTCATGAGGAAGCTGTATGATAGCCGCGCGGCCGCGGGCTTGTCAAAGTAGCCATCCTCAAGCGGACGATTCGCGAACTGCCTGTCCCTCGGTCAGCATATCGATGAACTTGCGTGCCGCCGCGCTTAGTATTTTCCCTTTCCGGTGGATGATCCCAATTGGCCTCGCAAAGCTCTCGGTGAAATTCACCGCCCTCAGGGTGCCGGCACGCACCTCGTGTTGAACTGTAGCTAACGGTACAATCGTTACCCCCAGATCAGCTTCGACCGATTGCTTGACGGTCTCGATATTATCGAGCTCCATGGTGTACTGCACGCTAACGCCCCGATCCCGCAAAATCTTGTCGACTGCTTTGCGTGTGGGGATATCGCGCTCGAACCCGATAAACCGGTGCCCATCGAGGCGGCGGATATCAATACGCTTCTTCGTCGCAAGCTCGTGTTCGGGACTGCATACCAGAACCAGCGGGTCGTTTCCGAAGGGTATGATTTCGATCTGCGGCCGCGGGGTGGGATAAGCGACGATTCCGATATCGATCACGTGATTGATGACATCCTCATACACTTTGTTCGGCCGGCTGTACTCGATGTGTACGTTCACCTGAGGAAAGGATTTGATGAACCGCTTCAACACCGGGGACAGCTCGTGAATGCCGACCGAGTAGATGGTGGCGACTCTCACTTGTCCACTCACGATGTTACCCAGGCCTTTCATCTCCTCGGTTAGCGAGTTAAAGCGGTCCATGATTTCTCGGCAGCCCTGATAGAACGTCATTCCTGCCTGGGTCGGCACCATGGTCCCGCCGCGGCTTCGCTCGACCAGTCGCCGATTGAATTTTTCCTCGAGCGCCCGGACCTGCTGACTGACCGCGGACTGAGAGATAAAATTCTTGGTCGCGGCTTTCGAGAAACTGCGCGTGTCGATTAGATCGCAAAAAACCTTCAAAGACTCGATATGCATAACGCCACCTTATTAGCTGAGTCTGAGTTGCCTCGCGTTACTTATAGCATAACTTCATTCCCGGCTTTTAATTACCGGGAGCTACTCGGCATCGCCGCCCCGCTGTTTCGGGTGTATGATCGTCAAAACTCTTTGGAAGAAGGGAGCGGAGACCGCCGTCTAAACATTGAGAGCAGCGACGCTTGAAGCAGAAGGGAGCAACCC
>JBASRM010000122.1:0-11643 GCA_049273835.1 Blastocatellia bacterium | reverse complement strand
CTGTATACCGGAGGCGAGCGAGACGCCGGGCGATTGATCGCGTCGATGCGTTCGGCAATAGAAGCGGAATCCCTCGCCCGCATAGACTACATTGCGATCACCGATACCCAGGGACTTGATCCGATTGATGTAATTCCTGCCGCCACGCCAACACTTGTTTCAATCGCGGTGTACATCGGAGATACCAGGCTCACCGACAACATCGTTTTGAACGGCGAGCTCTAGCTTCTTGAGTCACGCCGCTCATGCTTCGTTGTAACGAAACATTCGTTCTAATCGGGCCAACGTAGAAGAAAGGAATGAATTCGTTACTAGTAAGCAACGGCCAGTTATCCTGGTGGTGCGTACGGCTGAGGGCAGGGCATCCTGTGGTGGTTCTATGAAGATCCCGCACGGCAGGACGGCCGGGGAGCTACGTTCAGCCGGGATGACCGCACAAGACTCTCTAGTCGGATCGCCCGGCGGGTAGTTCGATGATAAACCTGGCGCCACACGGCTGATTGTCTTCGACCCAAACGCGGCCTTTATGGTCGGCGACGATATGGCTAACGATGGCGAGTCCGAGTCCCGTACCGCGACTGCGGGTCGAGAACTTCGGGAGAAACAACTTATCTCTATCTCTGGGCCGTATCCCGTGACCGGTATCCGCAACAGTTAGCCGCACCGTGTCGCTTGCTTTCATATAAGACGATTCCAGTGAAATCAATCTCTGAACAGAGCCTTGATAGCCATCGCTCGCGCCGTTGTTCCCATCCTTGCCATCGGAACTCAGAGCTTCAACCGCGTTATCGATCAGATTCACCATCACCCGCTTGATTTGTTCGGTGTCGAGCCAGAGTGAGGGCAAATCATTCGACAGCCGGCATTCAATGCGGATGCCGTTGAGCCGCTCGGCATAGAGGCTGACTGCGTCGCGCACGACAGCGTTTAGAGAAGCCTCGACTCGCCGAGCTTCGGGAAGTCTCGCGAACCGAGAGAACTCCTCGACCATTCGTTGAAGCGCAGCCACCTCACGGACGATCGTAGTTGTGCCTTCGCGGACAACCTCATCAAACCGCGGCTCCGGTTGCGCGCCGGGCACCCGCTCGTAATTCCGCATAATGCGTTCGGCTGAAAGCTGAATAGGCGTGAGCGGGTTCTTGATTTCATGAGCCATTCGGCGGGCCACCTCGCTCCAGGCGGCGGCGCGTTCCGCCTGGATCAAATCCGTCAAGTCTTCGATCACGATTACCAGACCCTCGATCCTCCCCTCCGCGCTGCTGAGCGCGATTGCGGTCGTGGCGGTAGAAAGTGAGCTGTCGTCGGCGCGCTTGAATTCTATCTCGGCCTGTGCGATCTCGCTTCGGCGCGCACGACGACAGAGAGTCGCAAGTTCTTCGCCTTGAGGCGCCTGGACCACGCGATCGATTGGCGTTCCCATCTCGGGTTTGTCTTTGATGCCGAGCATCCATAGCGCTGATCGATTGATGGTCGCGATGCAGGCGTTCTCGTCGGTCGAGATGACGCCAGTGGAAAGAGACTCAAGTACCGTCTCGATGTAGCGGCGGCGATTGTCCAAAGCGAGATTTATGCGGCTGAGGTCGGCGGCGGCGTGTTCCAACCGCTCACGGTTCTCAGCCAGCATTGCGGCCATCTGGTTGAACGACTTCACCAGCACGGCGAGCTCGTCCTCGGCGACGACCTCCACCGGGTGTCCGAAGTCTCCCTGTGCGACTCGATCCGTTGCTTCGGCGAGCGCTTGAATCGGAATTGTAATCCCGCGCGCAACATACAGCGCCAGCCAGCTCGCCGAGAAGATCAGCAACAATGTGACCGCCGCCAGCAGCAAAATGTAGATGGCCTTGATCCGCTTGATCTTGCCCAGCAGACTATGAAAGTTCGTATGTTGCTCGCTGATAGTTGCGGCGCGCTGAGTAAGCTCGGGCGGGAACTCGCGCGCGACGATCAGCGCCCGCGGGTCGCCGGCAACGTCTGTAAGCCGGACCCCTGCGATGACGAAGATAGCCATTGGGGTGTCCCCTTCGTCGCTTCCGCTAAAGTGCTCGGATCCTTGACGCAGTTGCTGCTCGGTGGACTCCAGCGTTTCCTCGATGTCGGGTTCAACCTCGTTCGCTCCTGCTTGAATCGTTCTTCGTCCGCCAGCAACCACTATCCGTATTAGCGAGAGGTTGTAGTCGGCTATCTCCTGATTGAGCTTGAAGGTGAGTTCCGGAGCGTAATAGTCGCTTTGCTGATCGAGCGATAGTCTGCGCGCGATCGCCCGCGCGGTGTTTACAAGGTCCGCCTCTTCTTTCTTAAAGTAGCTCTCTTTGATCTCGCGGGCGTCGTCTACGATCTGTCGCGCCGGCTCGCCAAACCAGCGGTCGATGCTTCGGTTCAAAAGCCCGAACGCGAAAAAGAAGAGCAAAAGAACCGGCAGCAGCGATAGGCCGATGGCGTAGCTGACCAATCGCGATTTGAACTTTGAGCCAAGCCTCGCGGCGCGACGCTCGCGCACAAGTTTGAGCACATTCCTGAGCAGCACGAACAGTAGCGTCACGAATGCGAGAAAGTTGAGCGTTGACAGCGCATACAACAAAAGCGTCTCGGTGGCGGTGTCCGGAGTTACAAAAGGTGCGAGATTGAATCCGCCTTGCGCGATAAGCGAAAGCATCAGCAGCAAAAGCACTATCGAAAGAATGATCACCCGGGTAAGCCTGCGCCGGCCGCGTTCGGTGAGACGAGATTGGTTGGAATTCTGCTGATTGTTCTTCACAAGGTTCCCGCTTAAGCTCGAAGCGAATGCTTCCGGACTTGATTATAGCCGTGACACGAGCATTGCCAAGTTCGAAGTGCGCCTTCCGGCCTACGATCGGCTGATGACCCCCATCACCGCCTTCGCTGCTCGTTCCGCTCCCGAGCCTGGGCCTGCGGCAAGCGACTCGCCCACCAGCTCTAGGTCTCGGCGCATATCCGAAAGCCGGGAAGGGTCCGAGAGTATCGCGCTGGCCTCGGCCGCGATGTTCTCGCCGGTTGCCGAGCGTTGCATGAGCTCCGGAACGATTTTGCGCCCGGCGATCAAGTTCACCATACCGAACGTGTCCAGACGAATAAGCGGTCGGATCAACCGCCAATTCAACTCCGACCCTCGATAGATGATAACCATTGGTGTGCCTGCAAGCGCGGCTTCAACCGTGGCTGTCCCGCTTGCGACGATCGCGAACTGTGAATGGCACAGAGCGTTGTAAGCGTCGCCTTCGATCACCTTCACGTTTAGCTCGGTCTGCGCGGCGCAGCGGAGTTTATGCTGTGCGTCGTGGATGGCGGCCCCAACCTGTTCCGGTCTGATCGTCGATGCGAGAGGAATGACAAATTGGGGACTTCGAATCAGGGATTGCTGATCGATCGATCTCGGACTGCGGATTGTGGATTGTATTGATTGGGAATCCGGGATCTGAAGTTTGAAATTTGAACTTTGAGATTTCACCACGGATTTATCGGCGCTTTCTGACCCGAGCACCGGGCTACTGAAATCCGCATCCCGCAATCTGATCGCCGCGTCCAGCATCACCGGCAAATGATAGTGGATCTCCTTGTGTCTGCTTCCCGGCAACAGAGCTATGAGCGATCGTGCCGGGTCCAAGCCATACCGCCTACAGAAGTCATCGCGGGTAATAGTCGCGGAAACCGCTCCTGCAAGCGGGTGGCCAACGTACTCGACCTCAACCCCGGCTCGTCTGTAGAACTCCTCTTCAAAGGGCAGGATGACCAGCAGGCGGTCTACGTCGCGACGCAACGCTCGAATCCTGTACCGGCGCCACGCCCAAACCTGCGGGCTTATGTAATAAACAATCTTGAATCCTTCGTGATGGAGCTTTTTTGCCAGCCTCATATTGAAATCAGGCCAGTCAATCAACACGACTGCTGCTGGGCGCCTCGCGCGAGCGGCGGCCGAGAGCGTTCGATACGCGCGATAAAGCTTACCAAGCGCTCTGGCTATCTCAGGCACGCCGATGATCGCGACCTCTCGCGCATCGATAAGAGTCTCGACCCCGGCCGCGCGCATTTCATCGCCGCCGGATCCAAATAATTCAAAGCGAGTCTCGGGATAGAGCCCGTTGAGCGCTCGGGCGAGCGAGGCGCCGTGCTTGTCGCCGCTGGCTTCACCGGCGACGATCATTATCGATAAAGCTGACGAGGTTGAATTGCGAGGCAAATGATGCTCCGGACCGGTTCGGTCCGATCGATGATCGCAGCCGAATACCTACCTACCGGGAACCATTAGAGAGTGAAGTCTATCTGCAGTGACATCCAGTATGCTACGGGCTTGCCTTCCTTCATTGCGGGCTTGAAGCGCATTTGATAAGCGGTTTGAATCGCCATTTCGTCCAACCCATCAGGCAGCCCGCGCGAAACCGTCACTCGCTTGACATTGCCGTCAGCTCCTATCAACAGCTGGGTAAAGACAATGCCTTGTACCTTGTTAGTGCGCGCCGCGTCGGTGTATCTGGGCTTCGGGTTATTGAGTGCTATTGGCTTTGTATCAACCGTTTCCACATTAGGGTTTGATGAGCCAGGGGGAATAGGTTTGAGCCGCCACGCTTGCCGGAGATCGACAGTAGTTTCCACATTGGGAGGGTGAGTAGTCGGATCAACAAGTGGAAAACTCTCCGCCTCATGTTTTGGTGCGAAACGAGCAGCGATCGCCAGCCCCTCATAATTGGCTACCCTCCACACATCATCTTTTTCAAACACCAACTCCAGTGTTTCAGATACTGAGCTAAGCTTTGAAAGGGAGCTCTCATAATCAAGCACGACGCCTTGCTGACCAGGTACACTTGGTAATGACTCAACGAATAGTGCTTGCTTAAGTTCTCTGGATTTGAGCTGTCCAAGCTCCTCGATCCTCTTTGCAAAGGAGGCACAACGGCTCGTCCAGGTGTCTTTGGGAATTCTCGTTCTTAGAAATTGGGACGCCTGGTCCCAACTTTCTGAGTACTTAGCGGTGTCTATCAAACGCATCCAAGACTCAGCAGCCCGCTGGGCAGCCTTCTCTGCAGGTTGTTGCGGCAGATTCGCACTGAGCGCCCCGAGAGGTAAAAGAAATGAAAAGAACAGGGTGAACGAGTTGCATCTCATGAGATAAGTGCTGCCTTAGTCAGGAGCCCGCAAAGCGCCTTCTAAGTGGTCTGTTAAGTTGGGCTGCAAAACATGCGGGCGGCAGCACCTGCCACTGATCGCGCAAAGCTTGAAGCACCTGACAACTGATCGCTAAGGGTTACGCAACACCTTCGAGCTGCTTTCGGGTTTCTTCTTTTCTTTATCCTTGGCTTTCTTGTCCTTGCTCGCCGGGCTCTGAGTTTTCTGATCGGCGGGAGCGCCCGGTTTAACCTCAACGTCCTGTCCAGCTTGCGAAGCGCGCCGCGGACGCGCGTCTGGGGCGTTGCTGGTTGTTGACGCACCCGGCGTCACCGGTCCGAGAGCCTTGGACCCACTCACTTCAGCAGCCCGCGCCACGATCTCATCAGTCTTCAGATCGCGGTCGATGATTACCCCTTTCGAAGAGGTATTGATTTGCGGCCCGAACATCAATCCGACCAGGCGAGATGGAAGCCCTTTGCCATCGGGCGGAGCCTCGGCAACCTTTACTGGATCCGAATCGGGCACCGGCTTGCCCCATTTCTTCAACGTGTCCTTTGCACGATCGGCGTACTCAGAACGCGGATAGCTGGCGATGATGCGTGCGAGATCGCGACTAGCGGTCTCGGTGTCTTCCTGGATTTCCATTGCCTTCGCGTGAAGGAACAGCGCTTCATCAAACCGGGAGAAGTTCGGATACTTGTTCAGGATTTCCTCGGTTCGCATTTGCGCGGCCTGGGCCGATTCGCGAATCTCGTAATAGAAACGGGCAACCTTCAGCTCGTGCATCGCCAGGATTTCCTGAACCTGGTTCATCAATTGTTCGACCTGTTCTTTGGAATCGGTGTTGGGGTAACGGCGCAAAAGGTCTTTAAGTTGGCGCTCGGCGAGCCTGGCGTGCGTCGTGTCCCGATCAGCCGCCATCACCTGCTTCAAATGGACCTCGGCCATCTTCAACATCGTTTCATCGGCAAGTTGATCATCCGGGAAGAACTGAATCCAATCCCTATACTCCACCTCAGCCTGAGCGAGTCCCTTCGAGCCTCCCTGCAAGTAATAAGAATCGGCGATTGAAAGCTTTGCAATCTTTACAAGGGGGCTTTCCGAGTACGTGTTGATCATGGTGTTCAACAGAATCCTGCCCTCGTCAAAACTACTTCTGCGAATGGCATCTACGCCCTGGCGAAAGAGCTCTCGATCTCGCCCCGGCCCCTTAGCTTCTTCCAGAGTTAGCTTGGTCTTAGGCTTGCCTCCGCACGCGCCAAAGGGGACTGCAAGAAACAGAACTACAACGATGAGTTTTACTACTTTCATACTGCTGAGGCGACCGCCTTATGCAGAACGGTCTTTCTCCTTTGTTAGCTTTTGGGCTGGTCTTCTACAAGAGCGAGCACGGGTCAAACTGTTAGCGGCTCTAATGCCTTTTGGCGAAGCTCACGAGTTGCTTGTTCCGGATCGCGCTGACCGAAGACGGCAGAACCGGCTACGATCCACTCTGCGCCATGGCGGACGACATCAGCAACATTATCCAAGCCTACTCCGCCATCTACCTCGATATGAACGTTCAAGCCGCGAGAATCAATCATACTCCGCAGCCGACTTATCTTGTCAAGCGAAGCGCCTATGAACGACTGGCCCCCAAAACCAGGATTCACCGACATAACCAGAACATAATCGACAAACAGCAGCGCCTCTTCGATTGAGCTAAGCGGGGTTGCCGGATTGAGCACCACGCCCGGCCGGCAACCCAGGTCGCGTATTGCCGTTAGGGTGCGATGCAGATGCGCAACTGCCTCGACATGTACCGAAATCATCGAGGCTCCAGCCCGGGCAAAATCGTCGATGTACAGATCCGGATCGGTGATCATCAGGTGGCAATCAAGCGGAAGGTCTGTGGCGGTCCTGGCGGCCTTAACCACCAAGGGCCCGATAGTTATGTTCGGCACGAAGTGGCCGTCCATCACATCCACATGAATCAGACCGGCCCCGCCGCGCTCGGCCGCTTTTATCTGTTCGCCAAGGCGCGCAAAATCCGCGGATAGAATTGAAGGGGCTATTTCTACCATTCGAGACACTAAGGGGTTGCTTTTCCTATGAGATCTTTGAGCGTCTTCACAACAAAGTTTCTCGCGCGAATCCGGCGACCTGGAGAGCGAGGACCGGGGGCCTGCAAGTGACTCTTCTGAATCGGTCCGCTGCTTACGACTACCGTAAGCACGGAGTCTTTCTTTACCGAAGCGTTCGGGCCCGGACGGGTTTCGATTACGGAATTCGCCGGCACCGTTTGGTCGTTGCGAAGCTGGAATTTGACTCTTAGCCCGGCTTGTTCGGCCATCTTCTGCGCTTCAGTTTGGGACCTGCCGATCAGATTGGGCACCTGGGTATCGCCGCTGCGGAACAGAGTATAAATCGTAACGACCGCGCTCAAGAAAAAAGCGAGTACCAGCACGATAACCATACCGAGCCTGCGCGAAAGCGTCCAGGCAATGCTTGTCGGCTCGACACGGTTGGCCCTGGAGGTGCTCATAGGCGGAGTCTATCATCGCAGTCGCAGCGCTTTCAACTTTAGGAGGTATGCTTGAATCTCCATGTCCTATTGATGCATCAACAGACCTTGCCTGAAAGACAGAAAAGGGCATGGTCACGTTCGGGTGTCACGATTTGCGTGTCACGATTTGCGTTGAAAAGCAATTCGCTTTTAATAGTCTTCATCTCCGATTTGTCCTGGCTGCGCTTGATGGATCTCTACGATGTCGAGTTCTAGGATGCGGTTTCTCCCAAATGGAGTCTTCCTTCTTCTCTTAATACTTGGCGTCGCCTTTATCATTAGCTCGCGCTCGTCTTTGGCTCAAACTAACTGTCCGGGCGGCAATCCCCGCTGTTTCCCGCCGCTTGCCTGCAATAGTGAGGGGAATTGTGTAACATCAGACTATACATGCGGGGGGGCGTGCCCTGGAGCGCCCTGCCAACAATACTGGCAAGGCGACCCGTGTACCTGCTATTTCTATGATGGCTTATGCAGTCAACCTTGGGCATATTTTGACGGAGTACCGCAGTACCATACATGCAATTACACTTGCTGCGGCTCAGCGCTGTTCTGTTGGTAGATTTGGTCTTGCATTCCGTTCACCTGGGTCAAGCTAGGAGGATAAGACAATGAAAAGAGCCTGCAATGCTTTTTGTTTAGGAGTGTTCGTTGTGGGGCTGGTCGTGTTTTCAAGAGCCCGAACAATAGTCGGGCAGGAAGCGGGTCCGGAACCAAGCAGGCCGTATTCGGTGGTAACACTACATTACCGTATCGCAGCGAATGGAATCAGAACGACTCTCGGCGAGCGCGTAAGGTATGTAAAGTCCAATGGTGAGTGGCGACAGCTACCCAATGACCCTCATAACGCTTCTACCAATATCGTGCCTACCAACAAGGATTCCGTTGCTGTCTTCGCCAGCACTGACGATGGCGTCTTCTTGACAGACCCTGGCCACCCGGAGCGAAAGCTAATTTCCGCGGCGGCGAATCAAGAGATGGAGGACTGTTTTAGATCAGTCAAATGCCTCAAAGCTCAAGTGTCTTTCGTTCGGCTCGACCAAGTGGCTGGTCTTGAGGTCTACGTATTGCGAACCAATATAGAGAATCATCCTATAGAGTGGACCGAACAGAGCTATTCGCCGAAGACTGGTTACCTGCCTTTGCGTAACGTCAAGCACTTCCGTGATGGCTCCGAAGATGTTCTGGAAGCAACTAGAGTTGAGTTCAGGGATATTCCCGGCAATCTCAATGATGACATTAAATCGATGCCAATTCGGAAGTAAGTTCGTCGCAGTTCATCTTGAGCCAGACACTAAGCCGAATACCGGAAAGGTTCTCGCCGGCTTTTTGAAGGTGAACCCAAGAGCTTATGGTGTCACGATGTGGACGCTGTTTTGTATCTCGGCGCTTGCCAGCCAGAACAACGAAAACAAACCGTACAGTCCTATCAGGAAAGCCGCGAGCATCATCGCGTAGTAGGCAATCGCCGCAAATTGCAACTTCTTATCAACAGCGTATGCGCGCTTTGAAGTATCCATCGTTTTCTCCGAATCTCAACCTCTTGTACGGCGCGCCCTCGAGATTCGGATTTCAACGATTATTCACCGGCCACGTTTCGCCACATGCGGTTTAACCAGCCCTGACTCTCATCCTTTTTGGTGAGCTGTTCCAACTCTCCTGCATCGAGCCAAACGCCGTTGCATTTGTTACAGCGATCGATTTGCACGTCTTCAAAGCTCAGCTCGACAAGGGTGCCCTCACATCTCGGACAATGAATGATCGAGGCCTCTGCTTTTTCTTCTTCGGCGCGTCGGGCGCGCAGTTTCTCGATCAGCTCTTGTTCCTTGCGTCGAAAGTATTCCTCCTCGAGCGCTTTCTCACGTTCATTCCATATCTTGGACATCCCTCGCCCCCCTTACCCGACAAACTCCGTTTTGTCGAAAGCTGGATATTATTTCGTAACCTCGCGGTAACCTGAAGGTTCCTTGAGACCTAGTATCGCACGCCCTACTTGTCGCTTCCAAGTTTGACGATCCGGTCGATCACCTGGCGATTGTCGGGAAGCAGCCCCACCTGAGCGAGCCGCGGAGTCAACGTGATCCAATTCTTGTCCATCGCAAACACTCGCCGAAACAACGGTAGTGACTCATCGACCCGGCCCATGTTGACCAATGCGACCGCGTGCCAGTAGACCATCTCTGCGCTATCGGGAACCAGCCTGGCTGCCGCTCCGTACTCGCGCAACGCGCGCTCGTTGTCTTTTTGCTCAACAGCCAGATCGCCGGCGTTCATATAGTTGTAAGCCCGTTGCAAGTTCACCAATCGCCGAAGCTCTTTCAAAGGCTCGGCATGGTCATCGACCCGCAGGTCAAACACTCGATCCGTCCACGCTCGCCCGGTTGGTTTGCCTGTCACTACTATCAGAGCGGCTGACTGTTTGCCTCGAATGTCCCCGCCAACTTGTTGAGCTGCCTCGAGCGCTGCCATCATACGTTCGGCCAGGTCGCCTTTTGTCGCCTCAAAGGCTCGCGACATCGCAGGCCAAACCTTGTCGTTCAACATCAAGTTCGCCTGCACTGAATAGTCTTTACCAACGATGTGGCCGGCGGCGGGAATATCCTTCGAACCGGTATGAGCGGCGACCCGGCCCTGCGCATCGATCATCGCGACCTGCCTAACGTCTCTGCCATCGTCACCGGCAAGCAGGGCTTTCAACGCGTCGGGAGCGCTTTTGCCGGCGCGCATCAAATCCAGACCGAGCTTTCCGTAGCTGGGATCCACAAAGGATTGCGTGGCCACCGCCCCAATCCCTGCCTCAGCCCAGGGCACGATTGAGCCGACCGAAAACCAGTGAGATTGAACGGCTACGCCAAGTTCGCCTGTTGCGGCGTCCCGCGCGACAATCGAAAATGTATGCACTGGTCGTTTGGGGCTCTGGTTTCCAACCGTGGCCTGTGCGTTTGCGGTGGCGGCGATCAACACCAGCACCAGGGCTGATGCCGAAGCGTATAGCGCGGTCGAAAAGAATTTGGTCATTTTGTCTTCTGTGCGACCTTGAAATTGATATCGGCCACGACGACGGCCGCTCCTCGCGAGGCGAGGTCTTCGCAGGGCATACGGCCGATAACTGAAGCCCAGCCGGTCACGATTGCAACGTAGTCCTTGAAATAGCTCGTGGTCTCAGCATTGCGGAATCCAGCGTTGCCTACCCCGCAGCTTTTGATCCGGCCTCGATGATCTGAAGTTCATTATGCTCGCGGCGGGCGCGCAAGACTTTCTTATCGAACTTTCCGACGCTTGTTTTCGGCACTTCGTCGATGAACGCCCACCGTTCAGGAACCCACCACTTTGCTACTCGATCCGCGAGGAACGCGCGAAGCTGCTCGACAGTGGTGTCGGAGCCATCTTTCAACACTACACACGCCAGCGGGCGCTCGTCCCACTTCTCATCGGGTACACCGACTACCGCCGCTTCGATCACGTCAGGATGGGCCATCAGTGTCGTCTCCAGCTCGACCGTCGAGATCCATTCGCCGCCGGATTTGATCACGTCTTTGGCGCGATCGGTGATCTGTATGAAACCCTTTCGATCAACGGTTCCGACGTCTCCGGTTCTCAACCACCCATCATGAAATTTTTCGGGTGTGTCGTCGCCGTAGTAAGACGCGGTGATCCATGGGCCGCGAACCTCGATCTCGCCAACCGCCTCGCCGTCCCAGGGGAGAATCGTGTCGCCGTCGGTGAGGCGCATTTCGACTCCGGGCTTGATACGACCCGTTTTTGAGCGCCAATCCATCATATCTTCCTGGCAGCAGTTTTTCGGGGGATAGGCAATCGCGGCCAGTGGACTTGTCTCGGTCATGCCCCACGCCTGAATAATCTTGACTCCGAACCGCTCCTCGAATCGTTCCATCAAACTTCGAGGCACGGCTGATCCTCCGCATATCACCATTCTCAATGAAGACAGATCAACAGGATTAGTCTCGGCGTAACGGAGG
>JBASRM010000626.1:0-13511 GCA_049273835.1 Blastocatellia bacterium | reverse complement strand
CCGTCTACAGGAGTGTGGTTCATCATCAACAGCAGCAATCAAAGTCAAAGGATCGTGGGCTGGGGCGTGAGTACGGATGTGCCGGTGGTCGGAGATTACGACGGAGATCGACGAGCTGATATAGCGGTGTGGCGACCGTCGAATGGCATCTGGTACATCATTCGAAGCACTGACAGTGGTGTGACGCAAACAGGGTGGGGAATCAGCACCGACAAAGCAGTGCCTGGGGACTACGATGGCGACGGAAGGACGGACATTGCGGCTTGGAGACCTTCGACCGGAGGGTGGTATGTGATCAACAGCTCTAATAGTTCGGTGAGCTCCTATGGATGGGGAGTGAGCACGGACAAGCCGTTGTGCGGAGACTTTGATGGAGACGGGAAGGTGGACATAGCGGTGTGGCGGCCATCGAGCGGGGTGTGGTTTATCATAAACAGCTCGAACGGGACGGTGCGAAATCAAGGGTGGGGAATCAACGGAGACGTGCCAGCGCCCTCGGCTTTTATCAGGTAGAGAAGACTCAAAACACAGGCGAGAAGTTCATCACCAGAGACTGTCTCTCCGCTGGTGGTGGACGAGTTCTGAAGCGAAACGGGTAGCGCGCTCCCAGACGATTCACTATCAGCCTTTCGGGTTGTGGGCCTGCCACTGTTTGCGATCGCTGCGATGAAGCCTGAGGAATTGCTCGAAGGAGGCACGCTCAGATTGCGCATTGAATCCAAAAGGGGGATCAATATGAAAGATTTCTTCTCACTGAAGCGATTCATCCCGCTCGTGGTGGTTTCAATTCTCATCTCGAGTCTCCTTACCGTTTGGCCGTTGAGGATAAGGGCGCAATCCACCTCCGGCACGATCAGCGGTCGAGTAATCGACGCATCAGGCAACCCGATGCCGAATGTCCTGGTAACAATCATCAACACTGGAAACGGCAACACGCGCTCGACTCTTACGGACAGGGATGGCAACTACCTGGCAGCATTTCTTCCGCCGGCCTTTTACTCGGTGAATGTGACACTGGCCGGCTTCAACTCAACAAAGCCCTTGCCGCTGAGCGTTGCGATCGAGCTGAACAAGATGAATGTCGTCATACCGCCGATCACCCTGACCCCCGCGACCACGACCGGCGGCCCGCAGGCAACTGCTTCTTCAAATGCGGCTGAGAACACCTCGATAGTGAATCTCACAGATGCAGCGCGAGGCGGGAACTTCAACGAGCTGCAGGTCAGCTCTCTCCCGCTTGGCGGCGCGGTGGATATGCGAACATTTGACGAATACGCCTTGCTGTTACCCGGAGTCGCGCCTCCGCCGTATACTCCCGGCGTTCGCGGCCCCGGCGTGGGTTTTGGTGTTGGCACGGCCGGTCAATTCTCAGTCAACGGGTTGCGGGCGCGTTCGAACAACTTCACCGTTGATGGCTCAGACAATAACGATCCAGACTTCGGAGTTCGCCGCCAGGGTTTCATAGCACTCGTCCCGCAGTCGGTCGAATCCATTCAAGAGTTTCAGATCTCCACTCTTTTGTGGAATGCAGAGCTTGGGCGCAATTTCGGATCACAGGTGAACGCAGTATCCAAAGATGGAGGCAAGGAGTTTCATGGAAAGCTGTATGGTTTCTTCACCGATTCGAGTTTGAATGCGCGAAACTTCTTCGACTACACCGGCGGGCCTTCAGGCGGGAAGAATGCGTTCACCCGCGCACAGGCGGGATTCGTGGTCGGGGGCCCGATCATCCGCGATCGAACGCAGTTCTTTGGCAGCTTTGAACATTTGGATGTCAACACCTCGCAGGAGCAACATTTTGCGACTCCGACGTCAGCCGAGCGCCGGTTTCTGGGTCTGCCGCGCTTTGGAGTCCTCGATCCTTTTTTCGGAGCTCCGCCGTTAGCAGTTTTTGATACAACCCTCGGCACGACCCCACTAGGGCGCAATCTGCTCTCGTTCTACCCGTTGCCAAATAATCCTAGTGGACCATACGGCGTTAATACGTTTACGACGATTTTGCCGGCGGACGGCGGAGGCTCGGTGGCGTCATTCAAGGTGACCCAGCAGGTGCGGGAAAAGAGCACGCTTTACGCTCGGTACAACTTCACGGACGATGCGCGCATCTTGCCGAGCGTGAATCGGGCGATCAATTCGACGGTTCGCTCGGACAGCCGTACTCAGGATCTCTCGCTTATCTACAACAGCTCGCTCACGCTGAGACTCTCAAATCAAGCGCGCTTCTCGTATGGCCGGACTCGAATAGGGTTCTCCGAATATCCGGGAAGCCCCTTCATCATTTCTTCCTCGTCCACGGAGATAATTGGGGGCATCCAGGGTCCGCGCATTTCGCAGACAGGCCCGATTGGTGAACTGATTGTCGATCCGTACAGCCCGGTTGGCGTAGATGTTTTCACGTTTCCGCAGGCTCGCGTCAACAACACTTTTCAATACGCCGATTCAATGTCGTGGACCTTACGAAGCCATGCTTTTAGATTCGGAGCCGACATTCGCCGGGTGCAGCTAAACGGCCGGCAAGATCGCAACTACCGGCCGTTGGTTCAATTTGGAAATGCGTTGCTTCAGATAGGCCATCTGGATCAGTCGGGTAATCCGCCTTTCCCATTTGTGTTGAATCGTGGCGAGGAATCGCGGTTGGTTTCCGGTCTGCAGTTGGCGACTGTCGGGTTACCGACCTCAATTTTTCAAACGCTCACGATCGGAACGCCGGATTCGACGATCGGTCTTCGCTTTACCGAGTATAACTTTTTCTTCAACGACAACTGGCGCGTAGCGTCGAACTTCACGCTCGACTACGGGATGCGTTATGAATACAACACGGTACCGGTCGATGTTAATAACCGCATTGAGATCGCGTTGAGCCTTGCTAATCTTCCGTCGCCCGGCAACTCGCGCGCGGACACCGCGGACCGCACGAGGGCCTTCAACAGTACCGTTGATGCTTATCGCACGGTGCTTGGCGGCCGGAAAAAGATTTATGATCCAGACCCCAACAACTTCGGCCCGCATTTGGGGTTTGCGTGGGACCCGTGGTCGGATGGGAAGACATCGCTGCGAGGAGGGTACGGCGCATACTTCGATACGATCCTCGGGGCGGTGGTCAGCCAATCTCGCAACATCTTTCCGAATGAGATTCCGATTAACATCGCCCCGGGGCTGTTGGGGTTTGATGTGCTCACCCTTGGAAATCCCCCGTTTATTGAGCTTATAGATGCCAACGGCAAAGCCCTCAAGCCCACGATTCCTCTGGTCGCGGAGCGCTGCAGACAGACAGGACTGTGCAATCAAATCGGCGGTTCGCCCTCGGACCTTCCAGCGCTGCTTGGTCAGCTATTGATTCAGACGGGAGGGGTCAACTCGGATCTCGCGTTCACGTTGCCGGCCAAGGATCTGCCCACCCCCTATGCGCAACAATGGCATCTGACGGCTGAGCGGCGAGTTTTCGGAGACTATCTGGTCTCGGCGGCCTACGTGGGAACCAAAGGAACTAAGCTCACACGCTTGATTACCCCCAACCTTGGTCCGAATCTAACTCCCATCATCCGCGCCGCTACCGGCGCAACGACTACCGGGGTGCCGAAACCTATTCCATTTCCTCCCTTCTTTCCGCCGGCGGTCGTTGTGCCTGAGAATCCAATTGCGCTGCAGCCTGCGCGGCCTTTATCTTCGCTCGGTCCGTTTCAGGTATTTCAGAATTCAGCCAACTCGATTTACCACTCTCTACAGTTGGAAGGCCGCAAACGATTCACCCGCGGTTATTCATTTACCGCTTCCTACACGTGGTCTCACGCCTTAGATGATGTATCGGATGTCTTCCCAATCGCGGGCGCGCCGATTTTGCCGCAGGATTCATTTAATTTACGGCTTGAACGGGCTAATGCGAATTATGATCTCCGGCATAGGTTCGCGCTCTCGTTCATCTGGGATTTGCCCTTTTATCGCAACTCGGCGGGCGCCGGCAGTCGTTGGTTAGGCGGGTGGCAATTGGCTTCGATCATTCAAGCCAACACGGGCCAGCCCTTCACGCTCAATCTTCCAGTTGATGCCAACCTGGACGGCAACTTGACGGATCGGCCATCGACCACCGAAGGATTGGTCTTTACGAGCGGACATCACCGACAGCGAGTAGCCCTGGCTGCGGGTGCGGATTTAAATGACTTTTTCAAGATTGGGCAAAGCGGCTTCGTGGCCCGCAACAGCGCCAGAGGGGATGCATTTGTGAATTGGGATGTGGCCATCAACAAACAGATTCGGCTGAGTGAAAGACATAAGCTGGAATTCCGCAGTGAGTTTTTCAACCTGCTAAATCGGGCAAATTTCGGGCTTCCGATCCGCACTCTCGGCAATCCCGGATTCGGCGCGGCACAGGAGACCATCAATCCGGCCCGCGTAATTCAGTTCGCGCTGAAGTACGGGTTCTAGCATTACAAGATCGGGTCGTAGCCCCCGGGACTTCTCGGCCGCGTAGACGACCATCCGTTATGATTCCACTCAAACCGCAACCCCCTACCTGGGGTCGAGGGCTAATAGAACCACTTCTCGCACCTGCCTCCAGTTGACCTGCGCACTATCCGTACCTGGAGGGATCAGGTATTTTGTTTTACGGGATAGATTTAGTTTCTCCCGTACCCGCTCTTTCTAATATAATAATGACCGTTGGAGCCGTAGATGAACGTTTGCAGCTCATGTAACGCGGAGAACCCCGCGAGCGCCAGATTCTGCCAGATGTGTGCGAATCCGCTGGGCCGGACCGCCGAGGCAGACAAACAGGTGAGGAGGTCGAGCCCTTCGCTCTCGACTACGGTGGTATTCTCGATGGAACCCGCAACACCCCAGGTCTGTCCCGTGTGCGAGGCTACTAACGACGGCGACTGGGTATTCTGTCAACAGTGCGGAAGCAAGCTTGGTCAGTCCGAATTGGATCCTGGGGAGGCCAGGACCCCTGTTCCAAAGCCAAGAGAGTATGCTACAACCCTACATTCCTCCGAGGTTTCCAACAGGGCTTCCGCCTCGGCGGAACACAAGTGTCCGGGATGCTCAGAGCTCATCGTCATCGGCGCTGTGTTTTGTCATAAATGCGGCGCGGCACTCACCGGTTCAATTGGCCCTCGAACCGTGGCGATGTCTTCCGTGCGGGTGGCGCCAAAAGCGCACCTGCTGTTGATTGTGGATGGCGAAGCCACCGGCGAGGAGTATGAAATCAGAGGCGATACGGTGATTGGCCGAATCAATGGAGACATCACTTTCCCACACGATGATTACATGTCCGGTCGACACGCGCGTATTGCAAAACGAGGAGACAAGTTCATACTGATCGATGACGATAGCCGCAATGGTTCGTTCATCAGGATTAAAAAGGAAGTCCAGCTCGAGTCCGGAGATTATGTTCTGTTAGGCAAGCAACTTTTTCGCTTCGAAGTTTGAGTAGCCCGATTACCCGGGAACAATGCGCTTATGAAACGTCAGGCTAAAGATGTCTCGGTTTCAGTATTCGCCCGCACCGATACCGGCAGGCAGCGCGCTGGAAACGAGGACGCTTTTATGGTCGCAGACCTGACTACGGGCAATGTTGGGCTCGGGGCCAAGATGAGCACGCATCGGGTTGGCGAGCGCGGGAGCCTTATGGTTGTGTCTGACGGGATGGGTGGAGCCGCCGCGGGCGAAATCGCCAGCACCATGGCGGTAAAAGAGATTCGAGATGCGCTGATGGAGGAATTCTCCGAGACCGCGGTTTGCGGTCAACTGAAGCTTGCTACAGAGAGAGCCAATAAGCGAATCTGGGAATACGCCAAACAGAATCGCAAGTTTACCGGCATGGGCGCTACATTGACCGCGGTTCTGGTGCAGAATACCTGTGCCTATGTCGCGCAAGTGGGCGACTCGCGTGCTTACTTGATTCGAGGAGATCAAGTCAAACAGCTCACAAAGGATCAATCGTTAGTCCAGCTTTTGCTTGATTCCGGGGCGATTGAGCCGGATCAGGTCAATTCGGTGCCGCAAAATGTCATCATGCAGGCTCTGGGCACCAGCCCGAATGTTGAGGTTGCGATGGCATCGGTTGAGCTTTGCGACGACGACTTGTTGCTTGTTTGCACCGACGGGTTATCCAACAAAGTCACGCCTGAAGAAATGCGCGATGCCACCCGTACTGCGCAGAGTCTCAACGCAGCATGCCGCCGGCTGGTGGAGCTTGCAAACCAGCGAGGGGGCGAGGACAACATCACCGTTGTGATCGCGCGCTTCGATGGGGAAGCCCTCCATTCCGCCGCGCAGACCAACTCGATAACCGGAAGTTTCAAGGTTATCAGTCAGGGTTGCTTTAATGGGGACCTGTCCGAACTCAGCAACAAGTTCGCGTCGATGGATCCAGTAGCCGCTGAGAATGTGACTACGGTCGTTCTGAACTCAGGAGATCCGGTCGACCTTACGACACCGAGCTCCGACACGCCTGTGCCGAGCGACAAGCCGGCACCGAGCGACAAGCAAACAAAACGCCGGCTGTAATCCTTCCTCCGCGACCGCGAACCTGAACCGTGCAAAACGGTACCTCTTTCTCCCACTCCCTGGTTGATGCGATCGATAACATTGCAGACTTAACCCGACCGCGTTGTTGCTCCGCCTGTAAATGTTTGTGGATGGGAAGACCCACGTGGAAGGTGCAGATCAGCGGGGGTTCACGACAAGGTCGTCAACTGAGAATTTCTCGGACGCCACGGTGCGGAACCCTACGCCACCCAATCTGAAGGTGTTGTCTTTGTCTTCGAAGACCCCGAGGTTCTCCGTTTTACCGGTCTCAGCGGGTTTGATCTGGTGCTCGATTACGTTCCCCTTTGCCCGTATAAGAATTACGTACTGACCTCCGCTGAACAGCCGCGCTATGAGGTTATCAGACCGCACCGGCGTCTTCGGGTCGAACTCGCCGTTGCGCACGATATAGGTGTTAAACCGGTTTGGAAAGAGCCCGTCAGGCCCTGATAGGTAGAACAGATAGTAATCGTTCGAGTTCTTCACTCGCACCGCCCAGCTAGCGCCCCCGGCGTTGCCGAGTTTCAAGTGAAAGTTCATCTGAAAATCGCGATACCGGATATTTGTCGGTAAGGCAAGCGCGCGAGCGTTTTCAACATAGAGGCGTCCCTCTCGAATCATCACCCCTGACTGTGGCATCGTCCATAGGTGTGGCTTGGGCACATCGAAGTCATCGCTGAACTCCGCCGAAGTAGGCAACGGCACGAGTCTCTTGTCGAGATTGACAGGCTTGTGATACTCGAACTGTTCGGTGATGACATACTCCTCGAAGTCTTCTTTTACCAGCTTGACCTTATGGGGTCCGAGCTCGACAAGGTGTTTGAGCGTCCCGTCGGCGGGAGTCGTGCCTACCTGGGCGCCGTCAACGTAGACCGCCGTCTTGGGTTCCGTAGCAACGGTCATTTCAACAACCGCCCGCTCCGGCACCAAGCTCCACGTATACTCACTGCCCGGCGAAATCTTGAAGGTCCGTTCGTACAGCACGTAACCGGGAAGATCGTAAGTCAGCTTGTGATCTCCCGGTGTCAAACCCTTGAGCGTGATGCCGCTTTCCTTCGTGGCCTGGAGCTTATCCGCAGACGCGGGTTCGCCGTCCACAAGGATCTTTGCGCCGTCAATCGCGGGAAAGATTCTCAACACCGCGTACCGGGCTGTGAGCGGCGCTTTTACAATCTCGTATTTGCCTCGCTTGAGATTGACGACGCGATTCAGCGGAAGGTAGTCGGCGCCGGCTGAGACATCAATCTTGTATTGGCGCCCGCTGCGGAGCTCGGTCTTGAACGTGCCATTGGTAGCCTTGCCGGCGCGTTCACCGTCTATCGAGATGTCAGCCACTTCGGGTTCGGTCAGGACGATGAGAACGCTGTAAGCAGGTCGAGATGCTTTTGTGGGTCCCACCGGTGATCGGTCAATCCGTGACGGTTGAGCGCGCGTCTCCTTGACCTCTCCGGCGGTGCTCTCTCTTACAATCGGCCGGATTTGTGCGCGTAGGACCGATAGCTTATCGAGGAAGGGAAGCCCGATCAGCGTTGATGCGATGAAGGGTACCCAGGCAAGGCGGGTGAAGAAAACTTTGCTGTTCATGCTCTAAGCAAACTCAACGCAAGCACGCTCACTTCGGAACATCCTTGGCACACCGAAACCCGACATACGGCAGCTTCGCCGTGGAGACCTCTGACCACCTTGTGTAGGTCAACAATTGCGTCTTCGGCGAAAGATGAAAATAGGATCCGCCGCGATATACCTTGAAACCGGGGAGAGGCTTGGCCGTGGACCCGGGGTACAGGTTGAAGTCGTCCTGGACCCACTCGGATACGTTGCCCGCCATGTCGAAAACTCCGAATGGGCTGTTGCCCCGAGGGAAGGATCCTACAGGGGCCGGTTTGTCGGGCTTGTCCTCTCCCGAGTTCGAAAGCTCATCAAACCATTGGTTTCCCCAGGGATAATTCCGGTTATCGGTGCCGCGAGCGGCGAACTCCCATTCGGCCTCAGTCGGCAACCGCTTCTTGGCCCAGTCAGCATACGTCTTGGCGTCCAACCAGGAAACATTGTAGACCGGAAGTCTCGCGTCGCCTTTTGGGTAGTTCCCGTCTATCCAGTGCGGAGGAGCAGGGTGACCAGTTTGATTGACGAACCTGAAGTACTCGTCGTTGGTGACTTCATTCAGGTCCATGAAAAAATCCTGCACGGTTACCGAATGCGCCGGCCGCCATTCGGCCCGAACACTGGGATCGTCAGTTCCCATCATAAAAGTACCGCCTTTGATGAGAACCGTGCCGAGCGGCGCGCCCGCGATTGTCGCTAACGGCGGCGGGCTGGTGCTTGAAGAGGGTGTTCCCGATTTCAAGTACGTTACGGCAACCGCGCTCACCAGGACGATACCGATTGTAGCAACCAGTGCGTAGAACTTCAGATTGACTGTGCCGACGTGGGTTGCCTTCGCGACGTCATTAAGGCTGGCACGCTTCTCCACATCCCCGGCATAGGCCTGTGTGCCTCCTCGAACCACGTCACCCGCCGGTTGAGCGGGCCCCCTCAGCGCAGCCGGGCGAGAGCCGGGATCGCCGATTGCCAAAGTCGAGTCACTCGATCTGGCGAGGCGATTGGCTCCTCCCGCGTCAAACGCTTTGGTCTCTCCCCCGGTTTGTTTGGTAGCTCGTTTCGGCGCGGCCTGAGGCAAAAAGTTGAGCGCAAAAGTCGATTGGGGCGTCTCTTTTCCAAGCAGTCTGAGCGAAACTCCCGCGGCATACAGCGCAGCCTCAAGTTCATGCGCCAACTGGACTGCTGACTCCTGTCGATCTTCTCGCCTCTTCTCGAGCGAGCGCATGACCACTCTCTCGACCTGTTCGGGAATGTCGGCGCGCAACTCGCGCAATGGGCGCGGATGTTCCGTGTTGTGTTTAAGCACTACTGCCAGCGGCGTAGAACCGTCAAATGGCACGTGACCGGTGAGCATCTCATAAAGGATCACGCCGAGACTATAGACGTCTGAACCCGCATCAAGTTCTTCACTTCGGCACTGTTCCGGCGACATATAGTAAGGCGTTCCGACAATTGTTCCTTTTTGAGTGAGGTTTACTGAATCTGAGCTGGCCTTCAGCTTTGCGATGCCGAAGTCGAGCACCTTGACATGCTCCATCTCCTTGTCGGTTTTGATCAGCCAAATGTTGTCGGGCTTCAAGTCACGATGGATGATGCCTCTGGAATGTGCGGCAGACACCGCCGAGCAGGTCTGGCTCATGATCAGAAACGCGTCTTCGAAGTCGAGCTGCCGATGGCGTTTGATCTTGTGCCTCAGATCCTCGCCTTCGAGGAACTCCATCACCAGGTAAGCGATTCCGGCATCTTTTGAGACCCCGAAGTCGGTGACCGCGACCGCGTTCGGGTGGCGTATTTGAGCCGCGGAACGCGCTTCACGGCGGAATCGCTCGACGGCTGTTTGATCGGAGGCGAGATGCGGGTGGAGTATCTTAACCGCAACCGTATTCTCCATCTGGATGTGAGTGGCCCGGTAGACGGTCCCCATTCCGCCTTCGCCGACTTTTTCTTCAAGACGGTACTTGTCTTCGAGTAGTGTGCCAACGAATTCGTCAATCTTGTTCTTATCACTGAGAGGTTCGCCGTCGAAGGGACAAAACACGAGTTGATCCTTCAGCTCGCGCTTACAGTTGGGGCATTGCTTCATCGGCGGTGCTCCACACAGAGAGAAACAGAACGAAGTGGGCAATATCGTACAATACGCACATGGCACTGTCAAACAATTGACATTTGCGCGCTTCACGGGCGATGTCCTGTGAACTGTGAAACGTTTTGGCTATAATCCCAGCGAGGATGGCTATGGAGAAAACGATCGAAAAGACTGACGTGGACAAGCTGCTCGCCCGGATCGAAGCGCGGGAGCGGCTTACTTTTGAAGACTGGAGGAGGGTCGAGGATGCGGCTCCAACCATCGAGCTCGGGCGGTTGGCTGACGAGCTGAGACAGGCGCTTCATCCGGACGACGTGGTGACCTACGTTGTCGATCGCAATGTGAATTACTCAAACGTCTGTGTTTCGGTATGCACTTTCTGCGCGTTCTATCGTAAACCGGGCTCACCGGAAGGATATGTTCACAGCTACGATGAGATATTCCGCAAAGTGGAAGAAATGTTGGAGCTCGGCGGAAGCGGCGTGCTTATGCAGGGCGGTCTTCATCCCGATCTACCCCTTGATTATTACACCGGACTTTTGCGCGAACTAAAGTCTCGATACAAAATCCATCTGCACTGTTTCTCGCCGCCTGAGCTGGATCACCTGGCAAAGATCACTGAACTCGGTGTCGAAGGCGTTCTGCGAGAGCTTCGAGCCGCAGGACTCGATTCGATCCCGGGCGGCGGCGGCGAGATACTGGTCGACGAGATTCGACGCAAGCGCCGGACGCATTGCAACACTGAAGAGTGGCTCAACGTTATGGACGTCGCGCACACGCTTGGCATCCCAACAACGGCGACGATGATGTTCGGCATGGGTGAGACTCGCGATCACAGACTCATGCATTTCGAGAGACTTCGGCAGCTTCAGGATCGGAATCCAGGCTTTGTTTCATTCATTCCATGGACGCTTCAGCCGGACAACACGCCAATCGGAAAGCGCTTTCCTGATCGCATTCCAGGTGATGAATATTTGAGATGGCTCGCGATCGGCAGGCTTTATTTGGACAATATTACCAACGTTCAGGCTTCGTGGCTCACCCAGGGGTTGGATGTAGGCCGACAGGGACTGCACTACGGGGCGAATGATCTGGGAAGCACGATGATTGAAGAGAACGTTATCACGCCGGCGGGAGCAAATCACCGTGCGACAGAATTGATGCTGCGCGAGGCGATCGTTGCCGAAGGGTTCGAGCCCGTAAAGCGCAGAGCTGACTACGTGCGACTCCAGGGTTGAGAAGTCGTCTGTTCAAGCTTGTTTTAGTTCAACTTGTTTTTAGTTCAACTTGTTTTTAGTTCATGCTTTAGCTTGCCAGTCCGAAGCAGCCTAAAGGCTGAACTCAGAACATAACTCAAATGAAACCCGAAGAAACCAGATCACCGGAGTCTCTCGGCGACATGAGCACCGAGGAGTTTCGCCGTTACGGTCATAGAATTGTAGACTGGATCGCGGACTATCTCGCTCATCCCGAGGGCTACCCCGTACTTTCGCGAAATCAGCCCGGCGAAATGAAGACAGCGGTGCCACGGCAGGCGCCCGAACGTGGCGAAGCGATGGAAGCTATGCTCGCCGATCTGGATCGGATCATCGTCCCCGGTGTGACCCACTGGAACCATCCGGGCTTTTTTGCTTACTTTGCGACCAGCGGTTCAGCTCCGGGCATTTTTGGCGAGATGCTTTCAGCAGCTTTCAACGTCAACGCGATGCTGTGGCGCACCTCCCCTTCGGCTACCGAGCTTGAAGAAGTAACGCTGGAATGGTTGCGCCAGATGATCGGCCTTCCCGATTCGTTTGAGGGAGTGATTTATGATACGGCTTCCATCTCGACTCTCTGTGCGATTGCCGCTGCGCGCGAAGCGGCGGATTTAAACGTTCGCGAACAAGGCCTGGCAGCGACTGGCGCCAGGCTGCGTATGTATGCCTCCGAACACGTGCATTCATCCGTCGACAAGTCGGCGATAATGCTTGGCATCGGCCAGACCGGTCTGCGAAAGATCGCAACTGACTCCGAATATAGAATGGATGCCCGACAGCTCGAGCGCGCGGTAAAAGCGGATCGAGCGGACGGGTGGCGGCCTTTCTGCGTAGTGGCTACCACCGGGACGACTTCCACCACCAGCATCGATCCGGTGCCGCAAATAGCCGGAATTTGCGAACGGGAGGGCTTGTGGTTGCACGTTGACGCAGCCTACGGCGGATCAGCGGCGGTTGTGCCTGAATTGCGATGGGTGCTTGAGGGCAGCGATCGCGCCGATTCGCTGGTCTTAAACCCGCACAAGGGGTTGTTTGTCCCGTTAGATCTCAGCGTGCTGTATTGTAAAAGGATGGACGTGCTTCGCGCCGCGTTCAGTCTCGTTCCTGAATACCTCAAGACTGGCGAGGGCGAGGAAGTTAAGAATTTCATGGATTACGGGCCGCAGCTCGGACGCCGGTTTCGCGCGCTGAAGCTATGGTTCGTGATGCGTTACTTCGGCGTCGAGGGATTGCGCGCGCGCATTCGTCATCAAATCGCGCTTGCTCGGGAATTTGCGAGTTGGATTGAACAAAGTGAATACTTTGAAATGCTCGCGCCGGTTCCATTCAGCCTGGTGTGTTTTAGAGCATACCCAAAGAACCTCAGAGAAACCGCGGCGAGCACCGACGTGGAGTTCGTTGAAGACTGGCTCGACATACTGAATGAGCGTTTGATGGAAGAAGTGAACAGGAGAGGCAGGGTGTTTCTTTCACACACGAAGCTCAACGGGAGGTTTACGCTTCGGCTTGCGGTTGGAAACATCCGCACGACTCGCGAGCACGTGAAGCTGGCCTGGGATGAGCTGAATGAGGTGCTTGCTGGTAAGGAGTATCTAGGCGCCTGAGATAATTAACATGCTATCTTCCAACCCACTGATCTCCGAATTAAACGCTGATTGTCGCTGACTGGCGTACGCTGGTTTTCGCGGATCAGCGCGATCTGCGAACCGAAGGCTGCGAGAATCAGCGGTGAATTTCGTAGTTCGCAGCGTGGATCCTTGGTTACTGGACGAAACTTATCGATTCGATATCACTCCAGCGAACCTCGACCTTGCTCGCTGAGCCTATCTTCACCGCAACCATGTCGCCGTTGAGCGCAAACTCCTTGCACCTGAGATCGCTTCCTCCCTTGAGCTTTATTCGAATCATCTCACCCTCGTTTGAAGACGAGCGGATCTCAGTCGTGTCCTCGGGAGCGATGACTGCGTAACTCCTGGCATCGCCTCCGGGCTCCTCGCTCATCGCCAAACGAAGCTTGCCGGTGACGTCATCGCGGGACAAGG
>JBASRM010000109.1:0-7809 GCA_049273835.1 Blastocatellia bacterium | reverse complement strand
GTGTGGACCGGGAGCAGTTGTTAGAGGATCTGAAGACCGTTCATCAGCGATATCACAACTCGGAGCAACCTTTCGCGCTGCTCGATACTCCTGCGGTCGAGCACCGTTATCCCAATACTTCCCGTCTCGAACGAAAGCGTCATTTGGATCCGGCGTTCGAAGCGTTCAACAACGCCCGCAGGGAGAATTTGCGTTTATACCCTGATGTTCGGGAGACCCTCCAGGTAATCCGTGACAGCGGGTGCGTCATTGTAGGCTACACAGAGGCGTTCGTCGAGAACAGCTTATATCGACTCACCCTCCTGGGTATCCTGGACCAGATTCAACTCCTCTATGTGCCGAAGAGTCGCTCGGATGAAGGCCACCCGGACCCGGCTCGTCGACGAATTCTAGATGAATATCGCGACCGGGTGCGGCTGTTGCCGGACGGCCATCGGAAACCCGATCCTCAGGTGCTACGAGAAATTTGTGAGGAACATCAAGTGTCTCCGAAAGAAACGCTTTACGTTGGTGACAGCATGACCAGAGACGTTGCCATGGCTAAGAAAGCGGGTGTACATGCCGCCTGGGCTCGTTACGGATGTGCGTTCAGTCGCGAGGACTGGAACAAGCTGGTCCGCGTTTCCCATTGGACCGCTGAGGATGTTGCCCGGGAGGTTTGGCTCAAAGAGGAATATCGCGATGTTCGTGCTGATGTTGAAATTGACTCTTACGCTGAATTGCTTGGCCCGGTCGAGAAAAATGCGAATGAGTTCTTCGACTTTAGTTCAAAGGACGAGTCCGTGAGGGGAGCACCCGAAGCCGTCGTGCGCTGAGCTTTAAAGGCGCTTCCTAAGCGCCGGGCGATGATGCAGCTCGAGGACTCATCTTCATGATGCCTGCGACAACGATGACTGAAACCCCACCTCCAAGCGAAGAATTGATACGGATGCTCTCACAGTTTGATATCAAGGTCGGCGAGCTGGCGCTACGGCTGCGTGAGATCGTGCTCGAAGAAGCGCCCGCATCGGTCGAGAAACTCGTTCGCGTCTACGCTCTCGTGTTTTGGTATTCTCTCACCGGCCGAATGGGGGATGCGTTCTGTCAAGTGGTGGTCTATCCGAAGGGTGTTAATCTTATGTTCAATCGCGGCGCGGAACTTAAGGACCCTCATAACGTGCTCGTGGGAGAAGGCAAGATCATTCGCCACATCAAGATCCGGCAGCCGCCGGATTTAAAGACCCCTCATTTGCGGAAGTTCATTCGGGCAGCGCTGAAGCACGCGAAGTCGATCGCACGAGAGAAGGAGCTTGCCGGTCGATCGACGAAGCCGGCGCCGCGGATCTCTGCGCCAAGGCGGCCTCGAGGGTGAGTTTCGCAAAGACGCCAAGACACAAAGACGCCAAGATTCGCAAGCCGCCGAGACTTGCAAAGAACGCAACGATGACAAACCTTTTGCACCCTTTTGAGTCAGACGTGCGTATCTCGTATTTGAAGCTGGCAGGAACATTAGCCTACCCAGGGGCGTAACCTTTTATTCAAACGAATGAGGTGAAGAGTCCAACGCGGGTAACCTTCACGTATTCGCAGTTCAGCTAACAAATAATTCATGCCGGAGAGATTATGACCAAGAATCGCCTTGTCGCTATCGGGCTGGTCTCATTTGTGGCGGCAGCGCTGTACGCGCTTCCTATCGTCGGAGCCACGGGCACGAAGACCCCAGCAAAAAACGTCACTTTCAACAAAGAAGTCGCGCCCATACTTTACAAGAGCTGCGCCGAGTGCCATCGCCCCGGCGAAGCCGCGCCATTCTCCGTGCTCAGTTACAAGGATGTGCGGCCGTGGGCGAAGTCCATCAAAGAGAAGGTGGTCAGCCGTCAAATGCCGCCTTGGCACGCCGACGCGCACGTGGGCCGATGGGCCAACGATCCACGCCTCACCCAAACCCAAATCGATACAATCACTGCCTGGGTAGATGGCGGGGCGAAGGAAGGCGATGCGAAGGACCTTCCTCCCGCGCCACAATTCGTCGAGGGCTGGGGTATTGGCAAACCTGATGTCGTAATTCAGATGCCCGACGAATACATCGTCGAAGCCAGCGGGCCCGATGAGTACCAGTACTTCGACGCGCCCACCAATTTTGCCGAGGACCGGTATGTTCAAATGGCCGAGGCGCGGCCGGGGAATCGCAGAGTTGTGCATCACATTATTGCGTTTGTGATTCCAAAGGGCCAACCGAACCTCAACATGATCCCCAAGGAGCAGCGCGACAAAGCGCTGGAGAATTCGTTAAAGGACACCCCTTTTTACCGTGACGGTCTTTTGATTCGCATGAAGCACGATCAGCCGGTTTACAACGACGGGAGCGAAATCCCAGCGAATCTCAAGGGTTTCAATAACGTCGATGATTTTCTGACAGCTTACGCACCCGGCAGCGACTACGGTGAATGGCAACCGGGCACCGCGAAAAGGATCCCCGCAGGCGCCACGATTCGCTTCCAGGTCCACTACTCCAAGGTCGCCGGTAGCGTTCAAAAGGACCGGTCAATGGTTGGGTTGATCTTCGCGAAACAGCCGCCGGAGAGGCTCATGAGAACCCGCGCGGTGTCGAACGTTTTCTTCGAGATCCCGCCCAACGCCGATCGTCACAAAGTGACCGCGACGTGGAAACCGAGTCTCGACATCACGCTTTACTCGCTGATGCCGCATATGCACTACCGAGGGGTGGCTATGGAGTACAAAGTCCTGTATACCGACGGGAAGTCTGAGATGCTATTGAACGTTCCTGCTTACAGCTTCAACTGGCAGATGGCGTATCGGCCGCAATCGCCGATTCGCATTCCAGCCGGCAGCAGGATTCAGGTTACGGGTTACTTCGACAACTCGGCCAAGAACAAATTCAATCCTGACCCAAGCAAAGCCGTGCGGCAGGGTGAACCTACTTATGATGAGATGATGATGGGTTTTATGGATTACACCGCGGAGAAGCCTCAGAATTTGGCTAAGGTGGATCCGAAGGTCTTCGATGCGTATGTGGGCAAGTACGAATTCCCGGACAAACGCCCGTACATGGTAACCAGAGAAGGGAACCGGTACTTTGGCCAGGCACCCAACAATCCGAAGCGCGAATTCTTCCCGTCTTCGGAGACGACCTTCTCCATTCCCGAAGTTGAGTCGCAGATAACTTTCATCAAAGATGAAAAAGGCCAAGTAATTGAATTGCTCTACGAACAAAACGAAGCAGTCAGGCACTTAAAGCGAGTGAAAGAGGGCGCCGCCGGCGGCCGTTAGACGCTACCGAATAACCAGAGCAGCGCGGAGGTGGGTGATTTCGATCATCCACCTCCCTTTGTTTCGTATCATACCGCAAGGCGTCAGGCGACCTCTTCCAAACGGTACAAACCCCTGTTGAAGGGCGAAACGGGCAGCGCGTCAGTTGCGTGTTCTGCTTAACGGAGATTGATCCAGACCGGCGACGAGTCATCCTTCACTGAACCGGCTTTGTGGTTAATAGCACGACGAGGGCGCCGCGGGCCGAATTCGTGGCGCCACCTGCAATTTGCTCGAGGGATGGCGAGCGGCCCTCCGGCTGGATGAGGCTCACCACCATAGCAGTCTCACTTGCTTTCATTCTCACCGCATTCGAGAAGTTCCGCTGTGTAAACGTTGGAGTAAGGTTGCCGGTGCTGCGATCCATGCTAGTCATCGAGAGTTTGAGCCTTATGTCCAGCAAGCCGTCGCTCGTCACCGTCGAAGTGCCTTCCACGATCAAACCGATCTCCTCGTAGACTATTTGTGGAATGGCGAATGAAGTGGTTTGAGTTTGCGGCCCGGCGCCCCGCGCACGATCGTTCGCCGAAAACGCCGGAAGGGTTGCCGTTTGAATCGGGACCCGCTGACCTGCAATAGCGTTGAAGCTCTCACCGGCCCGCGTGCGCACCTGGAGGCCGGCGATAAGTCGTGCTTTTCCTTCGGCTACGAAACGATTGAGTTGGTCACTGTTCTTCTCTAATTTCTGAAGCAGGTCGGTCTGTGAGCCGGTAATCTCGACTATATTTATTTCGAGTCCTATTCCCTGGCCCTTGCCAACAGATTGAGCATGACCTTGAACGGAACCCAGGATCGAAACCAGGCAGCAAACGGACAAAACGACAGCCGGAAGACGTCGAGTCATCTAGTCACCTCCAGTGTTATCGTGAATTGGCTGCGCCTGCCGTCATTATTAAGCGCAACAAGGCCGTGAAAGTTCCAGTTCCAGTTGGCAGTATTGAAAAGGTCTGTGACCAGGTGGAATGTGGCGAGAATCTGACGGGCGCTCCGGCGGGTCCGTCTGGTTGATCTTCCAGCGAGGAATATTACAGTAGAACGAATCGCTCTCGTAGCGTTTCGTTTAACCCTTCAAGTAGCGATTCACTTCTGTTCATTGCGAGAGCCCGGAGAGACCGGTTCGCGTGGCTGATCATCCACTGAATAGGTGATACCCGAATACTGCATCTCTTCCCAGGTCTGCGGACCCCATCGCACTGACACCTTGGGATCAGGGTTCCATTTGTTCGCAGTCGAGTTGTCATAATGCGCGCGTGCCTCGAGCCGCGTTCCTTTCGGGACAGACAATGGTCTGGTGAATAAGTAATAGGTCTGCCAGTTGAAATTGTACTTTGGAACCGACAGGACAACTTCAGCGCGGCCGTCGGGATAAACCACTCGATACTCCCAGCTTTTGCCGCGGAGATGGGTGTGCGGGAACAATGCCCATATGTGTGAGTCTTCGTTGAACTGGATCGCCGAATCAACAGCATGATTGTCAGCTCCGGGCGGAATGACGAATAAGGGGTTGACGAACGCGCTATTCCGAATTTCCTGGCGAGGCGGCTCCTTGGCGAACATCATACCGACACTCGTTCGGTCCCTGGTCGCTGCGCCGTTGGATGTGTAATGCACCTGGAACGCGAGCACGGCGCCCGCCTTGATCCGAAGCGCGCTGCCAGTCTTAAAGGTCATCGCGTTAGTTCCGGGCGCAGTCGTAGCGATGAGCGAGCCGGGCAACTCGCGCTCGCGCGGCGACGAGGCGCCGGGTCCGTGCCCAAAGTCCGCGAGGTTCGGCAAAACCTGCACGAAGCCCGGTGATCGCCGGGCACCGGGCTCCCGGCAGAAGACCAACACGTGATGCACGACGCTGCGCGCGCCCGGACGCACTTCGATCGCCTGGATCCACTTGTCTTCGGTGAATCCGGTAGGCGCTTCAAAAAACTGGTACGCGATCGTTCCGGACTCGGGCACTTCAAACTCCTTTGGCATGCTGATCACTGCATCGGGTTTGCCGATCTCCCAGCCATCGGCGAACTTAGGCGGCGCCGGCAAATCTTTCGGGTCGCCTTTAGCCGCTCCGGTATCCGCCCATCGAATCAGCGTGTCTTTTTCTTTCTCGCTCAACCGGCGATCGTTCGAGAAGACGCCGTGCGGCTGGGTTGCATGCCAGGGCGGCATGTTTCCAGCAGCTACTTGTTCACGAATGGCCTTTGCCCAGGGCCTCGCGTTTTCATAGGTGAGGAGTGGCATGGGCGCGATGTCTCCCGGCCGGTGACAGCTCGCGCAATTCTTGAACAGAATCGGAGCGACGTCTTTTGAGAAAGTTGGCGTTGCGGGAGGGTTGGTTCGAGCGGTGGGTATGGCTGTCAGCGTCACTGCGAGAGCGAAAAATGCCAACGCATATCTTAGACGTGTCTTGATCATAGACCCTCTTTTTTCCCGCGTTCGGATTGGCTTCGTACAGTCGCGAAGCCTCTAGCACTGCGTGAATATATCACATGAAGCTGATTTCGCCAGACGGGTGGGTAGACGAGACAGCCGCGCGAACAAGACTGTCGCGTATCCAATTGCAGTTATCCGGTGAGTCGCGAATCGAATCGCGATCGAAGGAGTCGGTTGCGTCCAGGACGCTCACGGTTGGGTAACCGCGATTAATGACTCATTGTGCTGTCGACGGTTTGATCTGAGTTGACCATAGCGCTGATCAACAGCTTTCTAAGCCGCAGCTCATACAGAGCTTCTTCAATTTCTACCGCAACGGCGCTTTCGGACTCGCTCTGACCGTTATGGGCTCTTTGCTGTGCCACCTCGTCGGAGAGCGCTCGTATAAACATGTTTACGAGATCCAGTTCCTGTCTTTCATTAGTCGCATTCAACATTGTATTAACCTTCCGGGGCGTTCTGATCTGAGATTTCGAACCTAATGCGGAGGTATCGGCAACGGCCGTGCCGCGCCCTATCACAATGTGCAAGCTACTAATTGTTGTGCGCCGATGGAGTTTTGGTGCTCGCCCCGCGCAGGTAGCAAAGATTGTCAGAACGGTAATGACACATCGCGTTAGCACTGGACATGGTGAATAAGCTAATGCGGCCCGGTTGGAATTTGACCCAAGTCGGGTTGCTCGAACTTGTAGCCTCGGATTCTTGGCTTATAATTGTCTCACGTCGTCGGACTGAGTCGGAACATGAATAAGCGAATCCTTTTGATCCCGGTTATTCTGGTTCTCGTTTCGATCAGCGGAGCCGCGCAAAACAGCATGCTTCGCGGGAAGGTCCGCGGGCCAAATGGGGCGATAGTCAACAACGCTACGGTTGAACTAAGAGAAGCTGCTGGCGGCGTGGCTAGCCAATCGGTTACGCGGAATGACGGGGATTTCGCATTTCCACGTCTACGCCCCGGCGAGTACGAACTCGTTGTCACGATGGTCGGCTATGAGACGGCAACGCAAGTAGTTCAACTGCGTGATTCGATGCGGTTGAGCACACCGTCTGACGCCGTTAGCGAAATAGTCACGGTTGAGATTGTTCTGCGGCCGAAGGCCGAACCGGTTCTCGGTCCGCCTGGTACAAGCTTTGTGCAGGATGTTCCAAAGGCCGCTCGCGAAGCGTTTGTAAAAGGTATGTCAAAGATACGCGAGGGCAAGTCTGATGAAGGTATAGCCTTACTACGCGAAGCGGCTGCCGAATACCACGATTACTTCGATGCGTATGCTGCTCTCGGCTCCGAATTCTATCGACGGGGCGAAGACACTGAAGCACTCGAGGCTTTAGAGCGTGCCCGGCAAATCAACGACCGAGGGGCCGGGGTCTATTACACTTTTGGGATGGTGATGGTAAGACAGCAAAAGTTCCGCGCCGCCGAATATGCCTTCGGCAAGGCGGCCGAGCTAAACGACAGCCACGTGGCCGCCCACTTCAATCACGCGGTCGCTCTGATTGAGGTGGCCATACGTACCACCGACCGGGTAAAAGTGAAACCCATTCTGACGCGGGCCGAACAGGAGTTGGACCGCGCCTGGGAACTGAGCGATAAGAAGCTGAACACCGTGTTTCTGCAAAGAGCTCGAGTTCATGAAGAGCGTGGAGACAAAGAAGCTGCGGCGCGGGAGCTGGAAACCTACCTAAAAACCGGTCCCGACGCGAAAGATGCGGCGGCGGTTAAAGAAGCGATTGCAAAGCTTCGAGGGGCAAAGAAGTGATCGGGCTATCCCGATCAATGTTCTTTTGCTGCCAGACCCTCGCTGACCCATCGGTAATGTTGTCGCGCGTGGTCGCCGTTGATTGCGATCACCCCGCCAACAGTACCATCACCCCAGGGCGCGCCAGGAATCTTCTCCAACAGTTGATCGTCGCTGAGGCGGGCAAGAAGCGCCAATGTCTCGGAACGGACACTCTGACCAAGCGCGACGACTTCGCCGAGTGTTTTGTTCTTATGTTCATTCACCCACTTTTCATTCATTGCATGAACGAGAGTCATAATCTGTTCCTGTGAGCGACGAGAACCATCGGGGGCGGTTGCGA
>JBASRM010000089.1:0-5181 GCA_049273835.1 Blastocatellia bacterium | reverse complement strand
TTGGCGCAGAACAATCCGTCGCGCTCGGGCTTGAAGGTTCGGTAATTAATAGTTTCGGGCTTGGTGACCTCGCCGTGGGACCACCCCAGGATTTTCTCCGGTGAGGCCAGACTGATCCTAATTGCTTCAAAGTCAGGTGCCAGGCTCGTTTTTTCTTGGTGTGTCCTAAACATTCTCTTTACCTTCCCCTATCAAAGGTTCAAGGTTCAGGGTTCATCGTTCAGGGTTGCCCATCGTTGCAACCCGGAAACAAGAACCCGGAACCCGAAACCGGGTTCACCTATTCCGCTGCCACTACTTCCTCTTCTTCGCTGCGGCGCATAAGCTCCACGTCAAGACACAGCGATTGAAGCTCGCGTATGAGCACGTTGAACGACTCGGGCACGCCCGGATCGAAGTCGGCCTCGCCCTTGACGATTGCCTCGTAGATCTTTGAGCGACCCGCCACATCGTCCGATTTGGCGGTGAGCAACTCCTGCAGGATGTGAGCCGCGCCGTAAGCCTCCAGAGCCCACACTTCCATTTCTCCAAAGCGCTGGCCGCCGAATTGAGCCTTGCCGCCCAGCGGTTGCTGCGTGATCAACGAGTACGGTCCGATCGACCGCGCGTGAATCTTGTCATCCACCAAATGTGAGAGCTTCATCATGTAGATGTAGCCTACGGTTACTTTCTGCTCGAACGGCTCGCCGCTCATTCCGTCATAAAGCACCGTCTTGCCAGAGCTCGGCAGCCCCGCGTATTCAAGAAGTTTCTTGATCTCCGCCTCGCGCGCGCCGTCGAACACCGGTGACGCGTAGGGAATGCCGTCGACGATTGTCCGGGCATGCGCGATCAACTCGTCATCGGACATCGCCCCGAGCCTCTCCTGCCATTCGGAACCGGTGAAAACTTCGCTGTAGATCTTTCTAATGGCATCCACCTTCCCGCCGTCCGAGATCAGATCGCTGATAGTCTGGCCGATAACCTTCGAGGCCCAGCCAAGGTGAGTCTCGAGGATCTGGCCCACGTTCATTCGCGAAGGAACACCCAACGGGTTCAACACGATTTCGACCGGCGTGCCGTCGGGCAGATAGGGCATTTCTTCCTCAGGAAGAATCCTGGCGATGACGCCTTTGTTGCCGTGACGGCCGGCCATCTTGTCACCAACCGAGAGCTTGCGTTTCATCGCGATGAATACCTTCACCATCTTGATAACGCCCGGCGGCAGCTCGTCGCCCTTCTTCAGCTTGTCGATGTTCTCATGATGAAGCTGCTGCTGAACCTTGACCTGTCTCTCGGTGCGCCGCTCGATATCGGCGATCTCGGCTTGCACGTCGATACGCGAGCTTGTGATCTCGATTTTGCGCAGCGCCCCGATCTCGAGCTGTTGAAGGTCCTCGCGCGTGAGCTTGGCGCCCTTTTGCAGCAGTTTCTTGTTCTTATAGAGAAGGTCATCGGCGAGCCGCTGTCCTTCGAGCAACTCGAAAATCCGTTTGTTGCGTTCGTCTTCAAGGATACGTACTTCGTCTCTGACATTCTTTTCGAGCTTCTCTTCTTCGGCGCGCTCTATCGACAGCGATCGCTCGTCCTTTTCTGCCCCTTTCCGAGTGAATACCTTGACGTCTACAACCGTCCCGTCGATGCCCGGCGGGCAGGTAAGACTGGCGTCGCGCACGTCGCCGGCTTTCTCGCCGAAAATCGCCCGCAGCAGCTTTTCTTCCGCGGTCAGTTGAGTCTCGCCTTTTGGTGTGACCTTGCCGACCAGTATCGAGCCGGGTTTGACTTGAGCGCCGATCCGAATGATTCCCGAATCATCCAAATCGCGAAGGGCGGATTCGGATACGTTCGGGATATCGCGAGTTATTTCCTCCGGCCCCAGTTTTGTGTCGCGTGCCTCGACTTCAAGTTCTTCGATATGGATCGAAGTGAATGAGTCTTCCCTCACCAGCTTCTCGGACACGAGGATGGCGTCCTCAAAGTTGTACCCGCGCCACGGCATGAACGCGACCAGCACGTTGCGACCCAAGGCGAGCTCGCCCTTGTTTGTGCAAGGCCCGTCGGCAATAACATCGCCTTTCTTAACAACCTGCTCCTCGCGGACGATCGGCTTCTGGTTTATGCAGGTGTTTTGATTCGACCGCTTGAACTTCGTGAGCTGATATATGTCCGCGTTGATTTCCCGTGAAGTTGTGCCACCAGCGATTCCGTGTTCGGCCCGAATGATCACGCGCTCCGAGTCAACCGAGTCAACCACGCCATCCCGGCGGGCGATAACAACGGCGCCGGAGTCCTGAGCCGTAACCTTCTCCATCCCTGTTCCGACGAGCGGAGCTTCGGCCCGCAACAGCGGGACCGATTGGCGCTGCATGTTCGAACCCATCAGCGCGCGGTTGGCGTCATCGTTCTCTAGAAAAGGAATCAGCGAAGCAGCGACAGAGACCAGTTGCTTCGGGCTCACGTCGATGAAGTCCAACTCGGTGGGTTCGGAAAACTTGAACTCCCCAGCCTTCCGCGACCAGGTACGCTCCTGGACGATTCGTCCCTGCTTGTCCAACTCGAGCGACGCCTGCCCAATTGTGTAGCGGTCCTCTTCCCACGCCGACAGATAAAACGGATACGGCTCGTACTCGCCGGGCTGCTGCCCGTCCGCAGCAAGCTTCTTGTTCGCTTTATCCACTTGTTCGCGCGGCAGGTGATCGCCGATGTTGTGCTCGCTGTCGCCGGCGGAAGTAATGCGAACAAAGTCAACCACTCGACCGCTCTCGACCTTTCGATAAGGCGATTCAATAAAACCGAACTCGTTGATTCGAGCAAAGCAAGACAGCGAGGAGATCAATCCGATGTTCGGTCCTTCAGGCGTTTCAATCGGACAGATGCGGCCGTAGTGCGTCGGGTGCACGTCGCGCACTTCGAATCCCGCGCGCTCGCGCGACAACCCGCCGGGCCCTAACGCTGAAAGTCTGCGCTTGTGAGTGATCTCCGAAAGCGGATTCGTCTGGTCCATGAACTGAGACAATTGCGATGATCCGAAGAATTCGCGTACTGCCGCCGTCACCGGCTTTGCATTGATCAGGTCGCGCGGCATGGCCGTCTGCATTTCCTGATGAATCGACATCTTCTCTTTGATTGCGCGTTCCATGCGCACGAGCCCGATCCGGAACTGGTTTTCGAGAAGCTCGCCGACCGCCCTCACTCGTCGATTGCCGAGGTGATCGATGTCATCGGCGTCTCCGATGCCCTTGCGCATCTTGAGTACGTAAGCAATCACATCGACAAAGTCTCGAGTTGAAAGGGTCTGTTGATCCAGACGGTCGCGCTCCGGTTTCCCCAGTTTGATATTGGCCTTCAACCGGCCGACTCGCGAGAAATCAAACTTGCGCTCGTCGAAAAACATTCCGCGAAACAGATTCCAGGCCGTCAGGATCGTCGGCGGGTCCCCCGGTCTCATCTTGCGGTAAATCTCGAGGATCGCGTCTCGCGGCGTCTTGACGGAATCCTTCTTGAGGGTCTGGCTGATGACCACACCGCAGTCGTCACGCTCCGGGAAGAAAATCTCCACCAGCCCTACCCCCGACTCGGCGATCTGCTGCCACTCACGAGGGGTGAGCTCGGTATTCGCTTCGGCAATGACTTCGCCGGTGTCGGTGTTGACCACGTCGTCGATGAGAAATGCCCCTTCGATCTCTTGCGGGTCGATCGTCACCACCTTGATCTTAGATTTGCGCAACGCCTCGATATCTCGTTTGGTGAGCTTCTTAGCGTGGGTGCCGCCCTTGACTACAGTTTCACCCGAGCGGTCTTCAACCGTCTCGGCCAGATGCAGGCCGACCAGTCCCTCCGAAGGCTCAAACTGCAGCCGGCCATCCTTGATAGTCGCCTTCTGCGACGTATAGAACATCCGGAGCACTTCCGCGTCCGTGAAGCTCGCTCGTTTGATCTCGTCTTCGAGGTGAGAATCGGAACCCATGCGATCGACGTCGATCTTTTCCATAAGACCGAGCGCGCGTAGGAATACTGTACCCAGGAACTTGCGTTTGCGGTCGATGCGCACGTACAGCAGGTTCTTGGCGTCGTATTCGAACTCGACCCACGATCCTCGATAAGGTATGACTTTCGCAAGAAAATAGGTGTTGTTGTTTTCCTTTTCGAAGAACACACCCGGCGAGCGGTGCAGCTGACTCACTATCACCCGTTCAGTCCCGTTGATGATAAAAGTACCGTTGTCGGTCATCAGGGGAATCTCACCAAAGAAAACTTCTTCCTCTTTGATGTCTCGAATAGATTTTTGGCCGGTATCTTCGTCGGTGTCCCACACCGTCAAGCGAATCTTGACCTTGAGCGGCACCGCATAGGTCATCGACTTTTCCTGGCACTCTTTCTCGGAGTGTTTGTGCTGGAGAGTCACCGGTTCGCCGCAGTTATCGCACAGCACCGGTGAGACCGTGTTCATCGTGCCGCACTGCGGACAGGTTTGTTCCTCGGCCGCGTAAGGATTGACTCGTAGAATGGCGCCGCACGAGCGGCAATTGGTGCGCAGGTGATACAGTCCTTCGAGCTGACCGCACTTGCACTGCCAGTTGCCAATAGAGTACTCGACAAACTCGAGCTGCGAGGTCTCGCGAAAGTCGGTAATGGGAAACACCGAACGGAACACTGCCTGAAGACCAGTGTTTTCACGTTCCGCCGGAAGAAGATCCATCTGCAAAAAGCGATTGTAAGATTGACGTTGAACCTCGATCAGGTTTGGGATTCTGATCGCGGTTTTGATTCTAGAAAAATCGTACCGTTCTCGAACTGCGCTGTTTCCAGTATTTGCTAATGCTGACATATCTCTCCTCGGTTAGAAGGCAGGAAGAAGCTTTTCTGCTGGCGACGCCGAACCCGGCATTCGGGGAGACTCCTGTTGACGCAAAACAGGGTAAGTCACTAGAGAAAGTCTCTAAGAATTCGATCGTCGATAGCCCGCTTCAAGCTTGTTATACGCTGCGCACACAAATGCGAAGCACGGCCGGAGACACCTTCTCCGACCGCGTCTTCGCGTGTTTTCTGAGCGCCAAATAAACTTTATTATCGTCGCCGCCCCTATTCGTCGCTATGACCCGATACTACACGACCGATTTCAATCGGTCAAGCCGCGCTCGCCGTTTGTCATTCGTCATTGGCCCGCTTCAACACCGGCCCACCGTTATGACGAACCAACCT
>JBASRM010000087.1:0-2721 GCA_049273835.1 Blastocatellia bacterium | reverse complement strand
CTTCAATTCTTGCAGGTCTTAGCTCGCGCTTTCCGATAGCCCCATCGCGGACATAGAAGTACCCGGTATCAACACCAAGAGTCTTTAGAAGGCTGTGAACGAGGCAACCGACAGCGACACCGACGGCTGGGGGGTTGGGATAAACATGAAAATCGCCAGGAAGCCCCAAGCATATGAAAGCGTGTGAAGAATTGGCTCGAATCAAATAATTGGGGCGTCGACGATCTGTTGGGCGTTCCCCGCAAGTTGGAGGAGAAGAGATGACTCGGTTAAGGAAGACAGCATACTCGGCGATGGTCGTCATAGCGCTTGGGACATTAATTGTTCCATTGGTAGGAATGAAAGTTACCGCAGCAAAAACTAACCCAGGGCCGACTACTGTGACCAGGGCGGTTGCTGGCGGAAGGGGCGAGTTGACCGCCGTGTCATCAAAGGAGACTGGCGTCGCGGAGAGTCAGGGGCAGATCAACCCTCAGATTGAGTCATCTCAACGAAACATCTCGCCTGAGGTGCTCGCGGGGCTGGGTGTACGGCGATTGCCCAAGGGAATAAGCTCAAAAGACGTCGCGCGGACATTGTCAAAAAGGATCGTCGCGGGCAACCCCCAAGCTCAGATACAAAGCAGTTTACCTGCTCCTTCAGGACCGGGCGGCTCTGTACCGATCAATCCTCCAGGTGGGCTGAAGCAGGGTGGCCTTGGTCCTCCGCTGGTGGGACAACCTCTGGTGCTAAACGAGACCAGCGCGCTTTCATCAGCGTTGATCACGACCATCGGAGGGAGAGATAACCAGTTCTCCGAGGTAGTTCTGATTGCGGATTGGGATGGGCGCGAGGACTGTGTAGCAGACCGAGGAACCAAGATTGATGATTTTTCAATCATTGAGCCGGAGGTTGACTTCACGCTAACTCGGGCGGCCATTTCGGAACACACTTTCGCCAACGGGCACTTGTTTAACTCCTATTATTACGGAGACTCGATCGGTAATTTTTATTTCGGATTTGACCTCGTCGGAGGCCCCCTGGTCGATACTATATTCAACGTGAATCTGCCGGACCTGGTTAATTTACCGGGAGGCAGCAACGGGTTTGTGCTTCTCAATCCGACGGCTGGTGATTGTATGGATGACCAGGTGACGGTGACGGGTATAGCGGTGAACCCGGTCGCCGACCTGGGCGACTTTACCCCGGCTCTTTGTGGAGTTACCGGCGAAGTGATTTATGTCTCAGTAGCCGACACTGAAGGCTGCGCTGCCAACGCCGCTAATCAACCGATTCGAACAAGAATTTTCGAGTTTGCGATCTTTGAGATTGGAGGCACCGAGTTCCTCCTCGCCAACGTAAGACAGATACTGCGAAGTAGATTCTCTAACCTCGCAGGTATTGCGGTGGACGACGACGGCAGCCTGTACTATCAACTTCTCGACCTCATCCAGTTCAGCGGCGGTGCGATTTTCAAAGCGACCGAGGTTTGTCGCACCGTTCCAAACTGCGGTGCCACCCCCAGAATCAACCGAGTGATAAACATCATTCCCGATCCGCCAAATCTCAATAGCTGGAATGGCGGGTCAGCTTCGGTCAACGCCAGCGGCCCGATCCTGACCGCTAATGGCGTTCGTAACACGAATTATGGAGGCGGCTCTTCCACGTTGTTTGGCGATGTGATCAGCCTCGCCACCGGACCGTGCAACGTGTTATACGCGGCGGTCTCGGCATCGTTTGTGGCCGGACCGGTTACGTTCGAGCAGCTAACCCAGGGATTGTTCCCCGCGCCGAGCGCACTAGGCCCGACGCCGTCGATGGTGATCAGCTTCGCCGACTGCTCTGGAGCATTTGACGTATGCTCCAGCCCGGCGCCAGGTGTTCCGGGGACGCTGCCTGTCGCAAACGGTATTGCGGATGTGGTGGCGAACGGGCTGACTCTGAGTCCCGGGGTGAACAACTTCCGGGTGTTTGTGCAAGGGAACGGACCGACAATACCGGCGACAAACCCGGTGGTTGGACTCGCGACGGGAGCGACTCCCTTGAAGGTCGACATGCAGATTGACTACACGACGCATTCGGGACTGATGGTCAACGAAGAAGGCACAGTGTTCGTCATCTCGGGAGGTACTCCGGCTGGCATCGGTAAGAATCCGTCTCCAATGCTCGGCGAGATCCTCTGCTTCGAGGATGTATGTCCCACGGATCGACGAGCGGATTTTGTTGATCTGCGTGGGGACTTATTTCCTAACCCGCCGGCATCGGGGGGCAACACGGGAGACGGTGACTCTGACAGGTTCGATCATATCTTTTTCCAATCGCCGCTCGATGTAAATACGGCGACTCCGGCGGGATTGTCTGGACTGGCGCGAGGGTTTCTCCGATATACGAACCGCCTAGCGCCAGTGCCGATCGGCCCAGGTGTAACACTTGGGGTTACCGGAGGTATTCAAGGTAACGACGACACAGCGGGTCCGATCATTTTTGAGAATCTGGATCCAGGACATCAAGTCGCAGGTGGTGATGATCAGAACACTCCCTTCCGCGGAGACGACGATAATGGTCTTGGTAATCCCGTACTAACGGGACCACTATCAGGCGGATTCGAGTTCCTGTTTGGTGGCCCAGTTGGGACGGCCGCTTGTGTCTGGAACGGATTTTTCCTGAATTCCAACGGCAACATCACGTTTGGCTTGGGAGACACGTCACCCTTTCCAACCGTTCCGGCGTTCCGTAGCGGAC
>JBASRM010000084.1:0-3741 GCA_049273835.1 Blastocatellia bacterium | reverse complement strand
TCTCCTCGGAAAGGATCGGTTATTGTGGCGCGGGCGTCCCGGGCCGCTGCGGCGACCTCCGGTCGCCGTTCCGTCGCGGGTCCGAGGAGAACGCCGGCGCGGGTTCATTGCCGACCGCGCGAGCGTGCTCGTCGATGAGCCGCTTCATCATCGCTTCGCGGCGCTCATAAAGGCGCTTCAGCTTACGAGGCTTATGACGCGCCAGCGCATAGGACGTGATGATTGGCAGTCCGATCGTCGAATCCAGATAGCACACCACGGCGTCGGGCAAACGGTCGGGGTCGATCTTTCCCCAAGAGACCGCTTCGCTCGGGGTCGCACCCGAAAGCCCGCCGGTGTCCGGCCGCGCATCGGTCACTTGCAGAAAATAGTCGTGACCCTTCTCCTCGATCTTCAAGACCTCTTGAATCTGCGGCTCGGTTTGTAGCAAAAAGTTTTTAGGGCTGCCTCCCCCGAAGATCAATACCGCTGATTTGCCGCCCCCGCGTTTGGCATCCAGAACGATAGACGCGGTTTCATTCACATCGGCGTTTACGTCGTACCGCAGTTTGTTTCCGGTAAGCGCCTTCGCTGCGACGTTCATCCCAATCGAGCTGTCACCGGGCGACGACGTGTAGACCGGCGCCGCCGCCGTGTGAGCAGCCGCGAGCAAACTCTTGCCGGCGATCCCCAGCACCCGCTCCCGCTCGGCGATGTACTTGCCGGCCAGGAAGTGAAACTCGGCGGTGCTCATTTCTCGCTGGAACTCCGGGCCTTCGATCATCTTGCGATAAAACTCGTCGGTCGAAAGAAGCACATCATATTCAAAGAAGATGTCGTAGATCCGGACGACGCCTTCTTCTCGAAGCACAACGTCGCTCGTCTGCGGATTGCCACGATGCATCTTCAACCCAATGCCGAAGTGAGTATCGTGATATATGTTCGCGCCGGTCGAAACTATCCAATCGACAAAGCCGTTCTCGATGAGCGGGATGATTGCCGACATGCCCAGGCCAGCGGGAGTGAGCGCGCCGGTCAAGCTCATGCCGATGGTCACATCGTCTTCGAGCATCTTCTCGACGAAGAGCTGACACGCCTCCCGCAGCCGGGCAGCGTTGTAAGCCAGGAAAGCCGAGTCCACAAGGTCGGCCGCGGTCATCGACCCGGTAACCGGCGTGGGGTCAATCGCGTTGCCACCCAGAAAGTTATGTCTGTTCGCCATCTTTACCTCAAAATATCCGACTGTGTTGGGAGCAAGTAGGTTAGGGAAACGGCAACGTGCATGCAACCACAACCCGCGGTCACGCAGCTTTTCGTGACGGCTTAAGGCGGAGCTTTCGTGCGAAGGCTTCAGCGAACCGCCGAAGGCTGGGGGTGGGCTTTCTTTCCCGACAACTCTGCTGTCAGTCTTGCGAGGTGGAGCTTTGCGTCCAGTAGCTCCGGCAAATCGCGGTCAGCATTCCGCCAAAGATTTAAGAACTTTCGGTAGCTTGCGAGCGCGAGCTTCTTCACCGGTATTCGCACTCGCTTGATGATCAAATCGCGACCCGTTAGCAACGGCGTTTTGGGTCGCGCTTGCTGTCGAGCGTCTATTTGGTGGGCTGGAGACTGTTGTAGCGATTTCCCCGGCAGTGACTCAGTTCTTACTCTCTGGCGTAAGGCTTTAGAGCTTCGATTATCTCCGCAGGCACAGGGATAGACTTGAATGTTGATCGCGATACGCAAGCGAGCACCACGTGCCCTTCAGCTACCAGGTCGTTCTCGCCTTTCTTGTTCACCTCGAATTTCAGCGTCAACGATTTCGTACCGAAGCGCCCAACGTAAGCCGAGACCTCGATCGGATCGTCGAGCATGAGCGGCTTGCGAAAGTCGAAGTGAATCTGAACACGGGGAAGCCAGATGTCCAAACGGTCAAAGACTTTCGAGTAAGGCAGCCCGACTGACCGGAAGAGTTCCGTCTCCGCGATCTCGAAGAAGCGTAAGAACTGACCGTAATAAATAATCCCGGCGCGGTCGATGTCCGACCAGCGCACGTGCTCTTCGATTGTAAATCGCTTTGCCATTCTCATCGCACCTTAGTCGAGAATCTGAGGATTGGTGCCGCGAACCAACCGCTGCGTTACTTGTAACATCCAGACCTGTACTCGTGGAAGGATCACAAGACGCAAAGGTAGAGCGGGAGCGAGCCTCCAAACGTGATCCTCGGCAGGTTAAGGAGAGGTCTGATCCGGTCCGGTTCAATCAATCCGTGGTGTAGGATTCGACGCTGACTGTTTCGTACAGCGACGCCGCTTCACGTTTTGAAGGCGGTTTGGATGGAACATTTGTGACCCGCACAGTCGTGATGTGCCCGCGTTGTCGAATCGACAGCAGATCGCCTTCCCGCATTTCGTGAGAGCTTTTGGCTCGCAAGCCGTTAACCTTCACTGACCCTGCTTCGCACATTTGCTGCGCCAACGTACGCCGGGGCGAGAGTCGCGAGAGCTTGAGGAAGATGTCCAGGCGCATTTTCGAGAACAGGCGAGCGGAGACTGGGCTGGACGGCGACGGGGCGACTTTCGCCGTTTCTCCCGTCGCCGCGTGTTCTACTTCTCAGTCTTTTCAGGTTTCGCCTGGGCAGTGACGTAACCATCCGAGATCTTGACGAAGGCGTCGGCGCGCAGCTTCTTCAGGTATTTTTTGCGGGCTTCATCGGCGCGTTCCATCGTCGCCGCACGGTTAATCGCGTTTTGGACATCGGCGTCTTCAAAGTTCCGCAAGGTGGCCGGCTTGCGATCATCCAACTTGATTACTTGAAATCCGTCCTGGAGTCTGATCGGTTCAGTTACCTCTCCGACCTTCAGCGTGGAAATCGCGGCGGCGATATCTTCTTTGAGCTCACCTTGCTTGAAGGTTCCGATCTTCCCCCCCTGCGCGCGGGATGCGCGGGTAGCAGGCGAATTCTCCTGCACCGCATCGGCGAATTTCTTGCCCGCGCGAAGCTCGGCTACCAGCCGTTTCGCACGCTGATCGACCTCGGCGGCGGTGTGTCCTTCGAGCGGCAGGAAGATTTCAGAAAGTGAAACCTCACCGGGAACCGTAAAGCCATCCTTATGCTTCTCGTAGAACTCGCGGCGGTCCTTATCGTTCAAACGCTGAAAGATAGGCGAAAGCACTTCTCGTTGGATGACGTACTGAGATTGAATCTTCTTTCGCAGCGAGCCACGCGCCGACTCCGGATCGACGCCCTGTTTCTTCAGCTCGTTCTCGAAAGCAAGGACATTGGGGAGTCCGTTCTCCTTGGCGATCTCGGCCATTTGCTGGTTGACCTCCGCCTCGACGTCGAGATTCAACTCTTTTGCCTTCTGCTCAAGCAACAGATCGTCGATCATATAATCGAGGACCGAAGACTTGAGCCGCTCATACTCGGTGTTCAAATCAACGTCTTTCTTACCCGACTGCTGCAATTGTCGTGACAACTCTTCTTTAAAGTCGCGCAGGGCATTCAGGTAATCGGCGCGGGTGATGATGTCATTGTTGACGCGAGCGACGATTTCATTGACCAATTCCGGATCCTGCGCGCGCGAGGTTGGCGTCATCGCGAGCAGGAATCCCATTGCCAGGATCGTTAGTAAAGACTTCATAAGGCACATCCTCTCATCATTGATGCGTAGTGCGTGATGCGTGACCGCGTCTCAACGTCCTTCTCTCACGCATTTCGTCTCACTCATCATACTTTTTTTGGGCTGGTTTGAAGTTCAATTATGCCCTAGCCGTCCGCTG
>JBASRM010000073.1:0-10123 GCA_049273835.1 Blastocatellia bacterium | reverse complement strand
GCGCAACGTCGGCGGCGGCAGCCCGCGATTCAACCCGCAGCTGCGAGAGTCGCTGGCCTGCCTGCTCTAACTCAGCAGCAGTATCGTTTCGATACCTTGCGCTCTGTCCCGACACCCCGAGGTCGTTTCGAAGCGTAGTGATTCGAATTTCGGTTTCCTCAGCGGCGCGTTCAACCTCCTTCGCTCGATCGCGTGCTTTGTTAACCCGCTCGCGCCAAGACGACTCGTCCGCGGTCACCGTCGCCTCGCTCGCTTTTGGCTGGGCCGTTTTCGGTTCAAGAGCTCCTTCCACAGGTGCGTCTCCAGGCTTCTCGGGAGTGGGTTTTGAATCCACTGCCGGTTGCTCGACGGGCGGTCGAGCGACGTCCTCAGAGGTGAGCCTCGGCGACTTCTGCCTCCCAACAGCAGGCTGTTGAGCCTTGACAGTGATTAGCGAGAACAGCAGGATCAGCGAAATGGCCAGTATCTTGTTCAAAGAAGACGTCGCTGCCGCCACGACAGCGGACCGAAGGCTTCGCATAACGATCTCTCCAATTTGATTTGTTTGAGGATCTCAAGAAGGGGCAGACTGGCGAAAGAATACCCCGGGCGAATCCGGCGCACAAGAGTAAAGGTCCATATGAGTCAGCTCAACATGAGTGGCGAATTGTTCTCCCCGTTCTAAGACGAAAGTTAATAGAATGTTAGTCCGAGATGCATTACAACGCGCCAAAAATGTCGCACCACGCCAAAAATTGACACCCCGGCGGTGAGGTGATAGTTTGAGCACGTGCCTGCCAGGAAGAGAAGCACACTTCGCAATGTATTCGAGTTCGTTCCCGCATGGTTGTTGCTCAAGCTGCTTCGCGTAATGCCGCGCAAGGGCGCCATCCTGGTGGGCAAGTCGATTTCGAGGGCCGCATATCACTTACACGGCCGGCTGAGACGTGTTGGCGACTTGAACCTGGCGCTTGCGATGCCCGACCTGACCCCTGCCGAGCGACGCGATATCGTAAAGGGAGTTTTCCTTAACCTAGGCCGTTTGCTGGGTGAGTTTTCTCAATTCCCAAAGATCACAAGACACAACATATCCGACTTTGTTGAATACGATGGGTTCGAGAACTACGAGCGAGCGTCGGAGCGGGGGCGAGGTGTGCTGATGTTGACCGGGCACATTGGCGCGTGGGAGCTATGCGCTTTCGCTCAAGGTGCGTTTGGTCACCCCCTGAGCTTTCTTGTTCGGCCAATGGATAATCCGCTTCTGGATCGGATGATAGGGCAGTATCGGAAGCTCTCCGGTAACCGGACAATCGACAAGAACAGGGCAGTCAAACAAGTGCTGGACGTTCTGCGGCGAGGTCAGGATGTCGGATTGTTGATCGATGTAAACACGCTTCCGGATCAAGGGGTGTTTTGCGACTTTTTTGGGACGCCGGCTTGTTCTACCACTGGCCTCGCTGTGTTCGCCCTTCGCGCAGACGCTCCGGTGGTACCGGGTTTTCTGATTTGGGACGAGGGATTGAAAAAACACCGGCTTCGGTTCGAGCCGGAGATACCGTTGATTCGAACCGGCGATTTCAAAGAGGAAGTTTCGCTGAATACGGCTCGGTTCACAAAGGTGATCGAAGAGTGCGCGAGGCGCTACCCGGATCAGTGGTTGTGGGTCCATAAGCGGTGGCACACGCGACCCGAAGGCGAGCCCGATCTTTATGGCACCGCAGAAAGCAAACCGGATCCAGCTTCATCGATGAAGATTGAGGCGCAGGTTCAATAAACGAAGTTTGGTTGGGACTCAGCGGTTATCAGCGTTGCCCGCTCTATTGTAATCATCCGCGAATCTGGTTATGTCATCTTCGCCAAGGTAGGCGCCACACTGGACCTCAATAAACACCAGCGGTGTTGTTCCTGGATTAGCTACCCGGTGAAGGGTTTGAGGAGGTATCAGGGCGTCCTGATTTTCGTGCAACGGCAGCTCGCGGTCCCCGACCGTGATAATCGCTTCGCCTGAGACGATGACCCAGTGTTCGCAGCGGCTCTGGTGCATTTGCAGGCTCAAGCGATGACCCGGCTTCACTTCAATGCGCTTTACCTTGTAGCCCGCGCCTTCCGCCAGAACTTCGTACATGCCCCAGGGTCGTTCGTCTCTTTCAACGGTCATGCCGATTAGTTTACAACAGTTTCCTCGAAGAGTTCACGGGCCGCATCGGCCTTGATGAGACGGAAACAAAACAGCGAGAGAGAAAGAAACAGGGGATGGTCACCCATCCCCGCGTTCTCACACAGAGAACCCCCGTTTTGCGTAGCGGCGATATACTATCTCTTCTTCGCGCCCTTCTTAGCGCCGCCTTTTTTCGCGGCGGCTTTCTTCTTCGCGCCGCCCTTCTTTGCAGTTGCCATATTGTGCATCTCCTTTCGTTAGATTTTACCTCGTACACAAGATACTGTAGCGTTGCTACTCTTGTATACTAGCGTAAATGTTATACAACATATTGTTGTATATATTTGCTTCGCGCATTCTTGTCAACGTTTTTTTTTAACAACAGCCGCGACAAAACGACCCCAGATCGTGCGATCCGTGAAACCGGCTGCCAGAGCCAGTTTCAAGACCCCCGCAACTGCGCGATGTTTGCCCGACATCTTTTTGTGCGCGCGCGACCGCAAAAGTAAAACGTCATTCAATATGAAATTGTGATGAGGATGTAATGGGCTCCCAGAGCCAGTTGTGTGGTAGATGCCTTGAAACAGGCTCTGGTAGCCGATTCTGTGACACTGACACGAAAGCGGCTCCTGTCGCAAGTTTCGAGGTCGATGCGTTCCGCTTCGAATCAATTGACTGTGTTCGTCAGCGGCGGATAATATCGTTCGCGATGTCGAGAGAGTTTGTCGACTTGCATACCCACACAACCTACTCAGACGGAAGCGAAACTCCTGAGGAGTTGATCGAATTGGCCAGCTCGATGAGAGCGCGCGCGGTCGCCATCACCGATCACGATACCGTCGCCGGAATTCCCGAGGCGCGCAGCGCCGCAGATCGTTTCGGAATCGAGTTTGTCGCGGGCATAGAAATCAGCGCCGAGTATTCTCCCGGAACCATGCACGTTCTCGGTTATTGCATCGACGAACAATCGACGACGCTCGCAGAGCAGCTCGTCGCCTTGAATCAAGCTCGAGATGACAGGAATCCTCAGATCGCGAGGCGATTGCAATCGCTTGGAGTTGACATCGACTACGATGAAGTCGTTCAGTTAGCCGGGAGCAACGTGGTCGGCAGACCGCATTTCGCCAGGCTGATGGTCGAAAGGGGCTATGTCGCGAACATCCAGGACGCGTTTGATAAGTTTTTAAAGAAAGGGGCGGCCGCCTTCGTCGATAAGGCCCGGCTATCGCCCGGTGATTCGATCGCTCTGATCCACCAGGCTGGCGGAGTGGCAGTACTGGCACATCCTTACCAGTTAGGCTTGCCGTCTTACGAACAGGTTGATGAGCTGGTCGCCGAATTGGCGGATTTCGGGCTGGATGGTATTGAGGCGGTTTATAGCCGTCATAGTGATGCTGAACGGGCGAGCTTCGCCAAGATTGCAGAGAGATACGGTTTATTGGTGACCGGCGGGAGCGATTATCACGGGAGTTACAAGCCCGACATCAGCCTCGTGACTGGTCTTGGCAATCTTAAGGTTCCATACGCCTTGTTGGAAGCGGTTAAGGATCGCGCCACCAGCCGGCGATCCCGGCCGCGCGCTAACGAGTCTTAGCCTCTTACATAAACGCAGGTATGGTCGGGAGCGAGGTTTTATCCTGATGCCGGATGATCCCAACATAGAAGAGCTGGTTTCGCAAATCACCGATGTCATTCTGTCGCGGCTGGGAGGCGTCTCCGCTGGGAACGACTGCCAACTGCACCACGATGAATGTTTCGTCAAATGTCCCGATCGCATGCGCTCATTGATCGCGGGCGGCGGCGTGCGGTTCGGTCTAACCGGAGCCGAAAGCGAAGCTGCGCGGGAAGTCTCGCGCTACATCGATCATACCTTGCTGAAGCCTGAGGCTACGCGGGATGAGATTTTGAAGTTGTGCGAGGAGGGCGTGCGGTACGGCTTTGCCTCGGTCTGCATAAACCCAACCTGGGTGCGTGAGGCCGCGTGTGCTCTGCGAGGAAGCGGAGTGAAAGTTTGTACGGTGATCGGATTTCCGCTTGGCGCAAACACACCCGACGCGAAGGCCTTTGAAGCCAGGCGCGCGGTCTTCGACGGCGCGAGTGAGCTTGATATGGTGATCAACATCGGCGCGCTGAAGTCCGGCGACAATGACCTCGTATCCCGGGACATCCGAGGTGTTGCCGAGGTGGCTCACGAGTCGGGTTTCATTTGCAAGGTGATAATCGAGACAGCGCTGTTGACGGATGATGAAAAGGTCAGCGCGTGTTTGATCGCAAAAGAAGCGAGTGCTGATTTCGTCAAAACCTCAACAGGCTTCAGCAAGGGCGGTGCGACGGCGGCCGATGTCGCGCTGATGCGCCGTGTGGTGGGGGGGCAGATGGGCGTCAAGGCTTCCGGCGGAGTTCGCGATTTGAAACAGGCGCAGGAGATGATCAAAGCAGGCGCAACACGAATCGGCGCCAGCGTCGGGGTCAAGATCGTCCAGGAGGTCACCGGCGCTCCCGCTTCGGCAAGCGGTCAAACGACGCTCGGCTATTGAGTTAAGCAACCTCCTGAACGAACGGCGCGACTTCGATCAATTCTCGAGGCCGCGCCGTTACCTGTTGAACTCTATCCTTAATATATCAGTAAGCCCACCGCGTCAGAACTGAGCCGACGGTGTATCCCGCACCCACCGCGGCGAAGACCACGAGTTTGCCCTTCTTCAATCTACCGTCATCTATCGCGTCTCCAATCGCGAGGGGGATTGTCGCCGCGGTAGTGTTGCCAAACTTGTGGATGTTCTTGACCACCTTGTCTTCGTCAAGGCCGAGCTTTTCAGCGGCCGCGTTGATAATCCGCAGATTTGCCTGATGGGCGATAAACAGGTCGACGTCGCTGCTTTCGTATCCGTTGCGCTGAAGTATGCCGCGACTTATCTCGCCCATCTTACGCACCGCGTACTTGAACACCGGCTGGCCCTCTTGATGAACATAGTGCATCTTCTTATCAACAGTGTCGTGCGTGGCGGGGTTCAGGCTGCCGCCCGCCGGCATGTACAGAAATTCGCCGCCAGACCCATCCACTTCGTGCATGTAGTCGAGAAGCCCAAAGTCCTCCTCGAGGCTTGGTTCCAGCAACACGGCGCCGGCTGCATCGCCGAACAGGACGCAGGTCGAGCGATCGTCAAAGTTTGTAATCGACGACATCACGTCGGCGCCGATGACCACGACCCTTTCGTGCGTGCCCGCTTCGATGAATTGAGCGCCGATCGTCAGAGCATAAAGAAAGCCTGAACAGGCTGCCGAAACGTCGAATCCCCAGGCGCGAGTCGCCCGCACTTTGTTCTGAACTATGCAGGCTGTTGCCGGAAAGAACATATCGGGCGTTACCGTGGCGACGATGATGAGCTCGATCTCGCTGGCTTCGATCCCGCGCGTTTTTAACAGATCGCCGAGGGCTTGCGCTGCAATTTCTGACGTTGGAGTTCCCGGCTCGACCCAGTGCCGTTCGACGATGCCGGTCCGAGCGACTACCCAATCGTGATTTGTATCGATTCGCTTTGCGAGGTCGTAGTTCGTTACAATCTTTGGCGGCACGTACCGGCCCAGCGCGGTTATCTTCGCCCTGCGCGTTGATTTCATCTTTCCGATATCCTCCACCAAAGCCATTTAGTAGTGTTCGTGGCCGCCTTACCTCGGAAGTGGCGTGAGCTCGTACCTTGAAACCAACTCTCGCCTGAAAGCGGACTCACGAACTCGTTGAAGGTTGAGACGATTGCCAGCCACCCCCTTGGTTTAGGTTTCGATACTAGCACTCGCGTATTTTATGGCGCAACCATCCGCAAAATAGCCTGTCACCATCCGCAAAATAGCCAATGCGGGCTCGGGTTGTCGAACGATGGTAGTGTGGTGGCTCCGAAGCTATATTAACGATCCGTGTGCAGTATGATGTGGGCTTTGGGTTCCTTGGATTCGTGGTGATGGGTTCGTCGATCTTCAAATAAAGGAGCGAGCGGTTGAAAGGATCATACAAAGACGATTTGGCATATATTCACGATACCGGCTTTGGTGACTTTGCCCGGACCGCGGCCCCGGGGCTCCTGGAGATATTGCGGACCAACCGAATTGTGACGGGTCTCGTCGTTGATTTGGGCTGCGGAAGTGGGTTGTGGGCCCAGGCACTGTCCAGGGCCGGTTATGAAGTTCTCGGCGTAGACATTTCTCCTTCGATGATCGAGATAGCTCGGAGACGCGCGCCGCGAGCCGAATTCCGCACGGGGTCATTGCTAAAGGTTCAACTTCCTCCCTGTCGCGCAGTTACTTCACTAGGTGAATGCTTGAACTATCTGTTCGATGAAAACAACAGCATCCGCGAACTTCGCCGTTTGTTCGATCGTGTCTACACAGCGCTCGAGCCGGGAGGAGTCTTTGTGTTTGACCTGGCTGAGCCCGGTCGCGGAACGGGTCCGCGGCAAAAACACCGGGAAGGTTCCGACTGGGCGGTGCTTGTAGAAGTTGAGGAACACGACAACATCAGTAGGCTCACTCGCCGGATTACATCGTTCCGAAAAATCGGCAAACTATTCAGACGCGATACGGAGATTCATCATCTGCAGCTTTTCAGAAGGTCAGAAATTGCAACGGAGCTTCGGCGGGCGGGTTTTAGAGTTCGAATCGTCGGCGCTTACGGAGATCGACCATTGATCGAGGGCTGTGTTGGTTTTGTTGCGAGAAAGCCGGGCGGTAGAGCGCGGTAATCTGATGATGAAGTCCCGAAGCAAGGCGAGTGTCATTCGCCATCGCGCGATCTCACGGCGATGCCGCTGCCCGAATCATGCTGCTCTCCGTGCTCGACTACGGTTATGCCTTCAACAATCACGTGCTCGATTCCATCGGGGTACTGCTTCGAGTCCTCAAATGTTGCGCGGTCAATGACTCGCTGCGGATCGAAGACTACGAGGTTGGCCTGGACGCCCTGTTCGATCAGACCATATTGCTTAAGCTGAAAAGTCTGAGCAGCCAGCCCGCTCATCTTGCGAACTGCGTTTTCGAGCGTCAACACTCCCAGCTCGCGCACGTAGCGGCCGAGGATGCGCGGGTATGTGCCATAAGCCCGCGGATGTGGTTTGCCACCCAACAATCCATCGGTGCATACGTTGACATATGGCTCACGCATGATCTTTTGAACTACTGTTTCTGATTGACTGAACGAGATCATGCCGACTCCCATGCGTTCTTCCGCGAGCAGATCGAACGCAAAGTCGGCGGCCGCTTCTTCGCTCACACCATTCTCAGCTCGTCGAGCGAGGGCGGCGGCGTCACTGAGGGCCTTGCCCACGTATTCCGAATGACGGCCGGAGGGGATGTCGGAAATGACTATTCCTTCAGGGCCCGACCATTTCCAGAAGTTGTCCCACTCCGAGCGCGAGCGATCAAGCATCGTCTGTCGCATTCGCCCGCGCTCATCGGTGCTGGTGAGACGTTCCGTTGTCGCTTCAACTCCTCCCGCGTGGGCCCATGGCGGCAGTATCGCGCCCAGCATAGTCGAGCCCGCAATATAAGGATACTGGTCAGCGGTCAGACGCAGGCCTTCGGCTTGAGCGATGCGAACCATCTCGAGCACGCCATCGATCACCGGCCAATTCTCTCGCCCGGCTACTTTGAAGTGCGAAATGTGAACTCGAACGCCCGATCGCTTGCCGACCTCGATCATTTCGGCGACTGCATCTTCGAGGTAGTCGCTTTCGCTCCGCATGTGGGCGACAAATACGCCATCGAACTCGGCAACCGCCTTGCACAAATCGATCAACTCCGCCGTGTCGGCGAAACAGCACGGCGGGTAAATCAATCCAGTCGACATTCCGAGAGCGCCTTCACGCATCGACTGGCGAATCAAACCCTGCATCGCGGCTATCTCTGTGGGCGTCGCGTGCCGGTCCTCCATTCCCATTTCGCTCAGGCGAACTGCTCCGTGTGGGATCAGGTAACTGCAATCGAGCGACGGTCTGGCGCGCTCAACCGCGTCGAGATACTCGGCGACTGTTTCCCATTCCCACTCGCGGTCGAGCCGCCCAAGCAAGCCGGCAAGCGAACGCTCCATCTGCGGGCGATCGAGCTTGCGAATTGGGGCGACCGAAATTCCATCCTGCCCGAAGACCTCCAGGGTGATGCCCTGGCGTACCTTCATCGGAAGTCCAGGCTCGATAAGGACACGCAAGTCCGAATGACTGTGCGTATCGATAAAGCCCGGTGCGATGACCAGGCCTTCGCAATCAAGTTCGTCCGGCGCGCCCTCGAGCGATCCCGGCGCGTCAACCGCGAGAATCCAGTTGCGATGGATTGCTACATCTCCAACGACACCTGGGCGGCCCGTCCCGTCGATGATCGTGCCTCGTTTGAGTATGAGATCCGGCGTCTTAATCATTTGAGTGTTTCGCAGCAGGCTCGCCCCCTAGCGCAAGCAGCTCGAGAGCGTTTCCGTCCGGGTCATCGAAGTAAAGCGAAGTCGATTGCATCCATTGATGAAACACCGGCCCCTCCACTTCGACGCCCCGCTCGCGTAGCATAGATGCCGCGCGCTCGATGTCGGCCAGGTCCAACGTAAAAGCAAAGTGCTGCAACGGCCATTCTCCTTTGTCTTCCTGAAGGACAACCATTCCCGCATCCCCGCCGGCTCGCAAAAAAAGCCAGTTGCGCTTTTCATCTCGAATCCCGACTTCGAGCCCCAAGACCTCGCGATAGAACGGCTCGGCCCTCGCAAGCTCCTTGACTCGAATTGCAACCTCGTACACGCCACGGATGGGTAACATCACATTCCTCCTGTCTTCAAGCCTCAACTTGCCGTCGGCAAGACTAATAGTATAATGCCCGCGTTAATTTGCATACGCCGCCACAGATAGGAGGCCAATGCCCGGTTCGTCCACCCGAGTCGCCCTTTACATTCAGGACAAACACTCGCTACGCGAAGCCATCGACTACGTCCGCTACGCCGAAACGCGAGGCTTTGAAGCGGTGTGGCAAGCCGAATCGCGGCTCGTGCGCGACGCGATCGTGCCGATGGCCGCCTACGCAGCGACGACGGATCGGATAAAGGTCGGGTCCGGAGTGATTAACAACTGGACCAGGAATGCGGCGCTGATCGCCGCGACCTTCTCCACTCTGGATGACCTCGCGCCGGGCCGCGCGATATGCGGGCTCGGCGTCTGGTGGGAGCCGCTTGCTTCAAAAGTAGGAGTCAATCGCCGCAAACCGCTTCAGGCGATGCGCGAAACGATTGAAGTCGTGCGTCGACTGCTTGCGATGGAGAAGGTCACCTTCAAAGGCGAGTTCGTTCAAGTTGAAGACATCGAGATTGACATCGTCCACGGCGACCGGTCGCCAAAGAACGTGCCGATTTACATCGGGGCAACTGGAATGAAGATGATGGAGCTTGCCGGAGAGATAGCCGACGGCGTGCTGCTCAACTATCTCGTTTCACCCGCGTACAATCGCGAAGCGATGGAGCACCTGCGCACCGGGGCCGAGCGGGCGGGCCGTGAGGTCGTGCAAGTCGATCGACCTCAACTGGTGGTTTGTTCTTTGGACAATGATCGTTCGCGTGCTTTGGATAACGCGCGCGAGCTCGTCACTCAGTACCTGGGTCAGCAGCCTCACATAATGAAGGCAAGCGGCGTGAGTCAGGACCTGCTCGATCAAATTGGCCGCGTGCTGACGTGGCCTGCTGAAGAACATCAGATCCGTGAAGCAATGAAGCTTGTTCCGGACGAAGTAGTGCAACTGATAACGGCATCAGGGACGCCGGATGAGTGTCGAGCAAAAGTGCGAGAGTATATGGAAGCGGGTTGCACGTGTCCGGTGCTGTATCCGCTGGGGGACGACGTGCGTGCGATGATTGATGCCTTCAGCGTACCGTAGTCCAGTCTGCGGAAGAACGTACCGTAGACTGTCCAGTCTGCGGAAGAACGTACCGTAGACTGTCCAGTCTGCGGAAGAACGTACCGTAGACTG
>JBASRM010000071.1:0-6491 GCA_049273835.1 Blastocatellia bacterium | reverse complement strand
GCATGAGATTAAACGTGTCCTGGGGTGTAAGCGAGCGCAGCAGTCCTTCAGTAGCTTCGTAAGCGCGGTCGAGCTTCTCGAACTGCATAGACAGCGAGGCGTCGAGCATAACGAGTATTGATCGGGGAGGAGGCGGTGATGTATCTCCCGGCGAGCGGCCCGCCTCATTAAAGACCGCCGCAGCTTCGAAGTAACCATCCGGTTCCCGCTCGGCCAATCTAGGATCGCGCAATTCGGCCGCGGTTATTCGTTCGGGCGCCCGATATGCCAGAAACTCGAACGCACTGCCTCGAACATTCAGACCATAGCTAAATGCGAAGTCCTCACTAAGCTGAACGTTGTTGCCCTCAAAAGACGCCGACTTGTACTGCGCCGAGTTGTCGATGAAATTCATCGAGTAGCGTGTGCTCTTGAAACTGAGATCAGTCATCGGAAAACGGCTGGTGAGCTGCAACCGGATTTCGAGATGGCTGACCGACTGCGTTCCATAATCACCCGGCTTGAACGGGAATGAAAAATACGATTCAAGGTTGTCGACCGAGAGCAACTCCGTGTACTCGAGTTCAAGCCGCTTGGTCCCGTAGGCCGGTATGGGCGCGACCTGGACGGTGAACGCAGTGGTGGCATCGTCATCGCGCTCTTGCTTTAACAAACCCGGATCAATCGATTGGAGCGCCAGGTCATTGTAGATTTCTTCCGCGCGCCGTTTTTCCAGAATGACTCCCGGGATTCGCACGTCGCCGTCCCAGACCGCGAAGTCTGAAATCGACGCGGTTGTTGGTATCAAAAACACATAGCGGCCTTCTTGAATTCGATCGGTGTGGTTCCCGAAGATCTGAGTTACCCGGACACGAGCGTACTGGTTGTCGATCAGCACGTTGACACTCATTTCGTCGAGTGAGAGCACCGAAGGATCAGGCCTCTCGGTGCTTGAAGGTATCAGCACACCGGACTGAGCACGGGAGGCGGCCGGCAGAAGAAAAAGCAACACTCCAGGCAGGATTGCTCTGACGACTGCGTTCGCGCTTGCTTTAGAAGTTATCTTGGCCATCTGCCTTTAATGCGAACTGACAATTCAAATTTGCGAGGTAAAACCTATCTCACCTCAACCAATAGTTTGACTGCGTTCAGTTTTGCCATCCTGTTCAATGCGAAGTTCAACCGACTCCCTTTTCGATCCGGACCAATCCATTTAACGTGGCTACATAAACAAACCGATCATCGCTTGTGATCGCTGTAACGTTCTGAGAGGGCAATCCCGCGGTGACCCGAGTCCATCTTCGATCGCGCGTATTATAGACGAAAAGTCCGCGGTCGCTAGTGCCGACGTACAATCGCTCGCCATCGTAATGCATCGCGTTCTGATTCACCTCGAACTTTCCAAGCTCATCGCTGAAGTTCAACCATTCGCCTGTAGGCAAAATAGCATCGACACCACCGCCGTTCGTCCCCACGTAGAGCGTGCCGTCCGCATCTGCAAGCGCGGTTACCCAGTCGTGGGACAACCGCGAGTTGGAAGTCTTGTATGTGCGCACGACCCTCAAGCCCTCAAGCTCGCCAAGCCCCGCAAGACTGCCCACAAACAGCCGAGATCCAACAGCTGCCGAGACATAAAGATGATTACTTGCGAGCCCATGAAAGGCGGTGATCGATCGAGCGCGACCTCCAATTACTTCGGTGAGCCCTCCTGCAGTCGCCAACACCAGCATGCGACCGCCCTGTTTCTCCAAACCCGGCGAGCCGGTTGAAGCCAACAACGGCGAGTCACCATCTGCCAGCGAGACGTGCGCAACCGAATCATTCACCAAACCGCCCTGTTCGCGAGTTATCACCCTCTTGAATCCATTCCCCAGCACCACCAATCCCCGGGACGTCGCCGCAAGCATTCTGTCTTCACTTGGGTCAAACAAAAGGTGATTGATCTCGCGGAGACGATCGTCTTCGATGTGCGAGAGCCGCTCGTTTGTTTCAGGCTCAATCAAATCGATTCCGCGATCGAAGTATCCGACCCACAATCTTCCCAAACCGTCCAACGCCAGCGATGTGATGTGACCGCTAGTCAAGACTTGATCGCGAGTAAGACTCACATTGATCGGTTCAAACGCAGGGCGGGAGGCTCGCTCATCACGAGCGAAGGCGCCTTCTGTCGTCAACACCCAGAATCTTCCATCGCTCACGTAAACCGCGGCGGCCGCGGAGGCAGGCAACCCTACAGCTTCGGCTGGGCCCGGCGGGTTCTGGCTGTTGGAATTTCGCTTACCGGACTGGTTTGCGCTCAAATCAACAATTCCACCGCTGAACAGTCCAGCCCACAGATGGTCGCCGACCACTGCCAGAGACGTGACATTCGCCCGGCCAGAGACAGGCTTGAACTGGTTGGTTTCGCTGAGGGCGACGATCGCGAAGTCCGTCGCCACTCCGACGGATCCCTTTTCGGAGAGACTCGACGGCAACGAGACGAGCGAGGTGACGCGTGGGGATGGGAGTCCCTCGTTGGTGGTCAAGTGTTCTATGTGAGCTTCACGCCAGATGTATAGGCCCTTGTCCTGAGTACCGATGTACAACCGGGACTCGAAGGGCAGCAACGCCGTCACCCGGCTGAAATCGGCTCCGGGAGCCGAATTGAAGCGACGCGAAAACCGCTGGCCGTCGTATTCAAACATCCCGCCATCCAGCGTGCCTACCAGGAGCTCGCTTTCGGTTGGAACCAGCACGCTTACGCGGGTCGCCTTTGGTTTCGTGAAGCTATACGCGGTAAAAGCATTTCCATCAAAAGCAATGAGCCCCGCGCTGGCTGTGCCGATGAACAATTGGTCTCTAAACACAACGAGCGCGGTAAGGTCGTTTTCGGGCAAGCCGTCGAGCGTGGTGTACCGCCTCACTGCGCTGCCGCCGTCGTCGATCGCGATCAGGCCACCGGATGTGGCCAGATACTTGAGGCCACGGAAGCTCGCGACCGCCCTCACATCGGAAGCATTCAAATACAGAGTCAGGCCTTTTGCCGAAGGCGCGTGCAGCGAGCGCTCTTCGACTTCAACTCGCGACGCGGCCGCCTGGCGTTCACGTTCTGCCGCGAGGCTGCGGTTCATTCGGACAACATAAATAACGATCGCAGCTATCAGCAGAGAGACCAAGACTGCGGAGATGGTGATCCATCGGCCCCGTGTACTTCTCATAATTTGGATTAGAGGGCTCATTGAAGGTCTGACCGCCGGCATTAGATGCAGAATTTCTGGAAACGATCGGCGAATTTTTCTGCGCTTAAGATGTGATCACGATGCTCCCGACCACGCTGTCTTCGCGTCTTTGCTTCTTCCCGGCTTTGCAAAGACAGACCGGCGCGCAAGCTTTCCGATCCTTGACAACGAATCCCGGATTAGTTCCCCGCATCCCTGATCAAAACACTGTCGCAATATTACCGGCACATTACCGGTTCTTGACAATGAAGCAGCCGAAAAATATAGTCAAGCAGTCAAGAAAGATTGGATGTATCGCTAAGACTTTCCCTCGACCACGTTCGACCATTGTGCCCTAGTAGCTGATCCAGGGACCAGATTTTGAACCTGCCGAATGCCCTAACGCTGTCAAGAATCTTCGTCGTGCCGCTGTTGGTCGTCGTCCTGTTGACGAAATTCCCGAGCGACTGGCTTGGAATACCGCAACAGTTGTTCGGACTGGCGTTGTTCGTTGGCGCTTCCATAACCGACTGGGCGGATGGTTACATCGCAAGAAAACGGGGACAGGTTTCGACACTTGGCATTCTTCTCGACCCAATCGCCGACAAGTTGCTGATTTCGGCCGCGCTGGTGTCGTTAGTGGAAAATCGGTTGGCGCCGGCCTGGGCGATCGTGATCATCATAGGCCGCGAATTTGCGGTGTCCGGATTGCGCTCGATTGCGGCCGCCGAAGGCTTCACCATAAGCGCGTCGAAAAAAGCCAAGTTCAAAATGCTGACTCAGGTGATCTCTGTAACGCTGCTGATCCTCGGCAGCGTGCCGGGCGGTCCGTGGGGGCTCCAACCGCCAAGCGGCGTCAACTCCGAGGTGCCGTTCGCTTCATTCGGAGAAATGGGACGCACGATGGTGGCCATCGCCAATACCGGCCAGATGACGCTCGATGAGTTCCGCGTGCTGTGCTACGGAGCGGGGCGGGCGATGCTCTGGATAGTTGTGATCTTTGCACTGTGGTCGATGTACGACTATTTCACGAAGTTCTACGGCAAGGTGCGCGATCGAATCGAGGTGCGAGAACGACGTCGCACTCGAATCCTTCGACGACGACGCCGAAAGGCGCCCACCTCGGTTTTAAGCTCAGGACGCGGCGAAGGAGTGTAGAAGCAGTAGCTTGAACCTCCCCTTTTCTCTCAGTCTTCTTTTCCACCGATCAACGCACCTATCGCTCCAAAATTTCCAACCGCCGAGTGACTCTCGGCATATATCCCGTAGTTCCGAAATTCGGTAAAGCTAATCGACGGCGGCAGCCGATCGAGCGCCTTCCGAGCCGCGTCCCGCTCAAGCAGCTCGTTTGAACCATCGGTGACTCGCATTATCTTTGAGATTGCCAGCATGAGCTTGCCTGAATCGTCATTCCGTCGATAGGAGACTATCGAACCGTTGTAGGGGTGGGCGAGCCGCTCGCCGAGCCGTTCTTGGTTATCGATACCGTCGTGTTTCGAACTAGTCTCGATGATGCTGTGTATTTGGTCGCGTGTGCCCAGCACCAGGAATTCGGCGACGAAAGCGGCAGAGTTTCGTTCATCGTCAGACGACACCAGAACATCGGCACCGAAATCCTCTTCGATTGAAACTGGCGCACCTTTCTGTGCCAGATACTTCTTCACAACTGGGATCAGTCGCGATCTGTCGTTTACACGAATGAGCATCGCGCTCGGCTGATCATTTCCAAAATTGACCAGCGCTATTTCGTTCCCGACTGAGTCGCCCAGCGACTCGGTAGGCTCCAACGCGTACTGCTGTCGAAGACTGATAACGAACTCGCGCAGCGCAACGCCGGCAACCAGGTCGACTGCTGGCGCAAGCTGTTTCAAAACGCGTTCGGGCATTTCACCGGCTCTTTCAACCTTCACCAACGTTATGCTCTCGATCGTCCGCGGAACCAACGGCAGGGACTCGACGCTGGAAGCAGACGCCGGCTTCAGCGATTCGCTCAGGGCTTCGGCAACCAGCGGGCGCAAGACGGTCAGATACTTTTCCCTAACCCCTCCTGATTCGAAGTCCGCGGCATACAGTAGTCCCAACAAAGACTGCTTTGATAAATGCTCCAGTAGATCGGAGAACTGATTTGAGGTCTCCGGCGTCGACGGTCGTCCCGCGAGAAAAACCGGCCATAAGGTGGTAAGCCTCTGGATACCTGCGGCGGTAACGTAAGCGAAAACCGACGCGCCGCGATTGATCTCGGGGCCCATCTGCTTGAGCGCCTGGTCTTCGGCAAGTGAGGCAGTGCGGCCCTGGATCGCGTCGAGACACAACTTGATTGCGTCCTTCCGGTTGGCGATGAGTATTACGCTGCCGACGGCAGATGCCACCAGTTGTCGATGGGGCTCGGGGCCTTGAAAAGCCAGCACCTCCGAACCGCTATAGTCTTCCGAGTCTTTGAGGATCGGCAGTCCGAAAATTCGCTCGGCGATAAGCGATGCGCGTTCGCGCACAAGCCGCGCGGCAGTCTCCGGTTTCGAGTGAGTCTCGACTATCAGCGCAAAGTCCGGTCTCAGGTGGAGGTAGGGGCCCTGTTCGGTTTCGCCTGTATCTGACTCGACTCCAGTAATCGCGACGGCAAACTGAGCGCGGCCTGCGACGACGGCTTCGTCCGGACCGAGCCCCGTCCGCCCAATCAAGTCTCCCACAAGGCCGACCTGTCTCAGTTGACTCGATAGACCCAGCACCGGCGCCAGTTCGCGCCAGGCAGTTGTGCCGGTGAGACCATCAACCACATCCGAAAGACTGTCGATCTCAACAAACGCGAGCGCTCCAGCCGGGACATAGCTTGCCATTGACACTCGCGGAGCCCGGCGCAACACAAAGAAACCAGCGACAACGAGACTGATGGCTAAGACTCCGGAAGCGACAATGATGTTTTTTCGGGTCAGCGAATCGCGAAGCGTCATCGATCGAATCGTAGCACGGCGAGTGGCTTGTGGTCAGCGATCGATGGTTATCGCGATTAGCATATTGGCCATTGGTCATTGTCATTGGTCATTGGGATTGGTCATGGGCGGCGTCCCGGGCGCGAATGACAAATAACGAATGAAAAAGACCAATGACCAATCACCAATGATGACCATTGACAAATGACAAATGCCAAATGCCCTGTGTTATAATCCGCGCCGACGCCCTCACAACCACTTGCCCCGGGGGTGAAACTTGAGCCAGGACGTGACCAATTGCCCGCGCTGTCAAAGGAGAACGCCTGCCGCGCGTGGCCAGTGCATCTACTGTGACGAGCCTTTGCCGTTCGTAAGCATTCAGTCCGCT
>JBASRM010000067.1:0-2998 GCA_049273835.1 Blastocatellia bacterium | reverse complement strand
TGACCACGGGATCTTTATCTTTATTTTGGCCGTCGAGGTCGTTGAAATCACGACCGGTGAGGATGGGAACGCCGAGTGCCGCAAAGAATCCTGGAGAGACGACACGCCATTGCCCGCGGGGATCCTCTTCGCCCGCAGCATGATCATGACCGTCGGCGGAGAATTGGAAGCCGACGCCGGCGGCGGCATCGCGCCAGGGAACCATCAGGCCGAAAGCGGTATTTTTCACGCCGGGTAGCGCATCCACGCGGCGAATCGATTCCTTGTAGAAATCGATCACTTGCTGGGGCGTTTTTCCGTAGGACATAACCGGGACGTTGACGGCAAGAACGTCGCGGGTATCGATACCAGTCCGCGTCGTTTGCAGTGCGATCAGCGTAGTGATCAACATACTGGCGCCGGCCATCAGCACGAAGGATGCCGCGATTTGTGTAATCGCGAAGATCCGCTGGCGGCGGCTCGTGCTGCCGGTAATCCGCACGCTGCCGCTCGATAGGCTAAGGCCACTGGACGCATCGGCGGACGGCAGGCGCGGGACAAACGCCAGAATCACCGCCGCCACGACGGCCAGCGCGGCTCCCATCCACAGCAGGCTGGAATCGACTGTCAAATCGAGCGCGCGGACGGAAAAACGCGAGGCGTAGCGGGCCAGGATAGCCACCATCGGGTACGCGCTGATTACACCGAGCGCAGCGCCGGCGCTGCAAAGCAGAAGGCTTTCGGCCAGCAGCATGCGGCGTAGCGCGCCTGTGCTGGCGCCGAGCGCCGCACGGATGGCCAGCTCGCCTTCGCGGCGAACCGTCCGTGTGAGAATCAGGTTGGCGACGTTGGAACACGCGATGACGAAAACCAGTGCTGACGCTGCAAGCAACACCAGCAACACGGTCCGGGCGTCCGAGGTAATCTGATCGCGAAACAGCTTCGCCCCGATCTGGAAGTCCGCTTTGGGCGAATATGCTTCGCGATTTTCCTCGGTCATGGCCCCGTAGACAGAACGCAAGTCGGCGCGAGCTTGATCGAGGGTGGCACCGGGAGCGAGACGGCCAAAGAGCTCAGTCATGCGATGGATACGGCCGGTGACCATGGTGGCGGAGAGATGGTGCGGGCTGGTAACGACATTGGCGATGATTTCCGTTTCCTGCGGATACGGGACGCAGGGTTCTAGTACACCGATGACGGTGGCAGGGACGCTGCCAAGACGCACGGGTTTGCCGATCACCGAAGTATCTTTGTTAAGATTGTTCGCCCAGAAACGATATGTGATAACCACTACGCCGGGCGCTTTGGGACCGTCGTCTTGAGGTTCGACGAGACGGCCGAGAACGGGGTGCAGGCCCATGACTTCAAAGTAGTTCCCGCCGACCACGCCAGCTTGAACTTCGCGCGGCTCACCGAGGCCGACCATTGTGAACCCGATTGTGGAGAAATCGCCGAACGCGCTCAGAGTCTTAATGCCGGCGAGCAAATCCTGGATTTCGGGCACAGAGAAGGTTGTGTTCTCATCGCCGACTCCAGGGGCGCTCTGACGGATATAGATCAGCCGGTCCTCGTCGCGGTTCACGAGCGGTTTGAGAAGCACGCCGCGCACCAGCGTGAAGATAGCGGTGTTGGCGCCGATACCAAGCGCCAGCGTCAGCACCACCGTGAGCGCAAGCCCTTTGGTTCGAGTCAGCGAGCGGAATGCAACTCTCAAATCGTTAACGAATGACATAATTTTGCCGTTCCTTTCCAGAAGTCAGTCTCCCCAGCGATACAGTCATTCCCTGGTTTCACACCCGTTTTGCGTCATTCTACTCAAGCGACCTTTCCCTCGCCGCCCTCATCGCGCGAGGTATCCTTTCGTCGCCGCTGCTCGCTCTCCCTCATTATTTCGTTTATATCCGCAACCGGCCGTATCTCAACCGGTCCAAGTCCATACTTAAAGCCTGGAAGCTGTGAGACAAGCTGAACGGCATGATTCAGGTCTCGCGCCTCAAGGATCTGAATGCCGCCAAGCTGTTCCTTGGTTTCCGCATAGGGCCCGTCGGTCGTCGCGACTTTGCCGTTCTTCCAGTACAGGGTCAACGCGGTCTCCGGAGGCTGAAGAGGCACTTCGGCAACAAGATGTCCGTTAGCGCGCAGATGGTCGTTGTACTCAAAGCATTCGTCGAGCGTTGCGTGTCGCTCGTCCTCGGTCATCCCTTCGAATGTTCCTGGCTTGATGTATCCCAAACAGATGTATTTCATTGTTTTTATCCTCGTTCTTGTTCGTTGGGTGGGGGCCAGCACGCACAGCGTCGCAAATTTCTCTGTCACTGTTTCAAGTAACGAAGCGCAACACATCCTGATTTGAAAAACTTTGACTCAACAAGCTTTAATTGCAATCTCTCCCGCAGGCTAACACCTTCCAACAACCGTCTCGCTTCTCCGGCAACGATTGGTCCAACGACAAAACGATATTCATCAACCAGGCCAAGTTCAATGAGTTGTGAAGGTACACTTACCCCACCCACTAAAATATGTTTGCCCTGTTCTTGTTTCAATCTAAGGATTTCGTCGTGAAGGTTCGTACGGACAATTCTCGTATTTCTATCTTCAGCACCGTCTAATGATCGGGAAAAAACAATTTTGTTGATCGAGTCAAATGTTCGGGCAAATTCGTTCGATGCTTTTGTCATCGACTGGCTTTTTGCGACGTCAGGCCAAAAAGGAACCATCAATTGGTAGGTGATACGCCCAAAGACACCCAGGTCAACCTCTCGCAGGAGATCCGTAAAAAATTCATGTGTCTCGTCATCAGCAACTTGCTTGGTGTGGTCGACGCAGCCATCCAGGGTAGTGTTGATTGCAAAGATTACATTTCTCATTTGATTGTCCTCATGATTTCTCTGTGCAACCTCTGTGTTCTCTGTGTCTCCGTGGTTGTTGTATCACCTGTTCCTATAACCACAGAGGCACAGAGAACACAGAGGTTGCACAGAGAAGAACTCCTGGCGCGAATGTTTACTGACTTCCGGTT
>JBASRM010000065.1:0-1571 GCA_049273835.1 Blastocatellia bacterium | reverse complement strand
TTGCACACCCGAGCACGTTTGTGACGACGAACCGCACTCGCATTATCGAACTCGCGGCAAATCATCGAATGCCGGTTATTTACGCAGGTTCCGCTCATACGGAAGCTGGGGGCCTCATGAGCTATGGAGTGGATATCACCGAGAACTATCGGCGGGCGGTGGTTTACGTTGACAAGATTCTCAAAGGCGCCAAGCCGGCTGACCTTCCCGTCGAGCAGCCGACAAAGTTTGATCTGGTGATCAATTTGAAAACCGCCAAGCAAATCGGCCTAACGATTCCGCCCAACGTGCTGGCGCGGGCGGACCGGGTGATTCGATGATCGTTGTTCGCACGTGATGGATAAAGTGCCAAGAAGCGCGGCGAGGCGTCGTTGAACTGAACGTTAGATAGTAAAGCTAACTTTACAGGAGGCTCCAATGCATACGACTCATTGGCTGAGGATTGCAACGGTCGGACTCCTGTTTATGGGCTGTGCCGGCACCACTATCGCTCCGAGAACGGAAGTGCGACAGGCGTTGGCGCCAACCGGCAAGCTGCGCGTTGCGCTCCAGCTTGGCAGTCCCCATAATGCGATACGGGACTCCGCCTCGGGTGAGATGAAGGGGGTAGGATATGACCTCGGAAGAGAGTTAGCCCGACGCCTAGGAGTTCCGTTTGAGCCGATTACTTACCCATCAGTCGGCGCCCTTCTCGACGCCGGGAAAGCCGGCGCGTGGGACGTCGCGTTCGTTGGGTTTAGTCCTGCGCGGGCAAAGGAGTGGGATTTTACGGCCCTGCACATGGAGGTCGAGTTTGGCTACCTCGTCCCTGGTGGTTCTTCCATCTCGACAATGGCTGATGTGGATCGGCCCGGAATTCGAGTTGCGGTGCAGGAGAAGTCCCAGCCGGATCTCTTTGTTTCGCGCACGTTGAAATCGGCCGTAGTGGTCCGTGCACCAAGCCTCGCTGGCACAGTGGAGATGTTGAAAGCCGGGAAAGCAGACGCAATCTTCAGCATTAAGCCAAGCCTGTTCGAGGCGTCGAATCAATTGCCTGGTTCGCGGGTTCTCGACGGTCGGCCCGGCATCGATCCGCACGCTATGGTGCTGCCGAAGGGACGGGATCCCGGGCTGGCGTACGCGCGTCAGTTCATTGAGGAGGCGAAATCCGAGGGGCTGGTAAAGGCGGCAATCGAGAGGGTCGGGATGCGAGGCGCTGTTGTGGCCCCGCTTCAGTGACGCTTTCCGTTCAAGCTAGTGTTCGATCTCAAGACCACCAAGCAAATCGGCCTCACGATTCCACCGAATGTGCTGGCAAGAGCGGACAAAGTCATCAAATAAACAAATGGAATGTTGGAAGGTTGGAATTATGGAATGTTGCAAGATGCGGTTAAAAACCTTTTTCCAATATTCCAATATTACAGTTGAGAAAACGTCTTGGCTAGTTTGCGCCATGCTCTTTGCGTTTTGCTTTTCTGCTCAGGCGCAACAGACCGGAAAAGTCTTCCGCATAGGTTACCTGGATTCAAGCACTGCTTCTGCTAGCGCCGTTCTCGTGGAAGCGTTCCAACAAGAGCTGAGCAAGCTTGGGT
>JBASRM010000051.1:0-15409 GCA_049273835.1 Blastocatellia bacterium | reverse complement strand
GGCCGATACGCTCAGCAACATCGGCGCAGCCTATTTGTCGTTAGGTGACGCGCAAAGATCCCTTGAATACTTCACTCAGGCTCTGCCACTCAGACGGGCGACGGGCGACCTGAGAGGGGAAGGGGCTGTACTAACGACTGGTCTTCGTTGCAGATGGAGCCTTACAGTTTGTTTCGTTTGCTGCTTTGCCGCTGCCGGAGGCAAAAGGGGGGAACAGCACCCTGATCGAAGAGCACGAAGTTGTGAATCTGCCTTCGGCTTCGGCGCTCGCGGTATTGCGGCGTGAGACAGCCGGGCGCAAACCCGCGGCCAAGGCGGTTGCTGTCCTTGCCGATCCGGTCTTCGATAAAGACGATGACCGGCTCAATCGGGGAACACGCGGTAGAATAGTAACAACGGGAAGTCCGGCGGTTCCCGACTCTCCACAAGCCGGCGATGTAGAGCGAGCAGTCAAAGATGTTGGACTGGTGGACGATGGGAGACGACTCTCGCGACTGCCATTTTCCGGGCGGGAGGCTAGGTCGATACTCGCCGTTGTCCTTCCCGGACAAGGCATGATGGCGCTTGATTTCAAGGCCAACCGAGCAAACGCTACGAGCGCCGAACTCGCTCAGTATCGGATCATCCACTTCGCTACACACGGACTGCTTGACAGCGAACACCCTGAGCTATCTGGAATCGTGTTCTCGTTGGTGAACGAACACGGCGAGCCCCAGGATGGCTTTCTGAGATTGCACGATATCTTTAATCTGAACCTGCCTGCCGAGTTGGTAGTGTTGAGTGCTTGTCAGACAGCGCTTGGGAAAGACATCAGGGGAGAAGGACTGGTCGGATTAACAAGGGGATTTATGTATGCGGGGGCAGCGCGAGTAGTGGCCAGTCTGTGGCAAGTGAGCGATGCAGCTACTGCTGAATTGATGAACCACTTCTACCGGAGAATGATGCGTGGTGGCTTGCGTCCGGCGGCGGCATTGCAAGCAGCTCAGGTAGAAATGCGGAAACAGAAGCGATGGGAATCGCCCTACTACTGGGCAGCGTTTGTGTTGCAAGGTGAGTGGAAGTAGAAACAACTGGCAGTGAACAGTAAGGAAGCCCACTCTGCGAGCTATGACTGTTTACCGCTACGAACACGCGCCCTCTCTTGATTGCTCAATCCCAACCCGAGGCCTGGAGCGTCCAAATTTGGATTTGCCGTCACAAAAGAAGGCATCGGCTCTAAACCAGGGGGCTTTCGACAAGTTGCTTGCGCATCTTGACGCTGACCGGGAGCGTGCCGGTGTGAAGTACGAGGTTATCCGCCGTAAGCTGTTAAGATTCTTTGAGTGGCGCGGGTCTGTTTTTCCTGAGGATCATGCTGATGAAGTTATCAATCGAGTCGCGAAGCGAATCGATGAAGGCGAGGAGATTCGCGATCTCAAAAACTATTTTTACGGGGTGGCGCGAATGTTCTTTCTGGAGACCCTGAAGCAACAGGAGAAAGAAGCAGAGGCGCTCGAACACCTGCCACAACCGCAGACCAACTCGAAAGAATCCGCTGAGTTGGAAGCAATACGCCTTGAGTGTCTTGAGATGTGCCTGCAAAGACTTACGGTTGTGAATCGAGAGCTAATCGTTCAATACTACCGAAAGGAAAAGGGCGCGAAGATAGAAAACAGGAAGGCGCTGGCAGAACGGATGGGCATACAGCGTAATGCGTTGAGGATCAAGACCTGCCGGATCAGAGTAACGGTAGAGGAATGCATTAACGATTGCCTGAGCCGAGCGTCATAAAGGTGAAATGAATTCCGTTTTTTGCCACTCAAATATATAGGGGATCATTCAGGAATGAACCAAGGATTTGGCGATCATAAAACGATTGCCCAATACCTCCTCGGAGAATTGTCTGACCAGGAGAAGGCACGGCTCGAAGAGCAGTATTTCGCCGACGATGATCTTTTCGAGGAGTTCCTCGTCGTCGAGGGTGAGTTGACGGATGCTTACGTGCGAGGCGAGCTTTACGGGCGCGAGCGCGAACGCTTTGAAGCGCGCTTCCTTGTATTGCCTCGTCAGCATCAGCGAGTGGAGATTGCCAGAGCTCTGGTGGACTATGCTACCGAGTCATCAGCGCTAGTGGCGCCGGTTGTCCTGAAGCGCAAGCCGGTCCTCTGGTGGCCCAGCTTCCTCGCCAAGATTGTCGGTAAGAATCGAGCGATCACGCTGGCTTTCGCTGCGGCTGTCATTGTGATTCTCGTCGGCGGTTCATTGTTCATCGTTGAGACCGTGCGGCTCAGAAATCAAGTCGAGCGTATTGAGGCGGACCGAACTGAGACCCTAAAACGCGAGCAAGAATTGGAGCGCCAACTTGCCGAGCAAGGCCAGCACAATGAGCAGTTGGCAGAGGAGCTTCAACGCGAACGCAGTCAGCGCGAACTGCTGGAACAGGAGCTGATCAAGCCGCAGCGTTCAACTCTGAGCGCTATCACATTCATTCTTACGCCCGATCTGGTCCGAGGCGCGGGCGAGCCGAAGAGGCTGATCATTCCACAACACGCAGACCTTGTGCGGGTGCAGATCGGTCTCGACCAGGACGATCACAAAAGCTACCGAGTATTTCTTGAGACCGTCGATGGCAAACGAATCTGGGGCAGCGGTTCGCTGAAAGTGCAATCACACAAATCTGGCAAGGTAGTTACATTGGGATTGCCCGCCAGTCTCTTCACCAAACGAGACTACATAATGACGCTCAGCGGAGTTAATGCCGACGGCAGTCTCGAGAACGTCTCGGAATATTATTTTAGTGTCTTAAAAAAGTAATCGTCACCCTATCTCACCCACCTCAAACCACAACTCCTTTGCCATCTCCTGCGTCCCACGATCTCGGATAGGCGCCTGCCCGACAGCTCCGCTCGAACAGCCATTTCCCTCCTGCATGAAATGGTTTTTCTCTAATCGCCACTCGTTGGCGAAAGAAGAAGGGGTCCCGTCGAGCGAGCGGAACTAGACGCACATTCGACGTCGGATTCTTGGGTAACAGTCATATGGCCAATCGTAACATCGTCAAGCTGACAGTTATCACGGCTATCATCTGCGGCTTAGTGATGTCAGGCCGTGGGGCCTCAACGGATTCGGATCGCCCTGCCGGAGATCGTAATCTCGCGCCTCCGCCTCCTACCGAACCCTTTAGCCCATCGAACGCCCGGACCGAAGATGGCCAATACATAAAGGTTGAACAGTTCTTTCCGGCTAAGCGTTGCGCCTCATGCCATAAAGACACGAACGCTGGGTGGTCTGAGTCACTGCATCGCAATGCCGCACGTGATCCATTCTATCGAGAAAGCGCAGACATTCTACTGCGCACCCGTGGGATCGAACTTACGCGACACTGCGAGTCCTGCCATACACCGGTGGCACTGTTTTCAGGGGCGCTTACAAAAGACAGCAAGAAACTGACAGCCCCGTTTACGCCACTCGACGATGAGGGTGTCACTTGCTCAGTCTGTCACTCAATCACCGAGGCCCGCCCAGACGGAACAGGCAGCTACACCATACGACCTCCGGCATTGCTTGCTCGAGCGGACGGCACGCCTCTTTACGGCGATGTTACCGACGAGCAAATACTGGCTGACGTTCCGGGTCACAAGCGCGCGGTGATGCGCCCGCTACTCCGACGGCCGGAGTTTTGCTCTACCTGCCACAAAGTAGACGCTCCGCCCGCGCTGAATGGCTATAAGCACATCCGTGGATTTTCGGCCTATGACGAATGGCAGCAATCTGGTGCGTCGCACGAATCTGTAACTCCCTTCTACAGGCGTCCACAAAGGACGGACTGCCGATCGTGCCACATGCCAAAGATCGAAAGCGCTAACGACAGAGCTGCCAAGAACGGATTGATTTCGTCTCACCGGTGGCCAGGAGCCAACACCGCCGCGCCGATATTCTACGGGCAAGCTGAGCAGGCCCGCTTGATCAATGATTTCTTAGGGGCAAACGTCCTCGGCCTCGACATATTCCCATTGAGAAGCGGAGCGATCGGCCCGGTGATTGCGCCTCTTGATCCTGACAAGTCCGTCAGCTTCACGCCTGGTGAAGAAATCACGGTCGAGGTTGTGGTCTCAAATCGCAACGCCGCCCATTCATTCCCCCCCGAGGTTCGAGACCTGTACGAAGCCTGGGTAGAGTTCGAAGCGGTTGACGAAAACGGAAGAGAGCTTTTTCACAGCGGGTTTGTTGATCTCAGAGGAATGCTGGACGAGACCGCTCACGTTTATAAGGCCATCCTACTTGATGACTCGAGCAGGCAGATTACTCGACATCAAATCTGGCTTACGGTCGCAAAGGCCTACGATAATGCGATCCTTCCAGGCAGATCCGACGTTGTGCGTTTCAGCTTTCGCCTACCTGGCGACGCCGAGCAACGCCTTCCCGAGGCTGTCTCGTTAAGAGCGCGGGTCAACTACCGCAGGTTCAATCAGGAATACACTGATTTCGTTCTCGCGAGACAGAATAGGTATTTTGCTATACCGGTCGTCCGAATGGCGGAGTCTCAACTAAGACTGGTTGCAGTGGCCGCTCTGGCAGGTGAATCACCTCCCGCACACCCACAGGTCAGCAATCATTTTTCTGAATCTTTCTCGCGGCCTACGAGATTTGTCGTTGAAGCTAGCCCTTCCTCAACCGAACAACAAGCTCGACGATGGAACGATTACGGCATAGGACTGCTCGAGCGCGCTCAATACGGAGCCGCTGCCGTCGCCTTTCGCTCCGCAAGTGCGTTGACTCCCGACAACCCGGATCTGCTCGTCAATGCGGCGGTTGCCGAACTGAAGACCGAGAGATTCGGGCTTGAACGCGAGCAGTTGAAAAAGGCCAGATCGCTACTCGAACGGGCTATCGCTGTCAGTCCGGATCATCCAAGGTCACACTTCTATCTCGCGCTAGTTCTGCGTAGTGAAGGTAGAGCGCAACAGGCAGCCGACATACTCGCAAGGATCGCGAATGACTATCCTCGTGACCGGGAGGTTCAGCGTCAGTTGGGTCAGACGCTTTACGCACTGGGCCGGCTGGCAGAGGCGCGGCAGTCCTTCGAATCGGTAATCGCGATCGATCCTCAAGACGCCGCGGCATATCAATTCCTCGGCCCTATCTACGCCGCCGAAGGGCGAGAGGTCGATGCAGACCGGGCGCGCTCACTCTTCCTGCAATGGCGAGATGACCCGCGTGCAGATGCTGTCGGCGCTCGCTTTTTTTCTTCTCATCCGCAGTGGGCCGAGGAGCGAGTATGGTCACACGCACATGGCGGCAGTTCCTCACTTCGACCAGTGCTCACCGGAGCGTCAGCTTCGCCGGTTCGGTAGGGCTGATGAATCAACGAAGAAGTTTTCTGCTATCCGAGGTTCTTCGATGAAACCTTCACTCTCGAGAGGATCATTGGTGCAAGTACTGGCACTGGTAGCGGTCGCCTTGATCTACTTTGGGTTCCCATCGCAGATCGCGGCTCAGCAGGGCGGCACGGTCCGATATTTCTACGATGACAACGGGCGTCTGATTAGAGTTGTCTTGCCGTCAGGCGAAACCGCGACTTACGAATATGATGCGGCAGGCAATTTCACTGCTATCAAAAGATTCACTAACGATGTCCTGCAGCTATTAGATTTCTCACCAAAGGTTGGAGGACCAGGTGATAGCGTAACGTTCTTTGGTTCAGGATTCGGTTCGGCAGTCAATCAAGTTTCCTTCAACGGAGCCACAGGTCGTCTTATCTCGGCGGACGCCACAACCGTAATCGCCGAGGTCCCTGAAGGCGCAACGACCGGACCGGTAACGATTACAACGTCTCGCGGCAGCGTTACGACTTCAGTGCCATTCACCATCAAGAGTATTCGAGTTCAGCCGTCATCCGCCAATATCGCGCCAGGCGCAAGCCTTCAATTCACCGCGGACGTTCGAGTCCTCGGCGACTCGAGTATCAAGTGGAGCATCAACGGTGTTGATGGCGGAAACGCTGCCGTGGGGACGATCACCGCGACGGACCTTTACACCGCGCCGAGTCTGCCTCCCTTTCCCATTATCGTTCGTGCCACGAGTGTGATTGATCCTCTCTTGTTTGGTGAAGCACAGGTCACTGTTCGGAGTTTGGATTTCGACCTTGCTTTCCAATCTAGTGCGGTATCGGTAGCGCGACAGTCAGCGCCCGCTTCGCCAGATAACTCCGCCGCAATGAGCGCGGGCGTATCCGTACAGCGCGAGTCCACTCCCGACGCCATGTTGCCCATAGCGGCCGTAAGCGGTGGCCTATCCGTCGGTCGAGGTGACAACCTCGATACAACGACCACCATATCTGCGATCAGCTTGGGAGTATCAATCCAACGCGATCCTCTGCAGAGTCCCGCACCGGATTTGGCGGCAATCAGCGCATCCGTTTCTGCCACCAAGGGACCGCTGATCGCGGGCGTTTCTCCCAATCTAATAAGCCGGGGCGGAAGTATGTCGGTAACTATCACCGGCGCGAACCTTACCGGCACAGCGACTGTCAAGTTTATCGACAGCGCGGGAGCTATTGATACGAACATTGTGGTCTCGAGCCTGGTTGTCAACGCGGACGGCACTACTCTGACCATGACGCTCAACGCTAGCGCTAGCGCCGTGCTTGGCCGGCATCTGGTAATCATCTCGACCCCGGGCGGGAATTCCGGCTTTGATCGAGACCGGCTCAAACACAATCGACATCACTCCGTGAGGCGACTATTGCATTAACTGGTCGAACGGCGACCCGATTTCGATTAGGAATCAACCATTCGAATTGGAAAGGAGACAAGACAATGATTTCAACTGGTAGGGAAACCCCTAGACGTCACGAACGGTTGCTGAAGCCTTCGGCAACCCTGGTGGCCCTCATTATCATATCAGCCAACATTGCTGTGCCCGCACGCGCACAGACTACCTTCAACAGCGGATCTACAGGCGCGGACGGGGCTTTCGCGCCGACGGCTAGTCAGGAGGTTCAAATACCGGAGAGCGGCTTCTTCAACTTTACTACGGTGAACATTCCTCGCGGAGTAACTATCACCTTCCGGCGAAACTCCAAGAACACTCCGGTGACCTTACTCGCGACGGGCAATGTGACTATTGCCGGGACCGTCGATGTTAGCGGTCGTGATGGTCAGCAGAGTTCGTTCGACGGCGGACGCGCAAGCGGAGCCGGGTTAGGAGGACCGGGCGGATTCAACGGCGGCGGAGGTGGTTTTAGTTTTTCACCTTTCTTCGCTGCAACCTCTGGCGACGGACCCGGCGCGGGCAGCGTCACCTTTAGAGCCGGTGGCGGTGCCGGCTTTGCGGCGCCGGGCGGGGACAATCACTGTACTTTCGGACTGGATTTAGGGGGGCCGAGTTATGGGAGCAGATTGCTCGTGCCGTTGATAGGGGGCTCCGGTGGAGGAGGGACTTCCGGTAGTTCGGGCGTTCCGGGTGCGGGAGGAGGCGGAGGGGGCGGCGCTGTCCTCATAGCCAGTTCCGGCAACATAACTTTTGGACCAGACCTGAGCAACAAGGGGTCGATTCTGGCAACGGGTGGAAGCGTTTTGGCGGGCCAAGGTGGCGGGGGATCCGGAGGCGCGATACGACTTATTGCGAACACCATAACAGGCGCTGCCCTTCTCGACGTCACCGGCGGCGGTGGTGGTCAATGCGGCAACAACGGGGGGCACGGATACATGCGGGTCGAAGCGTTCAGCTTCACTGGGTTTCAGCCGGAAGCGAGGCCCCAAAACACCTTCGACAACAAAGCGATGATCAGCCTCGGGCAGCCAAACCCGGTAACAATGCCCAACGCACCGCGATTGAGAATTGCGTCCGTGGCTGGAATAGCTGCCCCGGCCAACGCTGCCGGCTCATTTGGCGGCCCAGCCGATATAGTCGTTCCGACCGCACAACCTAACCCTGTTAACGTTGCGATTGAAGCGGCCAATATTCCGGTTGGTACTGTAGTCAAGCTTCGCGCGCTGGGAGATGCATCGGGGTCCGCGACTGTAGACAGCACTCCGCTTGAAGGTGCCGGATCCGCATCTACGGCGAGCGCCAGCGTGTCGCTCGGTGGCGGAGTGACAATAATAACCGCCACGGTCTCTCTTACTCCCTCGACTACGGCCGCTAATCGGATGATCGACGGCGAACGAGTCGACCGAATAGAGGTCGCCGCAACCTACGGCGGCGGATCGAACCTGACTTACATCATGCAATCAGGGCGTCGTATCTCGAGCATTCAACGATGAGGGCTGAACACAAACCAGACGGCTCTCAACGGCGTTCGTCTTCTGAATGATCAGGGTGAAGACCATGAAGCACCTTAAGCAATCTGTCGGCTACATCGTTTTGCAAAAGGCGAGGCGTCTGATGCTATCCGTTCGTCGAACAAATCCGCCCGACATGCCCGTCGAGCCTGCAACGCACCGCAAGCGGTCATCACTGCAGATCCGGCCGTCGGCGCTGACCGCTTGACTCGTGGTTGCGCTTCTATTCTGGCAAGCAGCCGTCGCCCCGTTTGTAGATGCGGCTGTGCGCCCGTCGAGTGACCGGAGCCATGACTCGGCAGGTGTTCGCCGGCCGGAGGAGTCGCCCGCATCTGCGTCGTCTACCACCGGCGTGAAGTCCTCTACAAACCGTCGCAACGTCGCCCCCCAATCCGAAGCAGTCGAGGCTGCTGTGGTGCGCCACGCCCCCGCCATCAACGGCGGCCGCGTTGAAGGCTCCCTCCGACAGCTAACCGGCGAGAACGTCACGCTCACCAGCGGGACCGTTGTCATTGGGTCGCTCCTCGTTCCGGGCACTCCCCAGGTCCGACTTACTGGAAGCCCCAACTTCGGAGGCGCCGTCGAAGGCACAGGCAGCGCGCAGCCATCTGACTATTCCGTCACGCTCAATGGTAATGTCACGCTCGGCCATCTCGTAACGCGTACAGATCCAATCGCGATCCCGGCCGTCGCGCCTCCGCCGGCGTCGTCCGGAACTCGCGATGTTGTCATCAACGCACCAAGTCAAGACGCAGGCGATTTCGCGACAATTCGCGACCTCACAGTAAGCGGGAACGCAGGCGAAGTGACGGTGCCACCGGGCGGCTACAGGAACTTTACGGCCAATGGAAACGGCGCCTTCGTCTTTGGCATAGCAGGGTCTGGGCAACCGGCGGTCTATACGCTCAACTCCATTAACTTGAATGGCCAAAGCCGTCTTAGAATAGCCGGCCCGGTCCAGGTGACCCTCGCAACTGGAATAACGCTAAACGCCTCGATGGGAGCGGCTTCAAATCCGCTGTGGCTTGCGCTCAACATAGCGGCAGGGGGAGTCGTCCTAAACGGCGGCGCCAGCCTCTACGCGATAGTGCGTGCGCCTTCCGGGTCAGTCGTCCTCAACGGGAACACATTGCTTCAAGGATCGGTTGTTTGCGATCGCCTGATCCTCAACGGCAACAGCACCCTGAAGGGCACTCCCGGCGTACTTGATACGATCAGTCTCACACGGGCCACGCAAGGGCAGACACTGAGCGTGAGTCTTCACGGTCTGAACACGCACTGGGTGCAGGGTCAGACCAAAGCTTCGTTCGGAGGTGAAGTGTCTGTTGGCGGAGCGCCTACCGGCGACTTCGGACCCGTTCAGATCGTCGATTCAACTACGGCGACGGCGCAACTGGCGGTTTCTGCGACGGCAGCCCTGGCGCCTCGGACCGTAAAGGTCGTTACGGAGATCGTGGTCCCTTTCGACGTCGCGACTGAGACTCTGGTCGATGGCTTCACAATCGCATCGGCCTCATCACCAGGCGCACCCTCGGCTACTGTGACCACCGTAGCCGGCAGCGCGGGAACTCCTGGCTTTGCCGATGGAGCTGCCTCTCAAGCACTCTTTCGAGATCTCGCAAGCATCGCCTCTGCTCCGGACGATACGATCTACGTTGCTGACGCAGGCAACAATCGGATTCGAAAGATCGCAATTGACGGAGCAGTGACGACAGTGGCCGGAGACGGTAATGCCGGCTTCGCAGACGGCCCGGGCGCGTCCGCGCAGTTTAACAATCCTCAAGGCGTCGCCGTCGATTCGTCAGGAGGCGTCTACGTTGCCGATACTGGGAATCATCGCCTTCGACGCATTGCCACGGACGGCACGGTTTCAACGATGGCGGGAAGCGGAACGGCTGGACTTCAAGATGGCGCAGGCGCGCAGGCGCGGTTCAACTCTCCGCGCGGATTGGCTTTCGATAACGGCGGGAATATCTATGTCGCCGACACGGGGAACTCGGCGGTCCGTTTCATCTCTGCGGGCGGCAACGTCAGCACCGTCGCGGGCGACGGAACTATCGGATCGAGCGACTCGCCCGCGGCGCGATTCAACGGGTTGATTGGTATTGTCTTCAATGGCGGAAGTCTATACGCATATCTAGCCGACACGAACAATCATAAGATTCGAAGACTCGACTCCGCGGGTAATGTTCTGACAATCGGTGGCGCAGATCGCGGGTTTGCTGATGAGGCCCCAGGTCTCGCCAGGTTTGCAGATCCGTCCGGCATCGCTATAGAAGCTACCGGCAAGCTGATCATAGCCGACGCGACCAACTCGCTCGTGCGGCTGGTCGATCCTGGGACCGCGCCTGTCTCTACCATTGCGGGCGCCGGTGAGCGCGGCATTGCGGACGGCTCGGGATCCGTAGCTCGGTTCTTCACTCCGCGCGGAGTCGCCGTCGAGCGGTCGAGCGCAATCCTGATCGCCGATACCGGCAATCACACCGTGCGCCGGATAACCCTGCCTCCATCGATTGCGTCGATCAATCCATCGAGATCCCGAACCGGCGAGATTGTCGTTATCCATGGCGAGCGCTTCGATGGGCGCGCGCCCAGTCGCAACACAGTCCGCTTTACCCGCGCAGGCGGCGGCCAGACTGCGGCTCAGGTCCTGGCGGCCGGCAGCATCTCGCTTTCGGTCATTGTTCCGCAGGATGCGGCTACCGGGCCAGTCACGGTGCAGACCGACGGCGGAACGGCAACCAGCGCGGCGAACCTCGAGATTATTCCTCAGCCCGTCATTGCAGACTTCAATCCTAAGAGCGGACAGATTGGAACAACTGTCACCATCACCGGCGCCGGGCTCAAGTCGGCCCAAGGCGACACAGTCGTCACCTTTGCCGGACCGGGCGCGCGATTGCAAGCTCTCGTTTCCTTCGCCAGTCCAATCGAAGTTCGAGCCGCTGTTCCCGAAGGAGCACTCACCGGCCCGATCAACGTTCAGACCGAAGGCGGGACCGCTGCCAGCGCGACGAACTTCCAGGTCGTGGTCACCGCGCCTGTCATTAGCGACTTCGATCCCAAGAGCGGACAGGTCGGAAGCAGCGTCACTCTTACAGGCGCGTCGCTTATGGCAGGGACGCTAGCTCCGAGCGTTACATTCGCAGGGAGTGGCGGAACCCGGCTCACCGCACTCGTCACGTCTGCAAGCCCAAGTTCTGTGCGTGCGACTGTGCCAAACGCAGCCGTCACCGGGACTATTCAGCTCACTACCGCCGGCGGAACCGCATCGACGCCTGGCCCGTTCACGGTTCAGACTTCACAGCGAGACTATCAACTCACCATCGCGCCATCCTCTTCATCACAAGCAGGGACTATTCTCTACAGCTATAATGGGGCTGGACAGCGCACTTCGATGACGACGGGGGGCCGCAAAAGGTGAGCGGCTGGTGGGGCATTAACTAGGCCCCGTTATGGCTCATTCCGTCTTATCAGGGAAGCAGCTCGCTTGGCAGCGAATAGTGCGTAACTGTATCCCGCTGATTTCGCCTTCGCGCTCTCAGCCATAAGTTGGTTTGCGGTAGCTTCAACAGACCAGCCTCGATCTATAGAGATAAGGCAGAAGTTGAAATCCGCCGCGCTGCGGTCCTTGCCCTCGTGGTTTCTTGCGCAGAAAGCGTCGGCCAGACAGCGTGCGTAGCTGGGCCACACAAGCAAGCGATGTCTGCGACGATGCGTTGGAGCATGGCGCGGCGCGCAGGGCGCGTGCTCCTCAGGTGCGATCAAGCCAGCGCGATCAAGCTCGCCGACTGTGACAGCGTGCAGGGGCGCAATCGAGTGAAGCCGCACGCGCGGATAGTTGGGCGCGTATTTTGCATTGCTCTGATGAGGATAAGTATAGAGTGGGTGCTCGATCTCAAGCTGTGTCTCTATCTACCTCCAGCAGTTAAGCGGAAAGTACTAAACATTTCACCACTGAATCGTCTTGCACTGCATGCCGAGAGAACGCTTGTGTGCGACGTCTCAGGTTCAGTGTGCAATGTCTAGAATCGTGAGGAGTACTTTCACTATGAAGCTTCGGGCTGCCTCAAGTCTTGCTGCTCGCCGCTGCATGTATTTCATCATTTGTACAATACTGCTTTTGTCGTGGTTTTCGATCTTTGATGGGCTTGCGGCCGCACCGCCACCAAATGTTCCCGCGCCTACCGCAAATACGCCTGCGAGCCACGCAAGTGCTACAATGTCGCCGCCTAGTCCGGGAGCATCGAAATTCGATTTTGATGGGGACGGGAAAGCAGACATCGGCGTGTGGCGGCCCAGCACCGGCAATTGGCTAATCATCAATAGCAGTAATGGACAGCCCGCAACTCTACAACTCGGGGTAAGCACCGACCAGCCTGTGCCCGCAGACTACGACGGAGACGGAAAGACTGACGCCGCTGTGTGGCGACCGTCTACGGGCGTTTGGTACATCATGAATCCAGACCACTCAGTTAGAACGGTTGGCTGGGGCGATCAGGGTGATACGCCTGTGGCTGCAGACTATGATGGCGATGGAAAGGCCGACGTGGCGATCTATCGGTCATCCACTGCAGGTTGCACGTGGTACATCATAAACAGCTCAAATAGCTCAACGAAAACACTGGGGTGGGGAATTAACGGTGATAAACCAGTACCAGCCGATTTTGACGGAGATGGACAAACCGACATAGCGGTCTGGCGTCCTTCGAACGGAACCTGGTACATCAAGCGCAGCAGTAACAATAATGACCTCGTTAAGAGCTGGGGAGTACTCGGCGATATACCGGCACCCGAAAACTATGATCCTGATCCCAAAGATGATTATGCGGTGTGGCGGCCTACGAATAGTGGTTGGTACATCCTGAGCAGCTTTGATGAACATACGCAAACAGACACATGGGGCGCATCTTCTGATACCCCCGTCCCCGCTGATTATGATGGAGATGGGCGGGCTGATATAGCGGTGTTTCGCCCGATTGGCTCCTCTACCGGCACATGGTACATCAAGAACAGCTCCGACAACTCAATCAGAACTGTTGGATGGGGCCTGCTCGGCGATGTGCCTCTTCCGCGAGTTGCTGGAGCGCAATCTTCACCCCCCGGGCCCCCGGCGATGAATCTCTCGAGCGCTCTTTCAGATCCTATCAATCGAACAGGAGTGCCAGGCGAGGATCTCTACTCGGGGAACTTCAACTGGAGTCTTCCGCTGCTCGGTCTTGCTGGACGGGCGGGCCTGGATCTTGGACTCTCACTCTCGTATAACTCGCTTGTCTGGACGAAAGTAGGGTCTACGATAACGTTCAATGCTGATAACAGCTTTCCAACGCCAGGCTTCCACCTGGGCTTTCCGTCAATTCAATCGCAGACTTATGTCTCGCAATCCGGTAAAAACGCTCTGTTGATGATAATGCCGTCGGGGGCCAGGATAGAGCTGCGACAAGTTGTTGCAAGTCTCTATGAATCCGCCGACTCTTCCTGGATGGAGCTGGACACGAGCGCCAGCCCGCTGATCTTGCGCACCGCGGATGGGTCCCAGCTAAGACTCCAGCTTTTCAGTAGCGAATACCAATGCACGCAGGTAAAAGATCGCAACGGCAATTTCATTACAATCAACCATGATAGCTCGGGCCGCATCACCACCATCCGGGACACGCTTGATCGTACGATTACATTCGTCTACGCCAACAACAACCTGCAAAAGATCACCCAACCATGGAATGGGGTTGAGCACGTCCTGGCAGAGTTTGAGTACAGTAATCTGACGATTCAAACGAGCTTCACCGGACTCTCCGTAGTAGGTCCTTCAAACGGCACCTCCATAACCACACTCACTAAAGTAACCCTTGATGACCAGTCTTCGTTTGACTTCGAGTACGGACGAGATGCTTCTACCAACATTAGTTATGGACAGGTGAAGAGGATCAATCACAAGGCTGCGGACGAGCACCTGTTAACCTCCATAACCTACGACGTGAGCACGAGCACGGGGCAAACCGACTGCCCGCGCTTTACGAAGCGAACCGACTTTGCCGAGAACTGGAATACGGTGGGGTCGGGCAATCCGACGTTCGACCGGAAATACAGCTATGATCATATGGGCCGCTTAAGCGAGGGGTTGTCAGGCACGGACGCTCGTGGGGAACCGTACAATTCGAACAATCCGAACCCCTATAAGCAGGTTTATTCGTACGATGTGTTTGACAATATGACCGGACGAACGAATCGTTGGTGGACTCGGGACGAGGGACCAAACCCAGCTACTTACCTAAATGGCCGGAATACGGCCTGGCAGTATGATGCAGCGGGTAACATAAAGAACAACGCGGGCGGCGTATATACGTACGACGCAGCGGGTAGAATGTCGGGCTTTGATGACAACATAACCTTCATTGATCAAAACTACGATGGCGATGGCTTTCCAGCGAAAAGGCTGGAGACCCACCCGAGTCTGAGCGATACCCTCTACTACATCAGATCGAGCGTTCTTGGAGGCAAGCCGATCACAGAGTTGAACGCGCAGGGTCTGAAGCGAAGGACGTATGTCTACGCCAATGGAATGGAGATAGCGAGACAGCAAAGGATTCCGAATTTTCCGGACCGAGTAGACTGGATCAGCCGAGACCCAATTACTGGCGACGATGATATAACGCGCGATCCACTCGGGGGTTATATTGGCAGTGAGTTTGACGCGTTACTCGCGGACTATCCCACGGTGAAGGGAGACGCGCCTACGCATGACACCGATGCGGATCCGTTTGATGTGTTATCAGGGTGCACGTTGGATGGCATGCCGATTGATTGCAATACTTTTGCGAGGATGGTGGAAAACGGCGCCGTTTCCGCGCAGAATGCTGGCGGAAAAATCTTGGGAGATGTTTCGCGTATTGGAAGTGGTGGCGTTTGGCTTAAGCAGAGAACTGCATCACACGCGACTTCGGAGGATTTGGGCCCCATTCGTTTGAACGTGACGGATAATGCTTACCGAGATGTCTGGGTGCCGTTCACTGATTTGTTTGGTGGCGGCGGACTAACGCGCAATGCGGGGTTTCAGGGCGGAGGTTATGATCCGCGTGCGGACTTTAGGGATTATGCGCGAAGTCTTTCCAGGCAGAGAGGCCAACGAGGCTACAACGACTGTCTTGCGC
>JBASRM010000027.1:0-5701 GCA_049273835.1 Blastocatellia bacterium | reverse complement strand
CGTAAAACACTGAGCCGACATTATCCGGGTATGCACCAGGACCCGCAACCGTCCCTTGAGGGTATTCTTCAGGTTTGGAGCTCGCTTGGAGATCGAGACACCAAGTGAGTCGATGATACGCGCATTGTCACTGGCTGATGCCAATTCGCGAGACCCGAGTGAGCAGCTTATGATCTCTTTTACATTTGGCGACTAGAGTTGCCCCGCCTTTGGGCCATCCAACTAAGGATCAATTGACACAATTTGTCAGCGATAAGTGCCGATTTTTGTTATTCGGCAATTGTGTGATATGTGACTAAGTAAAAGCTCTTTCTCAAGGTTCGAGGGCTAATCGAAAAATGTAAAGGAGTCTGCGCCGCATCTTGTGGAAATCAATGTTACTAGGCACAACCATTGCAGAATCAACGCGCGGTTCTAGCAGGTCGACAGTTTGATATAGAAACCTCTTCTGCTCAGAGCAACTGCGGTATGCGGAACTAATGCGGAGAATGGAAGGGAGGATGGGGGCCCTGCCTTCCATTCAAAGCAAAGTCAAGAGAGGCGAGCAGGCCAATCTGATCAGCATCGTAGTTAAGCATCACTGAGAAGCGACAGACAGTACAGAAGTTCAAAACGTAGAGGCACAAGGGGGCGTGGCTCTATGTTAGAACTTATCGAGCCGTCGATGACGAGAGTTGTCGGCGGCTTATATTTTTATTGAACAACATTCCGTGCGGTTAAGATTACTTTTCTTCCCTGCCGCTCTTTTGCTCCGACTGCTCGACCTTCTTACGCAATGTTTCAACCCGCGCGCGGAGGCGCGCCGCGTGGTCGTTAAGCTCAGTTATGCGCTGCTGACAGACTCCCTGCTGATTGCGTACATCTTCAAGTGCTCGCTGAAGCTCATTCCGGATCGCCGTCTCCGCATCCTCACGTCGAAGCCCGCCGCGCAGTATCAACTCTCCCTGAATGTTTCGCAAACGTCTCTGGATGTCCTGCTCGCGGGCGTCGAGCTGCGCTTTCTGATTGGCGGCGTCCTGGATCTTATCTTCCACTTTTGCCAGCCGGTCTTCGTTGAGCAGAAGCTCCATCATGCCGGAGTTACGCTCGGTTTCGCGTCTTAGCTTTTGAACTTCGTCAGTGAGCAGCCCAATCTGACTTGCCAGGGCGGTCAGGGCTCGACGCATCGCATCATCCGGCTCCTGAGGAACCGCGTCGGTTTTCTCAATCGGTTCGGTGACAGGCTTTTGTGGGGTCTTGGATTGACCGGGTTTCGGCGATGACTGCTGAAAGGTCATCTGCCCCGCAACGGTCGGCGTTGAGAAACCGATCGCCAGCATAACTGCCAGGCCTAATCGCGTGCGTTTCATATTATCGTCTCTGTTCTTCAATGCTTTCAAAGCGCCCGCCCTAAGCTTAGTTCCAAATCCTCTCTTGGGCAAACCGCGCGCTTCGTCCGCAAAGACCAATAAAGTCGCATTGGACCGGTGGCGCGGTGAACGGAAGTGGTGACTCGTACGGGATTTGAACCCGTGTTACCGCCGTGAAAGGGCGGTGTCCTAGGCCCCTAGACGAACGAGTCGAAAGGGCAAGTGAGCCGTTCAGGTCTAGACTCCGGCCCAGTGATCAACAGCTGACAGCGCGTGAATCGCTCACGAACAACGAGCAACAAGAATACACAGACTTTCAACAAGTTCGCAAGAAAGCAGTCCTATCTCGCGGTGTAACCTCGCCACGAAAACGCGAAGGCACAACGCACACACAGAGGCCTGGCAATATATTTCAATGATTAATTGGTGTAGTTTTGTGTCTTATGTCTCGGTGCCGCCGTCCCTATTTCAACAGCCGTCGGCTACTTGTTAATAGACTTTCCGAGTCCCCACGCTAGAACAGACTCACCTTAATGCTTAGGTACTTCCTGGGATTCTGGCGGAAGTCGTACAAAAGCTTCACCATCTCGGCGGTAGTCTGATTCAGATTATTATATAGCTTTTCGTCGTGAAGGAGCTTGCCGGCCGAGCCTTCGCCCTTCTCGAGCCGGTCGCTGATGCCTCGAAAAGATGCGACCGTCGCCTGCACGTCGTCATGCAGCTTTTCGTCCTTTATGAACTTGCCGAGCGTGCCGCGGCCCGCCTCGATGTCAGCGGCAATCCTATCCAGCTTCTCAGTGGTCGAGTTGAACTTCGCAAGAACATCGGTGGCCTGTTTGTAGAATTGCTCATCGGTTATCATCTTACCCAGCGAACCCTTGCCCGCACGCACGTCGGCAACGATACCTTGAACGCTACTGGTAGCGCCGCGTAGGTCATCATACAGCTTCGGGTCGTTGAGCAAACGGGCGATGGTGCCGTCACCTTTGCTCACGCGCGCGCCGATACCCTGAAACTCCAGTATGGCTCGGTTCAGGTTCACATAGAAGGCGTCATCGTGCAGCAGCTTGCCGATTGTGCCTTTGCCTTGATTGATGTTGTCCATCAATTCCTGAAGCTGTTTGCCGACGGTGTTGAACTGAACGAGTATGTCGCTCGCGCCCTGAAATACTTGCGAGAGTCCGGACTGGTCCGCGCTGGGAATCTCCCCGCCGTCTTGAATCGGTTCGGCGCCTCTCGTGCCCGGGGTGATGTCAATCACCCGGTCTCCCAGAAAGCCTTGTTGAGCCAGGACGGCGAGCGAATCCCTTCGAATGCGGCCTTCGATTTCCTTGGCATCAACAACCATTTTGATAACGATTGGTTTTTCGTCCTTGCTGGCAGGGACCGCTCCGAACTCGACAGTATCGACTTTGCCCACCAGCTTGCCCGCCAGTCGCACTTCGTCGCCCTTTTTTAGGCCGTCCGCCGCGGCAAAGCGGGTGTAGTAGGTTGCGTTATGTTGGAAAAAGGGTATTCCGCCGCTGACACCCAATATGAAGACGATCAGGATCGTGATAGTCGCCACCACCAGCACTCCGACCCTTAGCTCCGAAATCGTGGTTTTCTTTCTTGCCATAACAACCTCCCTCGTTTACAGAAGCAGAAGCCAAAAAACAGCAACCGCTGCATCTGTCGCTAGCCATTCTGCCGAAGCCGTTCCAACTTTTTCATTCTGGTGCATTCTGCTTTTCCGCCTTCGCCTTCTTTACTTAACTCACGAGACCTTAAAAAAGTCCTTGATGTAAGGTTCATCGCTTGCCCAGAGCTCCTCATCGGTCCCGCTAAAGATCACCTTGCCCTGTTTAAGCATAATGAAGCGTGTATTGATCAGACACAAGTTGCCCTGCTCGGTCTGAAACTCCACCTCGCCGCCTTCTCCGATAGTCGCGAAGGATGAAGATAGCAGCTTTATGTCTTCCAGCCTGTGGGTGACGAATATAGAGCTCACGCCTTCAAGATCGCGAAGCTTCATGGCAAGCTCGAGGATCGTGCGGGCGGTCGGCGGATCGAGTCCGGCTGTTGGCTCATCGAACAGGATCAACTTCGGGCTCCCAACCAGAGCGCGCGCGATGCCAACCCGGCGTCGCATTCCACCCGACAGCTCAGATGGCATCATTTCCAAAGTATTCTCGAGATTGACGAAGCGCAGCATCCGGCGTACGGCTTCTTCGATCTCATTCTCAGACAACGCTTGTTCAAATAAACGAAAGCCTACATTCTCGTAAACCGAAAGCGAGTCAAACAACGCTCCTTCTTGAAAGACCATGCCGATCTTCCGGCGCACCTCAGTCATTTCCGCCTCGGACATGTGCGTAGTTTCTTCACCGTCGATGAGAATGCGTCCACTCTGCGGCTTGATCAAACCAAGCACGAGTTTGAGGATCGTCGACTTGCCGGTCCCTGATCCGCCCATGACGATTTTGGTCTCGCCGGGATTTACGACGAAGCTTACGCCATCGAGGATAACGCGGTCATCGTGGGCCAGCGTCACGTCTTCAAACTCAATCGCGCTGTTTATTTGCTGCGACATAGTACGGCTAACCGAATGCCTGAATCAGTTTTTGTAAGAAGAAATCCGACGCGAGTATCAGAATATCCGACAACACCACCGATTGGGTCGTCGAGCGGCCGACTCCGACCGTTCCGCCGTAAGTGCGAAGCCCCGCGCGGCAACTCACAATGGCTATGATGAAGCCGAACACAATCGGTTTGACCAGCCCCCCGATCAAATCGTTATATGTGAGCGCATCCTTCGCCGAGCGAATATAGACCGAGCTTGGGACCCCGAGTAGTGAGCTCGAGACCACCCAACCGCCCACCGATCCAACCATGTCCGCTACTACCGTCAGTGCCGGGCACATTACCATCAACGCGAATAGCCTTGGCCACACCAGCTTTTTGATCGGGTCGGTTCCCAGCGCGCGCATCGCATCGACCTGTTCCGAGACTACCATCGACCCAAGCTCGGCGGCGATGGCCGACCCGACGCGGCCGGCAAGCATTAACGACGCCAGCACTGGTCCCATCTCGCGCACCAGCGAGGTCATCACCAGTTGTCCGGTCTTTGCCGTGGCGCCAAAAGTCTTCAGCGTCGGTGCTGTGTTGAGCGCGAGGATGCCCCCGGTGAACGCGCCCGTCAAAACGATGATCAAGATCGAGCCAACGCCGATCAGGTCCATCTGTGTGATGATCTCGCGAAAGTAATAGGGCTTGGATGCGGCGCGACGGAACGCGCGGGTGGCCATCAGCGTAGCTTCTTGAACCTCGTAGATGGCCTCAAAGAATGGGTTCATCAGTCAGTCGGTCTTTGTTGGCTCATAAGTCGAAAGCATCGTGGCTTCCAACAGCGATGTTTTGTCTCACGCCGACCACGTTGGCTGAGTGAACGTATGATGAAGGTTTAACTCATCGCAGTCAATGTGATTTTAGATCTTGGATTCCCGAGTTTTGATTGGAATTGGTGCCTTGTCTTTTGGGCGAATCCGCGAGTTTAGAATCCGAACTCTTATCCAAATTTAATAAAAGAGGTACTTGCGCCAGGCTTCGTCCGCGCGGCCCAGATAGCGGATGATCTGGCGATTGACGTGGAGATTGTAGGCTTGCGGGCGCTTGAGGAGCTTCATGGCCGCTTCCTCCGGGGAGCGATTGCCTTTTCGGTTGTTGCAGTTGCGGCAGCAGGTAACCAGGTTCTCCCACGCGGAATCTCCGCCGCGCGAACGGGGGGCGATGTGGTCAAGCGTCAGGTCTTGGGGCGGGAACACACGACCGCAGTACTGACAGGTATTGTGGTCGCGCAACAGGATGTTCTTGCGTGATAGGCTCTTTCGCTCAAACGGAATGTGGATGTATTCAACTAGCCGAATGACCGATGGCATCGGCATCGAAAATCGCGCCGAGTGTAGCCACTGAGCGGAACTTTCCTCGGCATTTGCGACGCCCTTGAGAATCAACACCACCGCGCGTCGCGCCGTGCAGACATTAATCGGCTCGAATGAGGCGTTCAGAACTAAGACGCGAGAGTTCATTCTGAAAGCGAAATATAACTTGCCGTCATCAATCATGTCAAAGTTGGGAACTGAAGCATATCCGCGCCGAATTAAGTTCTGAGTGCTGCGTTCTGAGTTCAAGCTTTAGCTTGCCGGCTTTGTTCTGAGTTCCGCGTTCTGAGTTCAAGCTTTAGCTTGCCGGCTTTGTTCTGAGTTCCGCGTTCTGAGTTCAAGCTTTAGCTTGCCGGCTTTGTTCTGAGTTCCGCGTTCTGAGTTCAAGCTTTAGCTTGCCAGTTGCGTTCTAAGTCGCTTGTCCCCAAGTAA
>JBASRM010000009.1:0-4042 GCA_049273835.1 Blastocatellia bacterium | reverse complement strand
GCCCAATTCACCGGGGGTAACTGCCAGGTCGACTGGAAGTCTTTGCCGGATCTTTGGAACATTGGCTACCCCATTGTTGAAGCACAGGAAAACGGCACATTCAAAATCACTAAACACCCCGGAACCGGCGGACGAGTTAGCGTGGCAGGAGTCATTGAACAGTTGATGTACGAGATGGGAGAACCTGAGCGTTACATCACGCCGGACTGTGTAGCCGATTTCACGACCGTCAAGCTCGAGCAATCAGGTCCCGACGTTGTGCGGGTGTCAGGCATCAAAGGAAAACCCTCTACCGATTCTTACAAGGTTTCGATCAGCTATTCGGCTGGTTACAAGGCTGTGGGCTCGCTGATTTATTCGTGGCCCGAGGCGTTTGAGAAAGCTAAAGCGGCGGACGCGATTCTCAGGCGTCGCCTGGATGCGCTTGGTTTGAGGTTCGACGAAATGCGCTCTGAGTTTATCGGCGCGGGCGCGCTGCACGGCGAGTTAGCCGGCGCGCCATCGCCAAATCTCCCGGAAGTTCTTCTTCGCATCGGGGTGCGTTCCATTGAGAAAGCGATGCTTGAACGTTTTGTAAAGGAACTTGCGCCACTCGGGCTGAATGGCCCTCCGACGGTATGCGGCTTAGGGGGCGGTCGCCCCAAGGTTGAAGAAATCGTAGCGTACTGGCCCGCGCTGATGCCAAAGTCAGCCGTAGCACCAGTCGTCGAAGTGTTTACCGCCTAGACTTTGCGATTGTCAAAACAATCTAGTCGGCTCGGTCGGATTCGGCTCCCGAATGGGTGGCGGATCCGGCTCGTCTTCAGGCCTACGCGGCCGATCAGGCGGTGTATCCGGGGGGTTGGGTTCCTCATCGGGCAGAATCGGAACCGGCTCATCATCCGGGGGCAGTTCGATGTTGGGGTTCTCTCGCTGTCTCGCTACAACCTGACGCACGCAGGCTTCGCCAAAATAAAAAGCTTTTTTCATCTTCTAAACCACCAAAGGTAATCCTCCAGGCGTACTTTAGGATTGGCGCGTCGCGAATCTTTTCATCCCGCGACGCGCCTTCCGAGCACGCGATCACTTACGAATCGCGTCTCCCACGTCCTTGATTGCGTCGCCGACCTTCCGTTTTGCTTTTCCGAAAGTCTCTTGAGTGCGCCCGGCGGCTTTATCATCCTGTGAATCTCGAACCATACTCGGGTCGTTGGTGGCACGACCTAGTTTTTCCTTGACGTCGCCTTTCGCCTGTTTGTATTTGCCTTTCATCTCATCTTTGTTCGGTAATCCCATGGTATCCCTCCTTGTCGATGGCTGAAGATTGATTGCGTTGGAGTTCAGTCGTGGAATCCAACTCATTCTCGTAAAATTCACTCAGTCTCGTTGAACTCATTCAGATCAGAGCCTGCTCACGCGGCTATGGCTACATCATCAAAACGAGAAAGAACATGACTAAAACAATTCGCCGCATGTCGTCACCTCTAATCCGTATTCAATCAACCACACCGGTGCCGAAAACAACTGCCGTGCCATCCTCGTGGAGCGGATTATCCGGCTGGTAGTAGCCTTATCGCGAGTCGTTGAGGCGCTTCGGCCGCCTGAATTACTACAGCTCCTGCCCCACTCTGGGACGCCCATTTTGAACAGCGCGCATAGAATCCAGTCAGTGCGCCCGCTCGTCAGAAACCGCGATGATGCTCAGGGGAAGGGGGAAGGGCTGGTATTCCCCGCGAAATAGCCAAAGACCATAGGTTGGAAGCGTGCGTACCCAGTTATCGGTAAGACCTTGAGAGAACTGCTCTTCACGACGAATTCGCGGCACAATCATTGCTCCAGTTACAGGAGCGACTTGTTTTCTCAAGTGTAGCCGATAATACAGAAGTTAGCTTAGGACAAATACAAACCTGGTCCGGATGCGACGGACTCTTGAGAGGAGTGGATAATGCTTTGGTTCTTGTTCGGAATACTATGCTCTGTATGGTTTTTGGCGTTGGCGGTCGGAGGAATCGGTTCTCTGGTTCACGCGCTTTCGACGGTTAGACGCAATTTCGGAAGTCAGTCTCAGCCCGCGTTTGAGGTTGTCGAGGAAGAAGTGCCACTCGTGAGAACAACACCCGCTCGTGCCAGACGCACAGGAGCGAGGCTGGCGCCAGCAGTCGAATAATCTTATCGCAATTCCGTATCGCCTGACGTCCTCAGGTGAAGTGAAGTAAGCTGCCTCCACTACCGCATCTCTATTCGCCTTCGTCGCTTTGACATCCGATCACTTTGCCCGCCGGTTTAGTTCCACACACCGATCGCTTTCAGAAACCCATCCAGCTTGGCTTTACGCAGAATCTCGGCCACGGCTGCGTGTTCGATGTGCGGCGCTATTGGCTCGGGCCGCTCGGCAATTGCGAAAGCTATGATCGCAATGACCAAGTTTGACGTTTTTGATCCCGGCGGCACGAAACTGTTCCGCGGCCCATTCCGCCGAGCGCTGATAAGCGCGGGACCCGGTGAGCCGCCCGCCGAACTGATCGGTCAACTCTCGGAGATAGTTCATCGAGCGCCCATTCACGAGTATCGAACCCGCGAGTCGAGCGGATTCCTGCTCGATCTGATCGGCGCCGCCTACAGATTGGCGCGCGGCCCCGATGTTAACGACGAGTAAGATTAGGACCAGCAAGATAAGAGAGACGCGTTTGTGATTCTTCAAAATGTCCTCCGAGTTCACCGTGTAATGCTGCGCGCATCGCTGCCAACGCGCGTTCCTCAAGCGGAGCCAATCGGATTGTAAGGCAGAGGCCGAAAAAGTAGAAGGCGCGTTCCGCTATGCTGTTTTGAGTTTGACGGATGGACGAACAATAAAGACAGGCATCAACAATGGCGACTGCCACTGATTTGACGGATTCCTTTCGAGTAGACCGCGGAGAGAGAAGGTAAGCACAGCGGAGCGAATTCAGAGGCTAAGCTGAATTCCGAGGCGAAGCTGAATTCAGAGGCTAAGCATTCAGAGGCTAAGCTGAATTCAGAGGCTAAGCATTCAGAGGCTAAGCTTGACACTCTGAAATTCGGACAACTAAGATTCGGATTTGCCATCGAGCCCGCGACGACGTCATGTTGTGCGGCCTTGAGTTACGCCGAGCGTGGTTTTGGGTCGGGACCGATTGTAATGAACGCCGCTTAGGACGGTCGCTTCAGGCAAAATAAAGAATCAGAGGCCCCTTAGCTCAACGGCAGAGCAGAGGACTCATAATCCTTTGGTTGGAGGTTCGAATCCTCCAGGGGCCACCAAAGAATCAAGAAGTTACGGTTTCACTCAACGGTTTGCTGCCTTGCGTTGTGACAATTTTGTGACAATCTTTTTGGATTGCGTGTGAATTGCCTCAACAGCGCGACGCTTCCCCTCATCAGTGGCGTGAGCATAACGCTCAGTCGTCTGAATTGACCTGTGCCCCATCACATCCCTGATCGCGGGCAGCGGCACTCCAGCGTCTGCCGCCCTAGTTCCAAAAGTGTGACGCAGATCGTGAAAGCGAAGGTTGGAGAGCCCGGCGTTTCGGCAAGCTGTTAGCCAGGCTGTCTTGATTGTTGTGTACCTCGTGCCGGTCTTTGGATTGGTGAAAAGAAACTCACCGCCCATCCGATCGGCTTGCATCAACTCGCGTAAGAGTTCGCGAGCAGTATCGTTCAAAGGCACTTCCCTATCTTCATCGGACTTCGTGTGTTTGATGTAGAGCACATCCCGATGAAAGTCGACATCTTCACACTTGAGACCGAAGAGTTCGTTTACTCTCAACCCCGTGTTGATCGCGAGTGTGACCATGTCGCAAAGGTGAGAACGCTGGCCAGTAAGAATCGCCATTAGTCTGTCTTCCTCTTCTGGCAACAAATATCTGGTTCGGTGTTGCTCGCCCTTCAGAATCTTTACCTCGCGGCAAGGGTTCTCTGCTGCTTCTTTACTCGAGACCGCAAGTCTGAAAATCCTCGACAGCAGTCTGAGTTCTCGGTTTACTGACGCAACCATTCTTGGTTTGCTCTTGTTCTTGCTGATCACTGGGGCTGCTCGCCTTTGGAT
>JBASRM010000003.1:0-18121 GCA_049273835.1 Blastocatellia bacterium | reverse complement strand
GCGCAAGCGTTTCTTCGGTAGTCATCCCTCGCAGATATATCGCCATCAGCAGCGCAGCCATCTGATAGTCGGCCACATCACCGTCGGTGTACCCGCGAACGATAAACTTGATCTCATCGCGAGTGAGATCATGGCCGTCACGCTTCTTAGCTATGATATCTACTGCTCGCATTTCACAGGCTCTTGATTTTGGCTCGCAGCTCCGGGCTTTTGATTTCTTTGAGAATTGCTTTCTTGAGCCAGTCGGTCAGATCAATCCGCCACTCTCTTCCGACAAGCTTAGCGCTGGCAAATCCTGAATTACTCACGATGATGGTGGCTGCTGAATCGCTGATAAAGGAAACCGTTGAATCGTTGGCAACTCGTCTGGCCGCTGCCTCGGGAGACAACGGCACAGTTTGAAGGTACTGAGTCGCCATTCCCAGCATGAAGTAACTCAAGAACTCATCGACGTTTGTGATTTGGGCGTTTTGCAACTCTCGTTGATAGCGGGGGTCCTCGCGAGCCGCATGATAGGCCAGATCGATGAGTTTCAGCGTCCGTCTTGCCGAATGACGTTTGAAGGTTTTTACGTCCTGGGTGAGAAACGCCTTCATCAATTCGTACGCGGATGTGCGGATAGCCTTCTGGGCTTCATCACGGGAGGGCTTGTCGGGCACATTCGCAACCGCGACGGTACCGAGGATAGACAAGCCCACGACTGCTACCGCGGCTGCAATTCCCTTTTTCATACGTATGCTCAACCGGAGGTAATCATCCAGCAATCAACAACGCGATTGCATAGGCCGCGATCGCCTCGCCGCGGCCGACCGATTCCAACCCTTCGTTGGACTTCGCCTTCACGCTGATCTGATCTACCTCTATTTCAAGCGTCGAAGCCAGCCTCTCCCGGATGGCCTGCACGTGCGGCAAAAGCCTGGGACTCTCGGCCGTTACCGTCGCGTCTACGTTTCCGACACGATATCCGCCCTCGGCAATCAAGTCGACCGTGCGAGCAAGAAACTCAAGACTCGAAACTCCCGCCCATCGAGGATCGCTATCTGGAAAGTGAGTGCCGATGTCTCCAAGCGCAGCAGCACCCAACAGTGCGTCACAGATCGCGTGTGTGAGCACGTCGGAATCTGAGTGCCCCAGCAATCCCTTTTCGAATGGAATCTCGACGCCCCCAAGAATGAGCTTTCGCCCTTGAACCAGGCGGTGGATGTCATATCCGATTCCTGTTCGTATCGTTTCGCTCATTTAATCAAGTGAAGAACTGAGCCTGTATGACTGCCGCCAACTTCAGGTCGAACGGCCGGGTGATCTTTATGTTGACAGCCGACCCTTCGACAACGGACACGCGATGACCCAGTCGCTCGACGAGCTGCGATTCATCGGTTCCCATGAAACCATCCGTATACGCGCGTTCAAAGGCTTCGCGAAGAATCGAGAAGCGAAACGCCTGGGGAGTCTGCGCGTAGTAGATTCGCCGCCGATCGAGAGTTCGCTGTACGCGTCCTGATTTCACTTGCTTTATTGTATCGGTGGCCGGCATAGCCATCAGGGCGGCCCCGGCGCTTTCGGCGCGTTCAATTAAGGCGCGAATCTCATCTGGTTTGACAAAGGGCCTTACCGCGTCGTGGACTACTATGATTCCGGCGCTGTCCTCGCCGACCACCTGCAGCCCTCGATAAACGGAGTCTTGCCGCTCGTCGCCCCCGGCCACCACGCGCGCTACTTTTGAAAGATTGTGTCGGGAGATCAGCCCAAGCACCTCCGCTGTGAGGTTAGGCTGGAGGACTAGAATTATTTGATCTACTGCGTCGCAATGTTGAAACCGCTCCAGTGTGTGAACCAGCACAGGAATGCCGCCCAGCTCCAGCATTTGTTTTGCGCGGTCGGCATGCATACGCGCGCCGATACCGGCGGCCGGAATGATGGCTGTGTTGAGCTTGCGTTCGGTCACTGCGAGGCTGCGTTGTTGTGTCGGGGGCCGGCTGTACGCCCGTCCTCGCTGAAGCGGCCGAAGATCATTTTGCCAGCCGTTGTTTGAAGCACGCTGGTGACCGACACATCGATGTTCTTGCCGATCATGCGCCGCGCGTTGTCAACGACTACCATCGTGCCGTCGTCGAGGTAAGCAACTCCCTGGTTGTACTCCTTACCCTCTTTTAGCACGAAGACACGCATGATCTCGCCGGGCAGCACCACCGGTTTCAGCGCGTTGGCCAGCTCGTTTATATTGAGGACCGAAACCCCTCGAAGCTGCGCGACTTTGTTAAGGTTGAAATCGTTGGTAACGATCTTGGCTTCGATTTGTTTGGCCAGCTCAATCAGCTTGTGGTCGACTTCCCGGACATCCGGGAAGTCAGCCTCGCTTATGACTATTTCGTAGCTGCCTTTCTTTTTTTGAAGCCGTTGAAGTATGTCGAGCCCGCGCCGGCCTCGGTTGCGTTTGATCGAATCAGCGCTGTCGGCAATTTGTTGAAGCTCGCGCAGCACGAATTGAGGAATTACCAGCATGCCCGCGAGAAATCCGGTCTCGGCAATATCGGCCACACGGCCGTCGATGATTACCGAAGTGTCCAGAATTAGCGAGTGAGACTTGGCTGCTCCTTTTTCTACAAATATTCCTCCAAGCGCAGTCAGATCAAGGTAGTCTCCTTTGACTGCGCCGACTATCAATCCTACATAACCCATGAACAAGGTGAGCGTGAGTGTCAGGAAAGATTTGAACTCTTCGGGTATCGCGTGCTGTGCGGCTATGATCCAGCAGATTAATGTAGCGCCTGCGATACCAAGTATAGACCCGACCGCGCCGCCGATAAGAGTCTTAAGAGTGGCTTTGCGAATTCGGGTCTCGAAGAAAATTATCGAGACTGCAAGTACTCCCCCTATGATCGCGGACATAAGCCCATTCCCAGAACCGGGTCTCGGAAAAGGCCTGAGGAAATACCCTGCACTCACGAGCGCCGCGACGAAGACGATACTAATCAGAGTGACATCCGCTTGCATATACCCTCCGTACGTCTTATCTATCGCTTGAGCCGTTCCTGCTTTTACGACGCTGCGAATAGTTAAGTTGAGTTTTGAAAGATCAATCCGCGACGTGCAGGTCGCGTGTACGACCGAGCAGCGTTTAATGGTCAAACAGTGAACCGATTGAAACGCGACTGAAGGTGTCCTGTTCGACCCTGCTTGATAACCCGGACCATAAGAAGAGAAATCGAATCCGGGCCCTGATCGTGGTGGCAGGTGATAATCCGAATGAAACCTGATGCTGACCGCGATCCGGTTTGGCTGCCAATCGTGTCGGGCTGAGCCCCAACCGCGTTCATTATAGCTGAACTCAGCGGATTTTCTAGCGAAGTTTAGGCGTTCTGCCCACCTGCGCGTCGCAATAAATTTGTCTCGCTGGCTCTCACGTTACGCGATTCGTCACACCCCCGTTGACAAGTTTTGGCAGCACGTTGAAGACAGCTCACAGGCTTTCATTCAACCACATAAGTTACGGCTACCTGCGCGGGGCAGCAGCGCTGGCACAAGCATTGCCAAAGTGAGCGCCGTAGCTTTAAAAAGTTACGCGATGGTTGGGGGAACGGGGGCTCCGCCGATCGTCGCAAGACTGAGAGAAGCGACAGACAAAGCAACAATAAGCTGAAGGGGATGAGGCAACGGGGGCTGCGTCATCCCCTTTGGTTTTTTTTTCGTCCGCAGGTTCGAATCAGCATTAACCAGTCGATCAGCGCGTTCGCGACGCGAGATAACCAGCAAGATAAGAGGGGCGTCATGAATAGAAGAGTATCCGGAATTGCAATGGCCGCGCTCCTACTTCTCTGCAGTTGCTCAATAAACAGTTTCAAAGAGATTGGACCGGGCGCTGAGTAAACCACCGCGCAGTAAGTGCCCGCCGCGTTCGCGCAAGCATAACTCCCCTCCTTAAGTTGAGTCAGTGCAATATCAACGATTCGATCCACGGAATGCTACAATTTTGTTGAGAATGGCCTGTAGGAATTGGCCCATAATTGGTTCTTTACATCTCTCATATTCACTGTAAAATGGCTCGGTCAAGTATTCCAATCAGAAGGTTTGGGATTCCGATGCTCTTAGAGCTAAAACGCGCCAGCCACGTTCCGCTTTACGCTCAGATAGTTGCTGAAGTGCGCAGAAGGATCTCAGACGGCACATTACGGGTTGGTGATCGGCTACCCGCGAATCGAGAGCTTGCAAAAACACTCGGCGTGAACCGCAATACCGTATCGACGGCCTACGCCGAACTCGCAGCCGACGGCTTGATCGCGTCACGCGTCGGCAGCGGGACCTACATCAGTCGCGTCCCCGCTCCCCCTCTAAGAACTGATAAAAAAGAACAGGCGCCGGCGTCGCCGATGCCGTGGGAATCTCTCCTTGCAGTTCAAGGCAGGGACAATTGGCTTCAGGAAATGGCTGGCTTCGAAACGCGTCCTGACGTGATTCCACTGGCCCTTGCACTTCCGTCGGCGGATCTATTTCCGCTGGACGATTTTCGCCGGTGTGTGGATCGAGTGCTAAGAAGACAGGGGCGAATCCTGCTCCAGCTTGGAACAACAAGCGGCTACGCGCCGCTCCAGGAATACATTGCTGCGCAGCTCGCGCTTTCGAGTGTGCGCGTGTCACCCGATGAAGTGCTCATTACCAACGGATGTCAGCAATCGCTCGATCTGATACGGCAGATCCTTGTCGGCCCAGGGGAAGAGGTGGCCCTCGAGAATCCTACCTATCCGGGAGCGCTGAGCGTCTTTTGCGGGCCCGGTTCAAAGTACATCAGCATCCCGGTGAGTGAAGGAGGGATGGATCTTAGCGTACTCGAGGATGTGCTCTCTCAGCGCCGCGCAAAACTGATCTATGTCGTTCCGAGTTTTCACAACCCAACCGGGGTGACGATGGATGTGAGTTCGCGACGCCGGTTGATCGAGATCGCCGGCCAGTATCGCGTGCCTATCATCGAGGACGACATCTACCGCGAGCTGCGTTACACCGGCCCGGAGGTGCCTCCTCTCAAAGCGCTGGACCACCACGGCATGGTCATCTACATCAGCAGCTTCTCGAAAGTCGGATTCCCCGGGCTCAGGGTTGGCTGGATCGCCGCGCCGCAAGTCGTCATCGATCATCTGAATCGAGCCAAACAGCGGTCCGATCTGCACGCGAGCCTTTTGGCGCAAGCTGCCATCTTCGAATTCGCACGAAGAGGGCTTCTTGCGAGACATATCAAGCGAGTAAAAAGGGCCTACGCGCAACGCCGGGATGCGATGCTTGAAGCGTTGGAAAAGTATTTCCCGGAGGACGCCAGCTGGAGCCGCCCCAACGGTGGAATGTCGGTATGGGTTCGGCTACCCAACACGATAAACACTTCCCAGCTCCTTGTTCAGGCGGTCGATAGCGGAGTCACTTTCGTCAGCGGAGAACACTTCTACTCCAGCTCGCCGCAGCACAACATGATGCGATTGAGTTTCACAATGGCCGGCCCCCAAGCGATCGAGCAGGCCGTCAAGCTACTGGGCTCGATGATACGGACTCGACTGCTCAAGAGTGGAAGACAGCGGCTGATCAAACGAGCCGATGGGTTGAGAGCACTCGTTTGATTGACGCAAGGAGAAACCAGATGTTGGGCGAAAGCACGCGAGACAATCTCCTGGCTTTTGTTTTCGTTCAAACTCAGCATCGCGAGGGGCACACCGCAGCCGAGTTGGCGCGAATTTCGGAAGTCGAAGAGTTACACCGGCTTGCAGGCGAGGACTGCTACGTCGTGCGAGTAAGGGTCGCGAGCACTGAAGCGCTTGGGCGTCTGGTCAGGGAGCGGATCGAGAGTATTGATGCTGTTTGCGGAACCCGCATAACGATCGTATTGAAAACCGTAAAGGACCGAAGCCTCGAGCCATCGGCCAGAGCGGCCCGAGCCGCCCGACCTCGAACCTAAACGGAGAGCCATTAATGAAAAGTTTCGTGCCAACCGAGCGAACGACTCTGCGACGCCTGCCGCAGCGAGGCGAATTCGATCGGGGGGTTGTCTACCGAATCCTCGATGAAGGATTCATCTGCCACGTAGGCTTTGTCTCCGGCCAGAAGCCGGTGGTCATCCCTACGTCGTATTGGCGCATCGACGACGATCTGTACATCCATGGCTCGGCTGCGAGCCGTATGTTGCGTTCGCTTGAACAGGGCATCGACGTTTGCGTGACAGTCACTCTGATCGACGGACTCGTCCTCGCACGCTCGGCGTTTCATCAGTCGATCAACTACCGCTCAGTTGTTGTTTTCGGAAAGGCATTATCAGTCGAGGATCCCGATGAAAAAATGAGATTGATGGAGGCCTTTACGAATCATATCGTTCCCGGCCGTTGGGGAGAAATCCGGTGGCCGACCGAGAGTGAGCTTCGGGCCACGATAGTTCTGAAATTGCCCCTCGTTGAAGTATCCGCCAAGGTACGCACCGGTCCGCCGATCGACGATGAAGAGGACTACCAGCTCCCGGTTTGGGCAGGCGTAGTTCCGATGCGGCTTATGCCCGAGGCACCCATCGGTGATGAAAGGTGTCCGACCGAGCTCGAGGTGCCCGCGTACGCTCGTAACTATTCGAGATCCGAATCGAAGCTTTAGCGGGAAGAAACATATGCGAATCTTTGAAACGATTGGCGAGATGGGACACGAGCAAGTCATTCTCTGTCAGGATGCAGCGGCCGGTTATCGGGGCATCATCGCGATTCACAGCACTGTCCTCGGTCCGGCGGTCGGAGGCACTCGTTTCTGGAACTATGCCAGCGAAGACGAAGCGCTCACCGATGCGCTCAGACTGTCCCGTGGGATGACTTACAAGTGCGCCGCTGCCGGGATGCCTCTCGGCGGCGGGAAATCGATCATCATCGGCGATAACACAACGAAAGAGCGAGAGAAGCTCTTCCGTGCGCATGGTCGTTTTGTCGAGAGATTGAACGGGCGTTACATAACCGCCGAAGACGTTGGGACGAGTCCGTCCGATATGGAGCTCATCGCTTTGGAGACGAGCCACGTTGGCGGGCTTGTCGGCAAGGGCGGCGACCCGTCTCCGTGGACCGGTCTCGGAGTCTTTCGCGCGATTCAGGCGTCGGCAAAACATCGATGGAGCAGTGATGACCTTCGCGGCAAACGCGTTGCGATTCAAGGATGCGGTCATGTTGGCTACAATCTCGCGAAGGAGCTGCATGCAGCCGGCGCCCGGTTACTGGTCTCGGATGTCGACCCTGGGAGAGTTAAGCGCGCGGTTGATGAGTTCGATGCAGTTGCGTTGTCAGCAGACGAGATCTATGCCGCAGACGCGGATGTTTTCGCGCCGTGCGCATTGGGCGGCACAATCAACGATCAGACTGTTCCTCGTCTTAAAACAGAGATCGTATGCGGGGCAGCAAACAATCAGCTTCTCGAGAACCGGCACGGCGACGCGCTTGAGGCCCGGGGCATTCTCTACGCACCAGACTACATTGCCAACGCCGGGGGCGTGCTAAGCGGCGGAGCCGACCTGTTTGAATGGCCTTTCGAAAGGGTCAGGTCAGAGGTGCTGGCTGTCTACGACACGCTACTTTCTGTCCTGGAGATCGCGAAGACCGAAGGTATCCCGACTTACAAGGCGGCGGATCGCCTGGCGGAGCGCCGATTGCGGGAAGGGATAGACCAATCGGCGTGCGTTAAGCGCTCATCGTAACCGAGGTTACTGGATGGATCATCACTGGCAACGCGAAGACTTCACCATCAGCACGGAGAAGTCGCGGCTTGACCTCGCGGTCATTCATAACTTTCTGAGTAAATCGTATTGGGCGGCGGGACGATCAATCGAGACGATTCGGCGATCTATTGAACACTCCATGCCGTTCGGGGTCTATGCTGGCGACCAACAAATCGGCTTCGCCCGGGTGATAACCGACTACGCGACGTTCGCGTGGATAGCGGATGTATTCATACTCGATAAGTATCAGGGTCTTGGGCTTGGAAAGTGGCTGATGGAAGTGATCATCGGACATCCCGAGCTACAGGGGTTCAGACGATGGGTGCTCGCAACGAAAGACGCTCACGAACTCTATCGCAGATTTGGGTTCGCGGAGCTGAAGCTTCCAGAAAGGTGGATGGAAAGACACGATCCGAACACCCAGGAAAGGCCGGACTACTGGAGAGGATCGATTGACGCAAGCCAACGACAGCAGTCGCTCCCTGACGCGTCTATGAAGCCGGGGGAAAAGAAATGATCGAAGTCATACTGAAAAGGTTTGAAACGCCGGATGAGACGCGCATCTTCGATAAAGGGAAGTTTGAGGTTGTGAAGATCGGGGGGATGACGATTGGTCGGGCGAGCTACGAGCCTGGTTGGAAATGGTCGCAACACGTGGGCCCGGCTGCGGAGGCGCCGCTGTGCAATGTTGAGCACGTTGGAATGGTGATCTCAGGTCGCGCGATGGCAGCCATGGAAGATGGATGTCAGGTTGAGCTGGCGCCCGGCAGTCTGTTCTACATCCCGCCGGTTCCCCACGATAGCTGGGTGATCGGGGATGAGCCCTATGTTTCGCTTCACTTTATGGGGGCGGACGCTTACACCAAATGATTCGTGACTAGAACAGTGCCTCAAGCGCATCTCCCACGTTACGAACGCCGACTACTTCTATCCCGTCGTCATATTCCAGGCCGGTCAGGTTTCCATGCGGAATCACGCACCGCCGAAAACCCATTGAATAAGCCTCTCGAACCCGCACCGACGCCTGACTGGTAGCGCGGACTTCACCTGCCAACCCAACTTCTCCAAAAACCGCCGAACGCTCGTCGACAGGCGAGTTGCGAAAGCTCGACACGATGGCGGCCACGATTCCAAGATCGGCAGCAGGTTCGTCCAGCGTCATCCCTCCGGCCACATTGACAAAGACATCGTCGCCGAGCACGTGCATCCCCACACGCTTTTCGAGCATTGCCATCAACAGCGACACGCGATTCGCATCAACGCCTTGAGTCATTCGCCGGGCGGTCGCGTACTTTGTCGATGTGACCAGCGCTTGTAGCTCAACCAGCATTGGACGCGTACCCTCCACACAAGCTGTCACAACCGAGCCGGATACTCCCAACGGCCGTTCATTCAAAAACAAGCCCGATGGGTTGAGCACCGGCACAAGCCCGCGACCGGTCATCTCAAACACGCCAACTTCATTCGCGGCCCCGAAGCGGTTCTTTACCGCGCGAATGATTCGATGGTTGTGATGTCGTTCGCCCTCGAAGTAGAGCACCGTGTCGACGATGTGCTCGAGCGCCTTAGGTCCGGCTATCGCGCCGTCCTTGGTGACATGTCCAATAAGAAAGACTGGCACGGTGCGATTCTTCGCAAGCAGCAGAAACTGGCCGGCCACTTCACGGACTTGCGAGACAGATCCCGGCGCGGATTCGAGCTTCATCGAGAACACCGTCTGCACCGAATCGACAATGACTGCTTGCGGCTCGAGTCGCTCGATCTCCTGAAATATGCTTTCGAGACAGGTTTCCGGCAAGAGGTACAGGCGTGCGGGATTGATGCCGAGGCGCTCGCCTCTAAGTTTGATCTGCCGCTCACTCTCCTCACCCGAGATGTACAAGACCTTGCCGTAAGTGTTCGAAAGCTTGTCGGCGACTTCCAGCAGCAACGTTGACTTCCCGATACCCGGATCGCCACCGATCAGTACGAGCGAGCCCGGGACTATTCCGCCTCCAAGCACGCGATCAAATTCTTCTATGCCGGAAGGGCGGCGCGCATCATTCTGACTCTCGATGTCTTGATATGGGATCGGCTTGACTTCGCGCATTCGGAACAGCCCGCCGCGCGGCGAAGCATCCGGTTGCGCGCCCGCAGCCTTCTCTTCGACGAGCGAGTTCCACTCACCACAGTCGGGACACTTGCCCATCCAACGTGGCTGTTGTGCGCCGCATTGCTGGCAGACAAAAACGAGCTTTGGTGCTTTAGACTTTGCCATCTCTTTCTATTTCATCAGAAGCTTGGCTGCGAATCTGTCGGGCGAAGTATGATTGAGCCGGGGCGCCGTATCAACCCGAGCACCTCATTTGAAGGGTGTCGCGGCCAATTGCCGAGATCAGATCAAGCTCGCTCCAGCGAGAAGCGAGCTCGGTTAGGTTGGGGTCCTAAGGCTCGATTGGGCTTACACGCCGGCCTGTAGGCGGCACCGCTGAGGGTCTGAACTTGCGCCCGTAATCCCACACGTAGTTCCTCAATGTGTAGTAGTAGGGGTTGAAGCCCAGCGCATCAGCTTCTTCGAGCGCTTTCTCGACGCTCCACTTGTTATGGACTACGCGATAAATCGCCGTCATCTCGCCGATGCGGTTTAAGCCGTCCGCGCAAAAAACGAAGAAGGGTCCGTTAGCGGTATCCGTCACCAGGGAAACAAAATGGTTCGCTTCCTCGTCAGTTGGGGGGTTCCATACGCTCATTGGCACCCAGTGGTACACGAGACCGGCAATCTCGGCCGCTGCTCTTACGTCATCCGTATGGTCGTAAATTGACCGCAGATCAACGAGCGTCTTGACGCCCAACTCTTGTAGCGTACCGATCCCCCCGCGCAAGGGCAGTGCGCCGCGCAGGTAGTTCTCGTCCACGCGATGGAACATAGGCAGAGTGGCTGCTATCCTTCCGGCAGCTTCTTCGAGCGCCTCCTCGCTTCGACGCGCCGACGGGTTGTCCGGAAAGCCTCGCTTAGGAGAACCATTGCCAATTACGATCGTCGAGATGGCTACTGCTATTCCTGCAGCTATGCCGATTACTGTGAGCAGAAACTTCTTTTGATGCACTTGCTTTGGAACACCTTCTTTATTGGGACCAACACGCTTATTCATTTATACCTCAGGAATTGGTTGATACGCAAAGAGTGGCCCCTTCGGTTTTGTCTCAAGCCACGCCAGAAGCCTCACAAACCTTCGGCAATGTGACCGAAACAAGTCAATCAAACTGGCGAAAATTCTCGACGTGAGTTCAAGCCGGCCGGTTCTCGTTCAATAAAGATTTGTTTGGCTTAACTGACTTAGAGGCGCGGAGTTCGAATGGAACGCCGGTCGCGTTAGAACGTCAGATTTGCATTTTACGTCAGCGGAGAGGGCCGTCATGAAGCCGAGCGAGCGCAGCAATGACATCGCCAGTCTTCTCATGAAGACGGTGTCTGTTGTAGGGCTGATGGTCTTCGCTTACTCCGCGTGTGCTCTTGCCTTCCGACCAATAAGCTTCGAGTGGGTATTGCTCGCCCTGGTTACTATCCTGATGGTGTCGCGGGTCGACATTGGAATCGCCCGGCCCCGAAGCGTACTCACTCTCTCCGATACGTTCATCTTCATCTCGGTCTTGCTCTACGGCACACACGCCTCGGTGGTGCTGGCGGGGCTTGAGGCCGCCGCCTGTACAATCCAATTCAACGAGCGGCGCCGATTGATCCTGTTCAACTCAGCAGCGATGAGCCTGTCGATATTTATTTCGAGCGCCTCGCTGAGTCTCGCTCTCGGTGACATTAGATCCCTGGCCTCGGATCTGAGTCTATTAGTGGTAGCGGCCGCTATTCTGGCGCTCATTCATTTCGTGCTGCATTCCGCATTGACGAGCTTCGCCAGGGCTCTCCAGAACGAGCGCCCGGTTGTCGAAAGCTGGAAAGAATCGAGTTTGTGGACGGCGATCTCCTATTTCGCCGCGGCCGCCAGCGCGTGTCTGATCATCAAGTTGATCACTGTCATTTCGTTTTACGCCTTCATAATCTCGGTTCCCATCCTGGCCGTGAGCTACTTCACATACAAGATCTACTTAGATCGCGTCGAGACCTCGAACCGCCACACCGAGCAGATGTCGGAACTTCACTTGAAAACGATCGAAGCGCTGGCCATCGCCATTGATGCCAAAGACGAAGTGACGCCGGATCATGTTCACCGCGTCCAGATCTACGCGATCGGTCTCGCAAGGCTGTTCGGGCTGTCGGAGCCTGAGATCGAAGCGCTTAAGGCAGGGGCGCTGCTGCACGATATTGGAAAGCTCGCAGTGCCCGACTACATCCTTAACAAGCCCGGACCGCTGACCCCCGCCGAGTTCGACAAAATGAAAGTGCATACGGTCGTGGGCGCCGAGATCCTTGAGCGCGTCGGCTTCCCTTATCCGGTGGTCCCGGTTGTGCGTCATCATCACGAGCGCTGGGATGGGCGTGGCTATCCTGACGGCTTGCGCGGCGACGAGATACCGGTGACGGCGCGGATATTGACGCTTTCCGATTGTTTCGATGCGGTGCGCGAAACCCGTAACTATCGCAGGGCTATGACTCGCGACGAAGCGATCGCGATGTTGAAGGAAGGCAGTGGCTCGGTCTTTGATCCGAACGTCGTCCGTACGTTCCTGGACCATCTGGACGAGTTTGAAAGCGAGATCCGCGAGAAGTGCGTCGAGCATCAACGATTCGAACACCAGCCGACGCCAGGTAACCCGCGCGCTGTGAGTAACAACAGTGGAGCGATGGTCTACGAACACATTCGCAGCGCCCATCGCGAAGTTATCACGCTTTACGACATCGCACAGACAATCGGCACCAGCCTGGACTTGCGCGATACGTTTGCAGTTTTCTCATCCAGGCTGGAAGACATCGTAAGCTACACTACTTGTGTGCTCTACCTGGTGCGACCCGACTCAACCGAAGTTGAAGCCGCTCACGTCGCGGGTCGGAACGCCGAGATGTTCCGAGGCAAGGGCGTTCCCTCGGGATCGGGGATAACCGGCTGGGTAGTCGCGAATAGACATCCTATGCATAATTGCGATCCGCGACTCGATTTCGATGTACTCAAGGTTGGCTTGCCCGAAACGTATCGCACGGCGACCGTAGTGCCGCTCAGTAGGGACGACGTAGTCCTTGGCGCGTTGGCGCTCTATTCTACCGACCTAAGCTCGTACACCACCGATCATTTGAGGTTGATGGAGGCGGTGGCGAAGCTCGCTTCGGATGCGATCGCTAACGCGGTTCATCACGAACGGACCGAGACGAGCGCCCTCACCGATCTGCTGACTGGACTGCCGAACGCGCGAGCTTTGAGGTATCGATTCGAGGAAGAGGCGGATCGCGCGCGACGACATCGCGACACCTTCGCCGTATTGATGATGGACCTGGATGGCTTCAAGGCGGTAAATGATAAGTTCGGTCACCAGGCGGGCGACCAACTCCTCAGAGAGCTTTCGGTGTTACTACTCGGTCAGTTCCGCTCTGCGGACTTCCTGAGTAGATACGCCGGGGATGAATTCGTCGCTATCCTACAAGTTGGTCAGGAAGAAGTGCGGGAACTTTCGCAACGAATTCAGCGAGTAATTGATCGTCACGATTTTGGTCTTGGCGGTTCGAAGCTGTTCATCGGTGTGAGCGTCGGGTGGTCGAGCTTCGGCGTGGATGGCGAGATACTCGACGAGTTGCTTCTCGCAGCCGACCGAGCGATGTATGTGGACAAGGCCAGAAGAAAGGCGTTGTTCGCTGAATCAAACAGCCTCACGACAAATGATCTGGGTCAGTTCAGGGTAATGTAACCGCTACCCGCCTCCCGGCAAACGCGGCCGGGTTTGTTCGTAACTACTTCACTTTTATCACGGACACCGTCAGGTCATCTTCCGGACCACCCACTTCCAAAGAGTGTTGGTCCACTGCGGTCGTGATCGCTTGAACGATTTCGTGGGCGCGGCGGTCGCTTGATTCACGCACAACTTGCTCTAGACGCCTCAAGCCGAACTCATCGTCGTGCTGGTCGCGGGCTTCGACGACCCCATCGGTGTACAGCACCAGAATGTCGCCCGAGCGAAACTCGACCACCGATTCCGAATAGCGCGAGGTCTCGAACACGCCGAGCGGAAGCCCGCCTTGTGTAAGCAACTCGCTGGCTCCGTCGGCGCGCAGCAGTAGCGGCGGGTTATGGCCGGCGCTGATGTAAAGCAAGCGTCTGTGTTCGGGATCGATCAAGCCGTAAAAGCACGTGATAAATCTTTCACCCTCCGTGGTGTCGTGGACCAGCCGGTTTACGCGGTTCATCACAACTCGCATCGCCAGCTCGTTGATCACTGTCGCGTGAAAGTAGGCGCGGAACGCGACCATGATTAACGCCGCCGCGAGGCCCTTGCCCGATACATCCGCGACCAGGACAACCAGCCGGTCCGATATCTGGTCAATGAAATCAAGGTAGTCGCCTCCCACCTCGCGGAACGGAATCGATGTGCCGTAAATGTCGAAGCCTTCGATCAGCGGAAAGGCGCGAGGCATCAAGCCCTCGACTACCTTGCGCGCGAGCTCGAGCTCGCTTTCAACGCGGCGCTGGCGCATCACCTGCCGGTAGAGCAGCGTATGATCGATTGCCGAAGCGGCAAGCGACGCGAACATCGTCAACAACTCGAGGTCGCGCTCATCATAACCCTGGACCAGATCGGCTTCGAGGTTGATGACGCCGATAACGCGCCCATCGGCACGGATGATCGGCGCCGCGATCTCGGACCGGGTCTCGGCCCGCACTTTCACGTAACGCGCGTCGCGTTTCACGTCATCGACAATCTCGCCGCTTCGGTTTCGGATCACCCATCCGATTATGCCCGAACCGGTAGCCAAAAAGTCCTCAGAGATCGACTCGGGGAGATAGCCGCGCGTTTTGAACTCGTGAACTTCGCCGCTCCGGGCATCGATGACGTAAATCACCGCGGCGGAATAATTGATGAGTTCTTTGATGGAATCGAAGATTGTATCGAGCACCTCATCGAGTTCGAGGGAGCTGCTGACCTTGCGGACCGCTTCGATGAGCGTCTCTATAGTGTTCTCGTGAACAGGCATTGGGGTGGTAGCGCTTTTCCTGGTGAGCGGCGCGAAATAAGTATGCTAGTCAGTCCCGCTTCGAGTGGCAAGCCTCGCCTCGAACTGTGCCGTGGAGGTGTGATGAAAGTGGCCCTTGGCTGATGGAAGTTCCGCCCAAAGAGAATCTTAAATATTGTGGAAAGCTTGGAACCAAAGGGAGGTTGCTGCTTCGCGGCAGTTGGGCGACTGAAAGACGTTGCCCCCAGGCCTTTTATCCCGTGCATTTCGGTCCGATCGGAGTTTGGCCCACAGAATTCAAGGGCACTTGTGGCCCGATGTTACTCCGTCAACTCCCGCATTCCGGGACCGGGTTACCACCACACTCTGAACTGGTTGGTTGGGGGCTATTTAGGCAAGCCTCTAAGACACAAAATGCGCCTTCCACCCAATCGCACTGCGATGAAGCGTGACCAACACAGGAACATGAGCAAGTCCAACCGCCACTGCAGGTACACGAAAACGCACGAATACTTTCCGGAAGCGACTTACTCTCAACTCTATATGAGTTATATCCGAAGGACTGACTCTGAAAAAGAGGGGTTAGGAATAATAAGGCAACCAACACAAGATATCCGGCACGATTCCTCATTGCGATCCATCTTCTCCTGTAGTTTAAGAACACTACAATTAACGGCGAATCAATCTTTAGGCCTGATCCATCTGCTGCCATCATCGAAATCGACTATGGCGACGGCTACTCTCAATTCGGAGGCCGCTCCTGAAATCCAAGCCTTAGGCGACTCAAGGCCCGGCTTTTCAGAACGAGTCACGAACTGGCCTCCTTCTTTGACGGTCCTTTTTTCCGCCTTCAGCCATTGATCCGAGACCACTTCGTAGTTGGCGCCGGGGAGAATGGAAACGTGATGCTGATACAAGACGTCAAACCCGCTGCGCGTGTCGACGACGTTCCGGACCGCGATTGCAAAAGACTTGATGGTCTTGGTAGAGGTATTGAGCAACGTGACATCTGGAAAGGTTGTTGCAGCGTTTGAGTTCTTGCTGGGTTCCCCCGTGAGTTGTGTGAAATCATATTCCGATATTTCTTTCACCCTCGCTTCCTGAATCTGAAGAGGCCCCGCTTGAGGATTGTCTCCCTGTATCGCAATAGGAGTCGCTGTTCGAATCCTCTCGACTAGTTGGCTCTTCTTGTGTGTTTTCGAGCCCTCGCTAACTTGCGCATTCAGCGTTACAAGCCCGCTCAGAGCGAATACAGCTACCAAGGAGACCATTAAACCCGTTTTCATTATCGGTTACCTCCTACAATGTGATCTGTATTAGCTGTGGCACTATAGCACTGCCAAAAACCGTCGTCAAGAACAGACACCTGAAACATCGGGCTTGTATCCAACGATCAAAGGTCGCGGCAGCCACAATTAGGACCAACCAGTCTTCAAGTTTTTCTCCCTGACTTAGTCGCAAACCTGACAGTGCCTTTTTGTGATTCGTGTTGAGACAGTTCTGCCACAGTAGCCGGTTGGTCAACAGCGCATGCCTGCCGCAATGCCCATGAATAGTTGAGCTTTCCAATGTTTTTCTGCAACTATGAGGATTCGCGAACCATTGGAACGAGGTTTGTTTATCGAGTCCGTGGTGCGAAAAGAGTGCTCATCATGCCGAAGTTAATTATTGACACCGGTGGGACGGAAACCTAGGATGCAAATTGTCAACGGAAGCTCCCGATTGAGTTAGGAATCAAGCTTCTTGCCTCCTTCATCACGCCGTGTTTTCTCCCCCGCGGACTCCCAAGGCTTTTGCCACCCGCAGAATGGACGCCGAGTAAGACCCTTTTTACGGAGCGGCTATGCGTTCGACGCTGTTCTTTTTCCTGGCGGCGCTTCTCGTGTCTGCAAGCTCGACCAACGCGTTTTCACAGCCAGAGTTTGCCCAATATTTCACGCTCCAGGTTGCATCCTTTCCGGCCGCGGAACTGGCGGATCGATTCGTTGTTCAGATGGTCAATGCCGGCGAACACCCGGAGTGCTCGACGGTGGAGCTGATTGGCCGGGGGGCTTGGACCAGGGTATTCGTTGGACTTTTCAAGTCAAGAGATCAAGCCCGCTTGCACGGCGAAGGGCTAGTTTCGCGCGGACTCATCAAAGATTTTCTTGTAAAAAAAGCCGACCTCACTCAGTCCGTGAGCCGTCCGCGAAGAGTCACTCGGAACGACTCTTTTGCCATCAAGCTGCCAGTCGGCCAGGCTAAGGCGCTCGAACTTGTACCCGTGGTAGACACGAACTTGATACCTCGGCCTGACGCAGTTGCTCTGGGACTCAAACTAATCAACGGCTCGACGAAGACGCGTGGGGGCCTGTGGCTGAACGGTGACACTGATGAAGGGTTGGCGCGACTCCGATGGATCGTTGGGGAGGAGAACGCTGACCTTATCAAGCTTGATGTCGATGGACGCGTCAGACTGGATAAGAAGATGTTGGCAAAAGGGGCCGGTCTCGGAATCACTCGAGTGCAGGATCCGCTGCAAGTCGTCGACTACATCTCTTCAAATGAAGGACTGTTGCTGCTGGTTCAGGTCCTCAAAGGCAATTACCGCTATCAATTGCACGTGGGCAAGCAGGCTCCAACATCCGGAAAAGACATTCAGGTAACTGGAAGCGTAAATATCGATATCAACTATGACAGCCGGATAAATCCCTATCGAAAAAATTCAAGAAAGCTGGATTTCGAGCGACCACCGGAAGGCTTTGATTCACTGGTAGCCCTGAATCCCGTGGCTCGCTGGTTCAACCTGACTACTAACGCGATGGTTCCGGTTGGCGAGATCACCTTCCACGAGCTGGCGGAGGCATACGCGAAGCTCGAACAGGGCGTCGACTATCTCGATCAGGGTTCGCGCCCGGGCGCGCACACGCTCGCGCTGGAGCGTGAGCGCCGTCTGCAATCACAGCGGCCGGAGGCTGACATCGTTATGACGGTTGGATCGAATCGAGTGCTGAGGACCGAAGCTGAGATCCGTCTGTTCTATTCTGAGGCGCCCACGCAGCGCTGATGGCCCTCAACTCGGCGGTGGCGTAGTATTGGATGGAGCCCGTCTCGCCACAAAGCCACTAATTCACAAAGCTACACTAAGCTGAACAAAAAGCTAGTGGTCCTTCGTGTCTTGGTGTCTTAGTGGCGGCCCTTAGTGGCGGCCCTCCTGAACACATTCTGCACCACTACTTGCCTCCGAGCCGACTTTACACCCATGCTCGGCGTATGATAACTTTCTCCAGTTCAAAGAGAACAAAGAGTTTTCACCGATAGAGGAGAACAAGTTACTG
>JBASRM010000757.1:0-8428 GCA_049273835.1 Blastocatellia bacterium | reverse complement strand
GTGTTGGTTCTCGCTGTCAGTGAAGTAGTGCCCCTCGGCGATGTGCACCGAAGACATGCGCTCGTAGTCGGTCGTCGTTCCCTGAACCTGAGTGATGTACAGCTCCTGGTCCAAATATCGGACCTTCAATACGTCGTCAGGGCTGAGAAAGGGAGCAACATAGTTGACCGAAGGACACTGTTCCTTGATCGCAATCGCGTCTTCGTAGCTTATCGGTTTTCGCATTCGCTCTTCCGGTGTAAGCCTGCCGGTGTGAATGCCCGGATCGAACTTGTAAACGAACACGGTGTTGGTCCCAAAGGCCTCGATGTCCTGCTTGAACTTCTGATCAAGTCCCGAAATGAACGAAGCGATGACCATTACCGTGACGGTGCCGATAACAACGCCGAGCACCGTCAGGAAGGATCGGAACTTGTGCGCTCGCAGGGTCGAAAGCGCCATCCAGAAGCTTTCACTCGTATCTTGTTTGCTCATATAAATGTCAATCAGCCCTGAGTGCTTCGATCGGATCGAGCTTGGCGGCCTTCCATGCTGGATAGATCCCAAAAAACAAACCGATGCTCGCCGACACGGTCAACGCAATTATCGTCCACAAGATCGGCAAGGCGGTCGGAAGCGAGAAAAACACTGTGGCCAGCTTGCCGAGACCCCATGCGATGGCCACGCCAATGCACCCGCCCAATAGCGAAAGCACTGTGGATTCGGAAAGGAACTGGCGGACGATATCCGTCCGTCTGGCGCCGAGCGATTTGCGAATTCCTATCTCACGCGTACGTTCGGTTACCGAAACAAGCATGATGTTCATAATCACGATGCCGCCGACGATAAGCGAGATCGAAGTTACTCCTATAGCGACGATAGAAATCGTACCGAAGATCTGCTCGCGAAGATTGTTCAGCGCATCCGAGGTGACGATTCCAAAGTTGTCCGGATCGTTGTAGCTCAAGTGCCTCCTGGCTCGAAGGATGACCCTTACTTCGTCCTGTGCTCTTTCGATTGCTTCCGGTCCAATCGCCTGTACCCTGATTCCGATCGAGCCGCGTGAACCGTAGATATTCTGATAGGTCGAGATCGGCATGATCACGAAGTTATCTCGCGGGTTCCCGAACACGGTTCCAATCTCTTGCGCAATTCCCACGATACGGAATGGCAAGCCCTCAATCTTGAGTTCCTTTTCGAGCGGATCGACCCCGGGGAACAGCTCGTTGGCGATACCGTTACCGATAAAGCAGGTGTAGCTTGAGTGTTCCTCCTCAGTTGGAGAAATGTATCGGCCGTATTCGACCTTGATCGAATCGATATCGACCATGTTCGCGCTCACGCCCAGCAGTTCAATGTCTTCGAGAAGCCGCGTGTCGCGCTTGACGCTTCCGCGCCTGCGCATCGTTGCCGCCGCATCTTTTACGTATGTCTTGTGCTCTTTGATCGCCTGCAGGTCGTCGAGCTTGATGTCTTTGTTCTTCTTGCTCCTGTCGATCCACTCCTGCAAGCTGGTGATGATGCCCATCTTGTTTACGACGAAGGCATTCGACCCCATGTCGGCTATCTTGTCGTTGAAATATTTGTTGAATCCTTCGATCAGAGAGACGACGACGATGACCGTTGCAACGCCGAAGATGATCCCGAGCAGTGTTAGAAATGAACGCAGCTTGTGCGCGAGAATCGCGCTGAGAGCCAAGGAGACAGATTCAAAGAATTTCATACGATAAAACCGCTACCCGTTTTCGATTGTGGTATTTCCCAAGCTACTAGAACGAGATTTTTGGTCATAAGTTCGACGCTTCTCTTGCATACGGTTGATATAAGTCCATACGTGCGCGCGCTTGCCCGAAGGTGCGCCAATCTCATACTTACAACGCGCGCGTGAGCTTCTTATTAACAATTCAACAGTCTGGCTCCCCTCGGTCTCGAGTATGGGGTCACAATCGCTTACGAGCTGGAGCTACGGTTTCGGAAGCCGAAGTTTCCTCAGCCTTGACCGGGAGGATAAGGGGGGATAGCCTTGCGCGCATAAGCCTCGCACCTTGGTTTGGCGCGCCCACGCTCGGGGGTCGAGTTGCTTAGGATGGCTCCAGAGGTGGCAGGTGCATCAGACGATCTCGCACTATCAGATCCTTGAACCTCTCGGTTCCGGAGGGGCGGGACACGTCTGGAAAGCCCAAGACCTCAGACTCAAACGGTCAGTTGCCATCAAGGTCCTTGCGCCCGATCTCTCTCGGGATGACGAAGCGAAAAAGCAGTTTCATAGCGAAGCTCAAAAGGCCGCGGCCCTCGCACATCCTAACATCGCCACGGTTTACGAAGTGATTGAAGCCGGCGGCCAGTCATACATTGTTATGGAATGCGTCGAAGGCGAAACCGTGAAGTCGAGAATCAAGCGCGGGCCTCTAAGTTTGAACGCCTCGCTCGAGCTAGCCATGCAAGTAGCTGACGCGCTTACCGCCGCGCACGCTCGCGGACTGATTCATTGCGATATCAAAAGCGCGAACATAATGCTCACGGCTGAAGGACGGGCGAAGGTCTTGGATTTCGGATTAGCCAGGATTGCAGCCGCAGCCGCGGAAGTCCCGTCGTTCGAAGAAAATGGGAAACGACCGCGGCGTGATGGGACCGGAAGTGTGAGGGAGTCCGGAAGCCTCCAATCCAGCACGATGATCTCCGGCACGCCCGGCTATATGTCGCCCGAGCAGATTCGGGGCGAGACGCTCGATGAACGCACCGACATTTTCTCTGTAGGCGTGGTTTTGTATGAGATGCTGACCGCAAGATCACCTTTCAGCGGCTGCACACCGCTTGACGTCCTTCGCTCAGTTTTGAATGATGTGCCACCATCGTTAAGTTCTGTTTGCGACGAGGCGCCGCTTGAACTGGAGAGCATAGTTAGAAGAGCGCTCGCTAAGGGGCGCGACGAGCGGTACGCTTCTGCCGCGGACTTGCTATCGGATCTGCGCGCGTTAAAACATCAGCTTGAGAATAGAGCCGGTAGGTTGACATCGTTTGTCACCGACACGGTGCCGGCAAGCTCGCTTTCGGATGCGACATCTGCGGAGCGCAATCGAGCCGAGTCTCTACGGAGGGTCGCTTGGCGCTATCGGAGATTGTTGTTGGCGGGATGCGTGTTGGCGGCCGCGGCTGCGGTCTTTAACGTAATCAGTGGAGAGCCAGGCCACCGCGAGTGGGCGAAATCGGCAACGCTGATCGTCCTCGGTGCGGTGTTCGCGCTGGGTTATGCCGCAGCGCGGAAAACGGCACCACGCGCTTACCACCCAATGCCGAGTGGGGCGGCGTTTCGAGGGTTGTTGCCGTTTCAAGAAGCCGATCGCGATCGATTCTACGGAAGAGAGACGGACGCGGTAGCGCTGTTTGAAATGATTCGCCATAGTGATTCTCGGTTCGGCGTGCTGTTCGGGGAGTCGGGTTGCGGCAAGACGTCGTTGCTCAGAGCTGGGCTGCTGCCGAAGCTATGGGAGGAAGGTTATGTGCCCGTCTACTGCCGCCCGTACATAGACCCTCTTGCGGCTGCCCTGGAAGAATGCCGCAAACGCAGCCAGGTGAACTCTATCCAGGGCGAAGCTCCCAACGAATATTTAACGCGAGCGGCGCGAGAACTCGGCGCAACAATTGTCATCGTCTGCGATCAGTTCGAAGAGTTCTTCATCAGCCACAAATCAAGAGAACAGCGGGAGCCGTTTCTTTCGTTCATCGCGGCGTGTTGTGACGATAGCGAACTTCCGGTGAGGTTTCTTGTCTCGATGCGGAGTGACTTCCTTTACCTCATCAGCTCTGAACTCGGCGGACGCGTTGCCGAGCCGCTCATCAGTTCGCGTATCTATCACCTGCGCAATTTCGACCAGGAACAAGCGATTGAGATAATCGAGAAATCAGCTCACCGGGCCAGCCTGCCATTCGAAGAGGGGCTTAGCCGTTACGTCGCTCGCGATCTGACGAACGGCGATGTGGTCTCGCCTTCTGAAATGCAAATAGTCGGTGATCAATTGCAGAGCAAGCGTATCTACACGCTTCAAGCTTATCGGCGAGCCGGCGGTAAAGAACGTTTGGTGCACAGCTTTCTCGAGGATGTCATCCAGGCATCGGGTGACGCCGATGGAGCACGACTGCTGTTGCGCAGCCTGATATCAGACGAGAATACACGGGTGACTTTGCCTCTGGACGAGATTGCCAGGCGGACACAACGCAGCGCGGCTAGCGTAGATCGGCTTCTTAGAATATTCGTGAAGTCACGGTTGATTCGCGAGATTCAAGACCAGAACCCGTGGCGTTACGAGTTAATGCACGAGTATCTGATCGAGAAGATCAATCAGATCACCGGCAGCGTGATGGACGCAACTCAGCGCGCGAATCGGTTGCTGAGGCAGTACTTATCCGACTACTCGATTGACAAGCGCACCCGCATACCGATTACCAGGCTCTGGTTTATTCGCCGATACTCGGACATCGAGCGAGGAGAGCGTGAGCGCCAGTTCATCAAAAAGAGCTTGCGATCAGGCGTTGTGAGAGTAGGCGCGGCAGCGGTGCTGCTCGCAATTGCGTCCGCTCTTGTGGCAGGGGCGCTTTCAGTGCGCGACGAATGGAAAGGTGTTCGCCTGAGCGATGGGCACTCGGCAGCGGTGCGGCGGGCGGTCTTTTCACCCGATGGCAACAGGCTGGTTACTTCCGGCGAGGATGGCAAAATCATAATCTGGAATTTTGCGAGTCGAGAGCGCATCGCCACTCTCGATTATTGCTCGATGGATCTGATGGCGTCGGGTTATCTGCCCAACGGAACCGCCCTGGCCTATTCGCCCGATGGAAAATGGATCGCTTCGGTAGGCGAGCATGACACAGTAATAGTCTGGGATGCGATACAGTTTGCAAAAGTCGCTGTATTGGGCGGGCATGGTCATAAACCTTCAACCATCAGCTTCTCGCCTGATGGAAAGTATTTGCTTACATCATCAAGCGGGGGCAATCGCACAATAATCTGGGAGGCAGGCCGCTGGACACAACTCCGAGTGCTGCCTACGCCGACAGGCGCACCATCTTTTCTGTTTTCGCCTGACGGCAGCAAATTCATCATTGGAGAATCGCTCAGCGCCTGGGACCTGGCCACAGGTAAACAAGTAACCGATGGGATTGATCGCGAGCATTACGTCGCCAGGGCGGCAATATCGAACGACGGGTCTCACATCGTTGGGCTACAATCCGGCACCAAGGCCTGTTTTTACAAAGCAAGCGACTGGGGAAAAGGGGTCAAGCCGGAGCTTATTGCCGTTAAAGATGCTCACCGGTATTTCGCTCGCGATGTAGCCTTTTCTCCTGATGGAAGAATGGTTGCGACAGGGTCCGAAGATATTGCGCTTTGGGACGTGGAAACGCAGACAATCCTCGCGCGCTTTGAGCACACCGACAATGTTTGGAGCCTGGCCTTCTCGCGCGACGGGCGATGGCTTGTTTCGACTCACGGCGATGGGGCAATTCTGCTGTGGGACATAACTGAGCGCAGGCGTTTCGCCAATTTCAATGAGCATAGCGACACCGTAATGGCTCTGCGGTTCTCGCCTGACGGCAAGCGCCTGGCTTCCGCCGGCAAAGATCAATCGTTGATCCTATGGGACGCGGAAACAGGGAAGAAGAAAGCCACGTTCACACTCAATGAATTTACCTCAGTCAAATATGGCGAGGGCATAATCAATATCAATTTTTCTGAGGATGAAAAGTCATTAATCGACGTGAGCAATGTTCAGGTTCTTCTATCGGATATAGCGAGCCTACGGTCTCGGATAGTTTTCAATACTGATCCGCGGGAAGGGGAGTGGGTGTTCGCGGTATCGCCGGACTTTCGATGGATCGCAACCAACCGGGCGGTTTACAAGTTTGCCGACGGCCAGAAAGTAGCCGATTTCGACCGGGAATTGGTTGATTCTGATTTGTCATTCAATGCTATGGCATTTTCGCCCGATGGCCGATGGCTTCTGAGGGCGAGTTTCAGTGGCAAGGTTTACATTTTGGATACCCAGGACTGGCACCTGGCAGCGGAAGAGGAGATTCCTGATACGCGACTCGGAAAGGTCGCTTTTTCGCCGGACAGCAGTTCGTTCGTTACCGGTAGTATCGGCGGAGAAGTGCGGCTTTGGCAAACCATGCCGTTGAGGCAGATGGGACTCCTTGGCAAGCATCAATCCATAGTCCTCGCTCTGGCCTTTTCGCCGGATGGAAGTGAGGTTGTATCATCCGGCGATGACCGTACAATAGCGCTGTGGGACGTCGAGCGGCGCAAGCTCAAAACATACATTGGACAGCAGAACGCATCCGTAACGTCGCTTGCAATCTCCCCTGATGGACAGCGCCTTGCCTGCGGCGGGCAGGACAGCTTTGTTCGCATCTACAAGCGCTCCCGCACGCTCTGGGGATACCGAGTGGATTAGATATCAATTGTCAAGCGAAGCTGCGTAGAACGCGCGAGCCTCGAAGCTCTTGAACTGAGGGTGATTGATGAAGGCAAAGGCTGATCGAATCGGCAGGCTGTCCGAGGCATGCGCAGCGCTGCTTGAGAAAGAGCAACAGGCGTATCGAGAGACGGTCTCCCACATCATCGAATCAATCCGAGTGTTGCAGGGCGACACCGCTGACCGGCGATTGCAGCGCCTGTTTGGCCAGGTGAAAGACCTTCAACAGCGGCTCGACCTGCTTGTAGGGATGGCCCGGCTGGACTATCTCGCCAAGATCGGGCGCGAAGCTGATGATCTGGCCGGCGCAAATGTCGATGGCCGCGCCGGGCAGGTGATAATCGCACTTCTACAATCCTCATCGTCATCATCGAGCTTGTTTTGTGAAGCCGTGCTCGATCAGTTGATTCGAGTGACAGGCGCTGAGCGGGGCTTCATCCTCTTTTACATTCCAGAATCAACAGAAGCCGACGTGATTGCCGCGCGCAATTTCCAGACCCGAAATCTGTCGCTCGAGGAATACAACTTCAGTCGCACGATGCTTGCTGAAGTCTTCAGAACCGGCAAGTCGCTGCTGCTTGAAGATGCCATGAGCGATCCGGCGTACTCGAATGAAACGAGTGTCATAAAGTTTCAACTCAAGTCTATCGTTGCCGCTCCACTTAAAGTCAATGAGCGGACGGTTGGCGCGCTCTACCTGGAAAACAACATCCGTCCGAGTCTGTTTGACGCGGATGTTCCGCGCCTGCTTGAAAACGTGGGCTGTTTTGCTCTCTCTTACCTGCGCCACGCGAGGCTGATGCCTTTTGCGTTTGAATCCGATAGTCGCACTTTCTTTGACGTCGGCAAAGCTTCCAAAGAAATAGCCGGTAGGGATCCGAAGATTCTGGCAGTGCTTGAAGTGATTAATCGGATAGCCGATTCTCCGGCGACAGTGCTGATTGAAGGTGAAAGCGGCACTGGGAAAGAGCTGATAGCCCGCGCGCTTCATTTCGAAAGCTTTCGACGCGACCGCCCTTTCGTCGCGATAAACTGTGCGGCCATTCCTGAAACCCTGCTCGAGTCAGAGCTTTTTGGCTATGAGCGGGGCGCTTTTACGGGAGCCACGGAACGGCGCATTGGTCGCATCGAGCAAGGCAAGGGCGGCACTGTGTTTTTGGATGAAGTCAGCGAGCTAGCTTATCCGCTTCAGGCCAAGCTGCTTCGCTTCCTGCAATCAAACGAGTTCAGCCGGCTGGGCGGCAAGGAGGTTGTCAAGGTCGATGCGCGGATCGTAGCGGCCACCAGCAAGGACTTGAAAGCGATGATGAAGGAGGGAAGGTTTCAGGAAGCTCTCTATTACCGGCTGAACGTTATCCCGGTCCGCGTGCCTGCGCTTCGCGAGCGCAAAGAAGACATTCCATTGCTGATTGATCTCTTTCTGGACAGGCTTTCCTCGATTTATGGGCGACGAGTGCGCGCAGACCGCGACGTCTATGAATGCATGAAGCAGTACGGCTTTCCAGGAAACGTGCGCGAGCTGGAGAACATGGTTCATTGCCTGGTTGCTCTTGCCGAAGGCGATACGATTCATGCCTCCGCCTTGCCGCCGGAGGTGCTCGAAACGCGAGCGCAGCGCGTGAGCCTCGAGAAAGACCCGATCTACCACGCGCTTTATACCACGCCCGAAGACCTGGGCGAATTGAAGCGGCGCAAGAAAGAGATGAGACGGTTGCTCGCAGAGCAGGAACGGTTGTTCGCCGAGCGCGCAGTCGAGCAGACCAACGGTAACCTGACTGAAGCCGCTTCCCGTTTAGGCATCCACCGCATCACGCTGCACAGAATGTTGAGAAGGTGAGTTCTATTCGAAGCCTGGTTGAGTTACGAGTCCTGCACTCTGATGTTGTTAAACTCAACGGGTGCGACTGTAGCGCGAGCTGCTACATTCAAATCGTTCCAAATTCCTTTTCTCCAAGTACCAAAACTATTCCCCGTCAAGCCCT
>JBASRM010000754.1:0-31862 GCA_049273835.1 Blastocatellia bacterium | reverse complement strand
CGCGGATGCAGGAACTCGGTTGTTGCTTCGAGAATGTCTGCTAGGTTGAGGCCCGCGATTGCAGATTGTAGAATGAGAACTCGTGACGCGTTGCAACACAAATCAATCGATGTATTGGAGGCAACTTTGATAGAAGCAATTCAGCAAGCCCTCAAAGAAGCGAACCTGGATGGCTGGTTGTTTTACAGCTTTCGCGGAAGTGATCCTATCGCGGCAAATATACTCGGGATGGTCGAGGGAGGACACATCGCAACGCGCCGGTGGTTCTACTTCATCCCGCCTTCCGGCGAGCCCACGAGGATCGTCCATTCAATCGAGCGCGATGTAATCGACCATTTGCCGGGCAAGAAGCTGATCTATCTCCCGTGGCAGCAGCTTCACAGTCATTTGAAAGATACACTCACGGCTTCATCTCCGCGCCCGCGAGTGGCCATGCAGTATTCGCCGGGCGCCGCGATCCCTTACCTCTCGAGGGTTGACGCCGGAACGGTTGAGTTGATTCGCTCGTTTGGCGTCGACATCGTTTCCTCTGCCGATCTTGTTCAGCGATTCGAATCGGCTTGGGGCGATGAGCAATTGGCTATGCATGACGAGGCAGCTCGCGGACTATATGAAAGCGTTAACAGCGCCTTCGCCGAGATCGGCAAGCGCATGAAAGCCGGAACACCCACCAGCGAATACGATATTCAACAATACATACTGAACTGCTTCAGCGATCGTGGCATGTTCAGCAAGGACCCCCCGATAGTCGCGGTGAACGCGAACAGCGCGATGCCTCATTACGGACCGACTCAGGAGCATCACTCGCCGATCAACAAGGGCGACTTCGTGTTAATAGACCTGTGGGCGAAAATGGATCGCCCTAATTCGGTCTACGCCGACATCACCTGGACTTCGTTTGTTGGCGACAAAGTGCCGGACGAGGTAACCAGGGTCTTCAACGTCGTGCGGGATGCACGCGACGCTGCTACAAACTTTGTAAGGGACGCGTTTGGCGCCGGGCGCACTATTTATGGCTGGCAGGTCGATGACGTCTGCCGGGCGGTGATTCAAAAAGCGGGCTACGGCGAATACTTTATTCATCGCACCGGTCACAACATTCACACCGAAGTCCACGGCAACGGAGCCAATATCGACAACCTGGAGACCAAGGACGAGCGGGTGTTAATCCCACGTACCTGCTTCTCGATCGAGCCGGGAATCTATCTGGAAGGCAAATTCGGCGTGCGCAGCGAGATCGACGTGTACGTCGGCGAGAGGGAAGCGCGGGTGACCGGCGGGGAGCCTCAGAAGGAAGTGGTTGCGATACTTGCGTGAGCGCGGCGCTGTTGTCGGAGCAGTCCGGCACGAATGCTCGGTAACACCAAGCGTCCGCGTATTAGTTAACGCTTTCGGGTTGAGAGATAATCATCGTTCGCCAGACTGCTTGCCATCGGTCGTTGTCGCGCACTAAAACAAACACATCGCGTCCGGCGTCGTTGAAGCGCTCACCGCCCATCTCATATTCGATCTCGTATGAATAAGTCGCGATCGCGGTGTTGCCGAAAACATCTATCCCCGGATTGTTTATCTTGAAATCGCGAACCGTTGCCTGTTTGCAGAAGTCTTCATAGCTGGCCACGCAAGCTGCTCTGCCTTCGGTGCGTTGGATGAAATCGGGGTGCACCATTACGATCTCTTCGTTGAAGAGAGATGCAAGTTGCTCCAGGCGGCCGTGCACCCAAGCATCATTTATTTGTTTGATCAGTTCCAATAGCTCTGCTACCACGCTCTGGTTAGAGGACATCCGCGTCGCTCCGATCTCCCGTTTCGGGTCGTGTTATCCGAGCCTCATTGAGCTCTTGTCCGGGCGTTTTGTCTGCTGCGTCGGCACACTTCGCTGTAGTGTAAACCAACGGTGCTCCGGGCTGGTTCGCGAGGGCTATCATACGGGAAGCGAACGACGGTTGAACAGGAAGCGATGGCAATAAATCGAGTGAAGGGGCCGATTCTTAACAAGAGACTTCGATAGGATGCTTGAAATCTGTCCGATCAATTGCGGATGGGTTTCTTGTCTCCAGTAGGCTGGTTCGCTTCTTTTAGAAGGACCTTGATGATCGCAAGTTGTGCGAGTGAGTACATGCCCCGGTGATTGACCCACGAAGCGATATCGCGAGCGTTCTCAGCGTCGCGGCCCGCGATTTCAGAGAAAGTGGTTGTCACAAGCTCAGGAAGGTTCAAAACTTCATCAGCCGACAATGCGCGATCGGAGTAGCGTAACCACGTTGAAGCTGCGCTTCCGATCGCGGATTCTTGAAGTGGCTGTTCGGCACTGGAGATCTTGCTGACCGTCTGTGCGGATGATCGTATTGCGTCAATTCCACGGTCACGATCCAGCTCCAACAACGGTTTCGCTATCAAGAGAAAAGCTTTGGCAACCCGGTCAGTAGGATCATCGCGATACAGCTTGTGCAAAGCCAGGCTGTAGGCGTCTAAAACAGCGGACTTGTCCTGGCCGCCCTTTGCCATCTCCTGAGTTATCCGGGCAAATACCAGTGTGCGCGCGAGGGGATCCGGAATTAGCGCCGCCAACTGCTGAGCTGAGTTCCAAGCTCCGTCGTTGATCGCCGCCCTGATCAGGGGACTATATATCATCGTGGCCGTTTCCAGCCGCATATCGTCATTGCTTATCTTGGACATGATCTCTTCGGCGAGAATCCTATCTGCAGAGAGGGCGGCGTTGACGGCGAGTTTCTGGTATTCCCGATTCCTTGCCTTCGGGTCGCTCATCGTAGCGACCCGCGAGAGCGAATCGCGAGTTTCCTGCGTGTTGCCGGAACTAGCTGCGTTCAATGAGCCCATATCCATCGCGATCCTTTCAGGCGGGATCGGAAAAGCCAGGGACCTCTCTTTGAACAGGGTCGCGATTCTCAGGCTGATGCTGTCAAACTCTTGCTTCCAATATGGCGACTCACGTCCCGCCTCGCGAGCCATTACGTTTGCCACACCAAGCGCGTCAGCTAAATCGTCCGCGGTTGCATCGGCGCGAAACTCCATGCGTAGACGCGCAGCGAGCGCTTGACTAAAGTAGTTCCTGAGTCGGGAAGTCCGCTCGGGAGCGAAAACAAACACCATCAGGTTTCGAAGTTCTAACGGGGTGACCGAGATGTTTCTGAAGCGATCTATGATCACGATCGCAAGTCGTTCCGCCTCAGCATTGTCCCTTCGGGCCAGGCTCCGAAGGAATTCCAAATAACTCGCAAGCCCCAACGGGAGCGTCTGCTCGGCGGTCCGCGCAGCCAGTTTTGGATCCCTTTCGATCATCTCTGAGGCAATGCTTAGCATCGCTCGTGCTTCCTCGGTCCACACACCCTTTATTCTGGGGGCATCGTTTGTGTTTTCTGCTTTGTCGGATTCGGGCAACAATAGTTCGCCCACCAGCTTCGGATCTAAAGCGGCGATCTTTCGGATGGCCAAAAACCACAACATCTGCTCTTTGGTACGGCGATAGGAGTTCACTTCAGTTGTAATATTCTTTTCTTCCAGAATCCGCCGCATCGCCTTGACAGCGCTCTTAAGGATCGAAACCGCCTGTTGCTTGTCGAATTGCCACAACACATTTGCCGCTTCGACCTGTGTCAGAATCTGGTATTCGATCGGATTTATCTTTTCGGTTCCCAACAGGACATTTTCAAGGAGGAGCAAAGCCTGTCGCTTCTTTTCCCCGTTGGATGAAGCGTCCGCTGACTTTTTGGGACCAAAGGTTGACTTTGAACTTGTTGCAGGCCCTTGTGCTTGTGTCTTTGACTTTGCTCTTTCCCCATCGGACTCTGTCGAAGGCTTCGAGTTGGTCTGAGTATTCTTGGAGTGATCCGTACGTGGTGCTTGCTCGTAAGGCGATGTTTCACTGCGAGGTTCGAGCAAGACAATGCAGTTGCCAACGGCGCCAGCGAATGCAATCCAACAGAAGAAGGGATTCACCGCTAATGCCAGCCACCGGTATCGCCAAATCGATATATCTTTGCGCTTCATATCCAACAGGGCACAAAAAACAGCTGGCAGCCAGCCAAGTTCGGCCGCCTGCTCAATCAGCAAACGCGAACCACTTTAACTCAATCAACCGTAACGCGTGCCTGTGCTCATCTACCGGCTAGTACAGCAAGGCTCGGTTACACAATCGCCGGCGCTGTTGCAGCATTTTATGCAACAGTTGCCTAGCGGGGTCCAGGTCCCATTCACGCACATCAGACACTGGTGATAGCAAGTATTCCCGGAACAGGTGTAGTCTCCGGCATCACACCCAAACTCCCCGCCGCCCCCTTGTATCCTGCGTGCGCTGGTGCGGACTATCCGTGGAGCCGGAATGAGCGGTGTACTGCCATGGATAAACTCATATTTGAACCCGGTGCTGACTTTGCCCTTGCACGGAAGCTCGGCCAGCCGCGGTTGCTTCAAGATTGTCTTTACGGGGGATGGGTACGCGGATGTAGAGCCCAGGGAGACCGACCCGAAGCTCTGTAAGGTGAAGAACGTCGGTGAAAGCATCCCAATGATCACAACGAAGAACAAGGTCCTTCGCCTGACGATCCAGCTTGCCATTTCAAATCGCGATTGGTTGCGCATCGAGAACTCCTTTCTGCATTGGAAGGTCAAACGCAATCGGTGGTCGAGATGGGCGACCGCCGGTCAGAGTTCTTCGGGACAGAACTTGGATAGTATCTTGCAATACATTGTCTGACGCAACAAAAAAAGGGTTGCCAATATTACTATTCTGTTACCCGGTCTTACGATTTCCCCGGTTGAGGTGATCGTTGGCAAGAATTAACGCAGGTGTCTCGACCGGTATTGGGAAGGAGTCTCACCAAAAGCCTCCTTAAAATGGTTTGGCTTCAAGTCAGATTGCTCACTTGTCGCAATCAGAACGAAATTATCTCGCTGTCCTGGAATCATGTTTCCGGCTGCTGCTGGGTAAGACAGTGCAGCGTCCCGAGTCCCCACACCAGGTCGACCGCGTGAATCCCGACAATCGGGCGATCGGTTATCAGTTCGCTCAAGATGCCCGCCGCAACTCGATCGTTGGGATCGTTAAAAGTCGGCAACAACACCGCGTCATTCGAAATGTAGAAATTAGCGTAACTAGCCGGGAGCCGCCGACCATCGAAGGTTAGAGGAGCCGGCATCGGAATCGGAACCACTTCGATCCTTGAACCATCTTCAAGCCGCATCGATTTTAGACGCTCCAGATTCTCTTCAAGCACGCCGTGATTATAGTCATTCGGGTTCATTTCCCGGCAGGCGACTACGGTGCGCGCGTTGACGAAGCGGCAGATGTCATCCACGTGGCCGTGAGTGTCGTCGCCCTCGATTCCACGTCCCAGCCACAAGACGTTTGTTGCCCCAAGACTGCAATTAAGCACCGACTCGAGATCGTCCCGTGACAGTCCAGGGTTTCGCGGCTGCGTTTTCTGATCAAGCAGACACTCTTCTGTGGTAATCAATGTTCCGCAGCCGTTGACGTCGATAGAACCGCCTTCAAGGACAACACCGCGCCCGCGAAAACGCACATCAATAATCGGCACTCCCAGCGACTTCGCTGCGCGCTCCGGCACCCGATCATCCTTTTGCCAATCGCGATACTTCGCCCACGCGTTGAACCGAAAGCGAACAATCGCATTCTCTTGACGGTCGTCACTTTCTACGAAGATGGGACCGAAGTCGCGAGTCCATCCTCGATTGGTAGGGAAACGAAAGAATTGGACTTCCGAGAGGTCTACACCGGCTCTGGAGAGCCCTCGCCGGGCGACGGCTTCGTGTTCTTTGGAGTTCACGATGATGCGGACGATCTCGCCCGGCGCAAGCTTTCTTACTATCTCGCCGTAGACCCATGGTATGGCTGTGAATTTCCCCGGCCAGTCAGTCTTATTGTGGGGCCACCCGATCCAGGTCGCTTGGTGAGGCTCCCACTCCGCGGGCATGCGAAAGGGTTTGGAGTTTGGCGAGAGAGCGTCGCTTTGGAGGATTGATTTGGGGTCAGATGGTTGAGCCATTAGGCGTGCGGGATCATTAGGTCAATGCATGTCGAATACAGGATTGGGCTGTTCAACCGGCGTTGCTTTTGTCCATTAGTCGAGGAAACGCTGGTCGATTCCAGCATAAGCATCTATGCGGCGGTCACGCAGGAAGGGCCAGTTACGCCGCACTTCTTCGATGCGATTCAAATCCACTTCGCCGATCAGCACCTCTTCGCGATCCGCCGCACCCTCTGCAATCACGACCCCAAATGGATCGCACAGAAATGACGAGCCCCAGAACTCAATGCCCGCGCCGCCGTCGGCCGGCTTTTCGTGACCGACTCGATTCACCGCGGCAACATATATTCCATTTGCTATGCCGTGCGCGCGCTGAATAGTGCGCCAGGCATCTCGCTGCGCCGCGCCGTAAGCTTCCTTCTCGTGTGGGTGCCAGCCTATCGCCGTCGGATAGAACACTATATTTGCGCCTCGCAGTGCGGTAAGCCTCGCCCCCTCCGGATACCACTGGTCCCAGCAAATCAAGGTGCCGATTTTTCCGACCTCGGTGTCAAAGGCGCGAAACCCAAGATCACCGGGCGTGAAATAGAACTTTTCATAGTAGGCGGGATCATCGGGTATGTGCATCTTCCGATAGACCCCGGCAACAATGCCTTCGGCGTCGATTACCGCGGCGCTGTTGTGATACAGCCCGGCGGCGCGCCGCTCAAACAGCGGAGCGATGACCGTAACTTTCATCTCACGAGCGGCCCGGCCAAGAGCCTCAGTCGACGGGCCGGGTATGTTTTCCGCCAGATCGAACAGAGCAGGGTCCTCGCGCTGGCAGAAATACTGAGAGCGAAACAATTCGGGCAAGCACACCACCCTGGCACCCTGTCTCGCCGCTTGCTCGACAAATGAAACCGCTCGTTGCAGGTTGTCTTCCGCATCGACTGAAGCCGCCATCTGTACGAGGCCAACCGTAAATTTTGAAGCGGGCTGCATGGGCAAAGCTTACACAACTTCGCACGCGGCTCCAAGCAACGTGTTGGAATTAGAGTGCATGTGCGAAGTTGCATCGTAGACGCTTCGGCAGTTTGCGCGTGAGTGACGCGAAGCAGTCGGGTCGACAACCTGGACCTGGGAAGCCAAAGCCCCGACCACGAGAGGACGATTCTGAATGCGAAGATACGACGCATCCAAAGATGTTACAAAAAAACCGGCATGCAACTTGATCACGCGCGGCGCAACCTTTAGGCTATATATTTACTTTGAGTCAGCAATAGAAACCTTAAAATCATAGGAGAACCTTAATGGCTAATGTCACTTTCAAAGGAAACCCGGTTTCACTAACCGGCAGCGAAGTAAAAGTCGGTGATACCGCACCCGATTTCAAAATCCAGAAGAGCGATATGAGCGAGTACTCACTCGGCTCATCGGCTGGTAAGACCCGGGTCATTTTGACGGTTCCGTCGCTGGATACTCCGGTTTGCGACACCGAGACAAAACGTTTTAATGAGGAAGCCTCGAAGATTCCCGGCGTTGAGATCGCCTGCATAAGTATGGACCTGCCGTTCGCTATGAAGCGGTGGTGCGCGGCGACCGGCGTAGACAAGATCGTGACCGCCAGCGATCATCGTGACGCCTCGTTCGGGGAGAAGTATGGTGTTCTGATCAAAGGCGGGCCCCTGGACCACCTGCATGCGCGGGCCGTTTTTGTAGTCGGACCGGATGACAAGGTGAAATATACCGAGTACGTAAGCGATATCGCGAGTCAGCCGGATTACGATGCTGCTCTAGCGGCGGCGAAGTAACACGATTACGCAACAGGTTGCTGGTCTGGAATTAAGAAATGACCAGTCAACCGGAAGGAGATGAACGGTGATGAAAATGAAAGGAATCAAGTTTGGAAGTCTTGGGTTGATCACTCTATTGTGCCTGGCGGGATTGGCGATGGCCTTCAGCACTCCGGAGGTTGGTAAGCCAGCCCCGGACTTCACGTTGAAGAGCAATGAGGGCAAGACGGTCAGCCTTAAAGACTATCGCGGCAGTTGGGTGGTGTTGTACTTCTACCCCAAGGACTTCACTTCCGGCTGCACGATTGAGGCTCGCAATTTCCAGCGAGATCAAGCCGCATATGACAAGGCCCATGCCGTGATCCTCGGTGTAAGCGTGGACACCGCCGATTCGCATCAGAGCTTCTGCGCAAAAGAGGGCCTGAGCTTCAAGCTGCTGGCAGACACGGACGTGAAGGTCTCAGAAGCTTACGGCTCTGTGATGGAATACCAGGGCAACAAGCTGTCGGCCCGCAACACCTTTATCATCGATCCGAAAGGTAACATTGCGAAGGTGTTCATCGGTGTAAAACCGATGCCGCACAGCGAAGAGGTTCTGGCCTCGCTCGCCGAATTGCAAAAGAAGTAGGACACTTTCCACTTCCTGTGTGATTTGCCGGTCGACGGGCTTTCGTTTGGCGACAGCCCGTTGACTTCACTGTCCACTACTCCAGCATTTTTTCGCCAGGCCGGCGCTCAACTGCGTTGCAACACGCGGTGGTCTATTATCCGCTTTCTCAAATCCGCTCTTCGTGATAGGCTTCGGGCGTCGGTCAACGGCTTTCTTTTCAATCATAGGTTGATTCACCGCGCGGCTTGGACTCTGCAAGTTTGACTTCACGCCGATCTCACGGATCGATCCTGGAACCGCCAACCGCATCGAGGCCGTCTCGGATAACGAAAGGAAGTTTGATGAGAATCCTGCTCTTTAATCCCGATAACGGGGTGACTCGGAATTTTATGCCTCACCTCTGGATGTTTCTTCTCAAGAGCCTCACCCCGCGAGAACACGAGGTTGTCCTGATCGACGGAAACGCGCAGCGCGTCGACGAAGACGGCATCGCAGACTTCGTGCGCGAACAGAAGATCGATCTTGTAGGCATCGGTGCGATGACCAGAATGATACAGAAGGCTTACCGGATGGCTGATGCCATCCGGGCCGCAGGAGTTCCGGTTGTGATGGGCGGACCTCACGTGACCGAAGTTCCCGACGAAGCTCTCGGACGAAACGGAGGGCCGCGACACGCTGACGCGGTTGCGCTAGGCGAAGCCGATGAGACCTGGCCAAGGATTGTCGAGGATGCCGCACGAGGCCAGCTCAAGGAAATCTACTTGCCGGTTGACGAAGCGGGCATCGATAAGAAACCGAGTCTCGATCATTATCCGATTATTCCATGGGAGTCGATGGACCTGGATCAATTCAATATGGTCCCGAAAGTCGCCTCGCCGCTGCTCAAACGTATCTTCGGCGGGTGGGGAAGCTTCCGGCTAATCCCGGTCGAATCCGGACGGGGGTGTCCGTACGGCTGTGAGTTTTGCACGGTGACCGGTTTCTTCGGAGACTCGATACGGTTTCGCTCAAACGAAAGCGTCGTCGCCGAATTGCTGCGCTTGAAAGCGCGGTGCCGCAACGAGAAGGGCCAGATAGCAGTCTTCTTCATCGATGACAATTTCGCGATCAACATCAAACGCACTAAGTCGCTGCTTCGGGATATTATTGCCGCCGGCGCGGAGATCACCTGGATTGCGCAGATCAGCGCCAACCTGTTGCGCGATGAAGAACTAATCGACCTTATCGCGGCTTCGGGCGGAAAATGGATATTCATCGGGATGGAGTCAATAGACACCGCCAACCTCGCAATTGCGAACAAGAGCTTCAACAAGCCGAATGAGTATGGACCGGTGCTAAAACGGCTGGCCCAGCGCAACATTCACGCGATCACGTCGTTCATCTTTGGGTTGGACAACGACACGCCGGGCGCGGCTGACCGGACGCTCGAGCAAATTCGGAGCTGGCCGCCGGGACTGCCCGTGTTCGGCACTCTCATACCCTTCCCATCGACTCCCTTGTACAAGCGGCTTGAAGCAGCAGGCAGGCTGACGCGGCCGCAGCACTGGCTGGATTTTCAGCCTTATAAGATGGCTCACACGCCGCTGAAGATGACGATCGAGCAGACTCATGCCGAGGTCCAGCACGCTTGGGCAAGTTCGTACAGTGCCGAAGCGATCGAGCGAGCCGTGGATGCGATTGAAGAGCAGTCCATCGGCTATCGAATAAACATGTTTATCGCCCGGTTATGCTTTCGTGGAATCTATTTTCCGCAGATGGGCAAGTGGGAATGGATGAAGTTGATCGGGCAAAACCGGCGGACAGTCTTCAAGCTGATTGCCGAGGGTTTCGGTAAACGGAGCAGGGCAGCGGAGCGCCGGGAGGCCACAAGTCAGATACCCGAAACCGAGATGACCGTTTGATGCGCGATGTTCAGCTGGGCTGTCCGATGACTAGACGCTTCCAAAGCGCGTAAGCATTTGCAGGCTCTAATAGTGCAGGTATCAACGCTCGATCAAGCGGAGTCGTCGGACCGTTTCTGGAATGGAAAGAATCGTAACCACCGTCGATTACTGTAGGCACGACGGTCCCTTCTCGGAATATAGAATAGACCAAATGTACGAGATGTACGTAAAGAAGAGAATTGAGCTGGGCATCAAGGCAGCCGACGAAGGTCGCGTCGTCCCGCACGAAGAAGTAAAGAGGATCTTCTCAGTTGAATGAAGCTCCTAGGGACCGAACCCGCCATTCAGGATTTGCGCGATCTGCGTAACTACAGAATCGAGGGAGAGCGCGTCGATTGCTCGCGTGCATCCACAGCAGCCGAGATCTCTGGTGCCAGGAACCGAAGCCTTGAGAATAGCATAGCATCTTTTCAGTACGTGAGGGCCGGGAGGCCTGCTTTAGCTAGCTGCTCATTGACTAACTTAACTTCCTTGTCCCTTATCTCACGCCAGCGCGACAACACCTGCTCGAGGGTACCTTGAACTTGCGGGGACGCGGCTACTGCCTGAGTCGTGGGCGTCACATCAGCACCTTCGACCAACCCCATCAATCCCAGTAACTCGCCGTTCATTCTTGACAGACTGGGCTCGCTCGATGCGGCGCCGCGAAAGCCGCTGCCCGCCCCTTCGAGCGCCGCTGCTTTTCTTTCAAGCGCGTTGATCGAATCCGCGAGCGCGCCTTGACCTGCCCGGCCGCGCAGGTCCCTGAGTTGAGATCTGAGCTTGCGCACCTGGCCAAGCGCGTCGCGAATTTGTTTCAGCCCTTCGTAGCATCGCAGCGCAATCGCGTGCTGCTGAGCTAAGCCCTCGGCCGGCGTACTAACTCGCGGGTCCATCTTCACTGTCAGCGGCTGGGTGTAGCTGCGCCCGTTCACCGTCAACTTCACACTGTAGCTCCCAGGCAATACCCAGGGCCCAAGCGGATGCCGCTCGGTGTCGCCGTAAATGGCGGCGATCGGAAACTGAGGCGGCAACCAGTCGGGGGGCGCATAGTGCAAATCCCAGACAAACCTCTGCATGCCAGCTTGCGTCGATAACACCTTCGGCCGTCGAATCCAATAGGTTGGAATGTTGACCTCTTTTCCTATCGCTTCGATATCATACGGCTTGTCGTCGCTCGAATAGCGCCGGAGGACCCTGTTAGACGAATCAAGAATCTCCAGCGCCACCGGTCCATCCGCTGGAGACTTCAAATAGTAGTTGATTATCGCGCCGTCGGGGGGATTCTTACCCGCGGGTTCTTCCTGCGGCAGCGGCGTGTCGGTGTTCATATTCCAACGCACCCGATAAGCCAGTTGTGGTTTGAACAGGAAGGCTTGCGCTGCGGCAACCTGTTCGCTTATCTGCCTGAGCGGCGTTATGTCGTCGAGAATCCAAAAAGAGCGTCCGTGTGTCCCAACCACTAGATCATCATCCTTGATCACCAGGTCGCGAATAGAACTTGCGGGCATATTCAAGCGCAGGGGTTGCCAGTTGTCTCCATCGTTGAATGAGACATACACCGCACGCTCGGTTCCGCAGAACAGCAGCCCCGCGCGGACCGGATCTTCTCGCACCGCGTTGACCGGTCCGCTATCGCCAAGCCCGCTCACGATTTCCTTCCAGGTTTTACCGCCGTCGTGGGTCCGATAGATGTGTGGGCGTTGATCGTCGAGCCTGATTCGATTAACCGCCGCGTAAGCTGTGTCAGCATCAAAGCGACCGGCGTCGATAATCGATATCTTGCTCCACGAAGTCACTCCGGGTGGCGTCACGTTTGTCCAGCTCTTACCGGCGTCGCGCGTCAGGTGAATCAACCCGTCGTCAGTGCCCGCCCAAATCACATTGGCGTTTTTGTAAGCCGGGGCGACGGTGTAGATGACGCCTCGTCGCGGCTGCTTCGCCATCTCCGGCGAGCGATAGACGCCAATGCTTTCAGGAACATCGGGAGCTTCGCGGGAAAGATCCGGGCTGACGATGTCCCAACTATTTCCACCGCTGGTAGTCTTGAACAGGACGTTCCCTGCGAAGTAGAGAACGCGCGGATCGACCGGCGAAAAAATGACCGGAGCAGTGCGAAGGAAGCGATACTTTCCGCTGCGAACGGCCTCGGGAGCGATGTTTTGGACCTGACCGGTGTTCCAATCGAACCGAGTAATCTTACCGCCGTAGATGATGTTTGGGTTTAGCGGATCGGGCGCAACGTAGCCGTACTCTTCGACGCCAACCGGACGCCAATCCCGAAATGTAATCTGCCCATCGTTGCCCCGACTGGCGATTCCTACCGACCCGCTTTCTTGCTGGCCGCCATACACCCAATAAGGAAAACGATTATCGGTGATGACGTGATAAAACTGCGCGGTAGGCTGATTGTACCAGGAGCTCCACGTTTGGCCTCCATTCACAGTTATGATTGCCCCCTGATCTGCCGCCAGCAGGATTATCTGAGGATTATCGGGATTGATCCAGATCGTGTGATAATCATCGCCGCCGGGTGCTCCGCGAAATGCAACCCAGTTCTGTCCACCGTCCATTGAACGCCAGGTCACGATGTTAGCGCTGTAGACGACATCGGGATTTTTTGGATCGGCCTTTATTTCGGCAAAGTCGCTGCCGCGTCCCCAGGGTCGCGCGTCGTTGCTGACGCGCCGCCAGCTCTCACCCGCATCGTCCGACCGATAGATTCCGCCGAGTTGAGGCGAAGCGTCTACGGTCGCGTACATTCGCTTCGAATCACTGGGGGCGATACAGAACCCGATCCGCCCGAGTCCCTGCTCGAAAGTCGGAAGTCCTTTGGTGAGTCGGCGCCAGGTGTCGCCACCGTCAGTCGATTTGAACAGCCCGCTTCCCGGTCCTTGCCACGCGCCGTTCTCCCAGGGGCCTTGTCTACCGGCCCACAGATCAGCGTAGATCGTCTGCGGATTCGATGGATCAAACGCTAGCGCGATAGCTCCGGTGTTCTCATCCAGGTAGAGCCCCTTTTGAAAGGTCTGGCCGCCGTCGCTCGAGCGAAACACCCCTCTTTCTTCATTAGGGCCATAAGGATGTCCAAGCACCGCTACGAACAAACGATTCGGATCGCGGGGATCGACTATGATGGCGCCGATTTGTTGGCCGTCGCGCAGACCGAGATGCTTCCACGTCGCTCCGGCGTCCGTCGATTTGTACATGCCGTCTCCGGTCGAAAGATCTGGCCGCTGCAAGCCTTCACCGCTGCCGACGTAGACGACATCAGGATTCGACGGCGCGACTGCTAGTGCGCCGATTGAGCCGGTTGGTTGTTGGTCAAAGATGGGCTTCCACGTATGACCGTAGTCGTTGGATTTCCATACGCCGCCGTTGTTGACGCCGATGTAGAACACGTTTGGTTGGCCAGGCACTCCAGTCGCGCCGACGGTGCGTCCGCCGCGGTGCGGCCCTATGCATCGCCAGCGAAGGTTCTGATAGAGGTTCGGGTTGAATTGCTGAGCGGCGGAAATCAAGACGCACGAGACAATCAATGCTGAGCTAGATATCGCGAGAGAGAGACGGCGCAACGCACTCACTGACTACCTCCAGGGAGAAATTCGAAAGAGAGCCTGGTTGGAACGAGCTTATTCGAGAGCTACTCAATGGGCTCTAGTACGACCGCGGTCCCGTAGGCGAGAACTTCGGTGACCCCGTTCATGATCTCATTGGCGTCGTAACGCATTCCGATGACCGCGTTGGCGCCGATCTCGCTCGCGTGCTGGACCATTATTTCGAACGCTTCAGCGCGCGCCACCTCACAGAGTCTTGTGAAAGCTGTGATATTGCCTCCGACGATTGTGTGAAGAGTGCCGCCGATGGTTCCAAAGATCGAGCGGGACCGCACGGTGATGCCTCGCACCACGCCCAGCGAACGAACTATCCGGAAGCCATCAATGGTGAATGCGGTGGTCACCATGTGCTGCGAAAGCGTGTACCGCTGAGAAACCGCATAGGGTGCATTTCCGCTCAAACCCTGTTGTGCTCTTTCCAACTCATCGAGTTTGTCTTTCATATGGCCGCGGCCTCCGTGAGGTCCTGAGTCGCTGACGCCGGGAACGATAAATCGTTAGACGGGAATCTGCAAGAAAAAGACGCGGGTGGTATCTGGAGCGTGGTTGATCTCGTAGGTTGAATCTGAAGCGCCACTGTCTCTGAAGCCGGTGGTATCTGGGCCCCCGGCTTTCGCTCAACCGCGATACTTGTGAGCCTATTTGATGATTCTTGCCGACAACACCAGTATCAACCCTTTGTTGCCAAGTGTAGCCGTTCCTACAACAACTTTTTCGCCGTTCCTGAGGCTGATGTCAGTCCGCAAGTCGGCCTGTCCCATTAGCGGGCTGTTACCTCGAAAGCTAAACCCAGTATCGGTTAGTTGCACTACATAACCTCCCGCCGAATCGGTGACCAATGCCATTTTTTGCGCGCGGAAATCGTACTGGGCGGTCAGCGGTTGTTCTTTTTCCAGAATCTTGGCGGATACCTCGGCGGTTCCGTTTATGCCGATATTGTGCGCCCCCGCCCTCACCCTCTGCACCACTGTCGCCACGTTTGAATAGTTCTTATAGGCGAGCGTAGCCTGCATTTGTCTTACGACATCGGCCAGATCGCTCGCGTACTGATTCGTGATGCCTTCGATGTTCGAAGCTATCAGAACGTGCATTCTTAGTTCGATATCCGGCTGCGCGGACTGCGGTATATCAAGCCGCTTCAGCGCGTCTTCGATTGCAGCTATGTTCTCCGGAAAATCACGGACGGTTAGAGTCTTGAACTCATCGCTGTAGGAAATAGTAGCGCCCTTGAAGCCGCTTCCAAGCGGGCGCAACGCATCGACCAACGAGCGAGGATCCCGATGCTTTACGTCGAATACCTTTCCCTTAAATCCGCTGAAGTCTACGTAGTCCGGGACGCGAACCGGTGTTGGCGCGGGCGTTTGAGCCGCCGGTTGAGACTGCTGTCCGGATGCGGTCATCACGACGAGCGTAAAAACTAATACTGCGGTTGTAACAATTCGAGTTTTAAACGAAAACATGAGACCTCCTAGTCTGTTGCAGGGTTTGATTTGACTGGCTCTTTCGGGGCGAACCAGATTATTCGTATGTTCGGATCGCCGGTTTGAATCTCGATTCGCAGCATGTCTCGCGAATCGCCAAATGAGTAGCTGGTTTGCGTCGCCCGAGAGCTGACCTGAGCTGCACGAGCATAGTGTGACCGATCCAGGTTCTGCCGCGCGATAGAGTGATTCTCGTTACGCCGCTTGAGGTACGAATGCAGCTTCGGTACGCGAGGAGGGACCAGTCGCCTGTTCGCCGGCGGCCCTCCGGCGGACTCGAAACGCCGCTCGGGAGCTTCAGCCGGGTTCTCCTTTGCGAGTTCCGATACCGGCTGAGCTGCGTTTCGATTGGATTGCTGAATGTAGAACAGCAGAACTCCCAACACGATCAATAGCGCACCGGATAGAGCAAGAACCTGACGGCGGCTCCAATGTTGAACTAGCGACGCGAATAGCGAGGGCCTGAGGCCGCCAACTTGTATCAGCACCTCCCGCTTCAAATCTCCCAGTTGCGTCTCGTCGAATTCAGGAACCTGTCGAGAGTGCAGCCAGTTTTGGCTTTCCTTGTACTCGTCAGCCAGCCAATTGCAGCGACCACACCAATCGAGATGTGACGCGATGCGACCGGCCAAACGCGGTTCTACATCGCCCTCGACGTAGAGCGGTAACAGTTTTTCAACGCGCCTGCATTTCATCTTATTAACCTCGTCTCGTTCGGATCAACACCCGGTCCCGATACAGTTTGATCTTCACGCGAGCCGAGCTGATTTGGGATCGCACGGTTGCCGGGCTCGAGCCCAGGATTCGCGCCACTTCTTCGGTAGTAAGCCCTTCCAGGTCGCGAAGCACGATCGCTGCCCGCTCCTTTTTTGAAAGCGTAGCGAGCGCCTGCGTGATTATTGTCTGTTGCTGCGACTGTATCGCGGCAGCCTCGACGTCTTCGCCACTGGCAACAGCGTCAAAGCTTCCTAGCTCCTGTTCCGTCTCAAAAGATGTGAACTGGTCATGCCGGCCGCGTTTTCGCATTTGATCGTTGCATACATTGATGACGATCCTGTACAACCATGCCGCAAAATCCTTGTCGGCGCGGAACCCGCGCAAATATTTGAACACTCGCAGGAAGACTTCCTGGGCGGCGTCGCGAGCGTCTTCCTGATTGCCTAACATACGCCAGGAGGTTGAGAGGACTTTGCGCTGGTAACAGTCGATTATCTGTTCGAACGCGGCTGCATCACCCGCCTTCGCGAGTTCAATCATCGAAGCGATTGACGACACGGCGCTGTTCGCAGAACTGTCAGGCAACCCGAGGCTGTCGGTCATCAGAGTTATTTCAGCAACTTCACCTGGCATTGGGTGTCATCCTCGCTCCTCCATTAATAACTACCGTGAATACGAGCAAAGTGTTGAGGGTTTTGTTTGTCGCACATTCAAACGCCGGTGCGGCGGCAGGGTTCGGGCAAGATGATTCTGGCGGCAGGAGGAAGGGTTCCGGGTTGGTGGTTCTGGGTTCTGAGTTTAGGGTTCCGAGTTCACGGTTGTTCACTTCTCGATCATTCCAGATTCGAGATTCCAGACTTCAGACCAGATAGATTCCAGATTCCAGATTTCAGACAGATTCCGGAGCCGAGATTTCAGAGACCAGATTCAGTGTCCGGATTCAAGATTCCAGAGGTCCAGATTTCGGATGCTTCAATCACGGAACCACGAACCCTGAACCCCGAACGCAGAACCACAAACTCGGAACCCGGAACTACGAATTCGGAACTACGAACCCCGAACCCTGACCCGCGATTCGGGAACTTACGAACAAATCACTTCTCGTTAACGTACTCGCGCTCGATCGCGGTGATCTTATCAACGCGGCGGCGATGGCGGTCTTCGGTCAAGTCGGTGCCCAACCAGGCGCGGACTATCTCGCGCATCAGATCGTTCGAGATCATCTTTCCTCCCAGCGTCAGCACATTAGCACCGTTGTGTTCGCGGCTGTTTCGCGCCGACGCTTCGTCATAACACATCGCCGCCCGCACGCCGGGAACCTTGTTGGCGACCATACAAGAACCGATTCCCGCGCCGTCTATCATGATTCCAAGGTCGCAGTTGCGCTTCGCCACCGCGTGGGCGACGAGATGCGCGTAGTCGGGATAGTCGACGGCTTCAGTCGAGTGCGTGCCGAAATCTTGATAGTCGTGGCCGAGGCCGGCGAGCACCCGTTTGATTTCTTCTTTCATCTCGAACCCGCCATGATCGGCGCCGAGCGCAATCTTTTTCTTTCGCGCTTCGCTTCTCCGTCGAACGCGATCAATCCGGAGGCTGCGTTCGCGGGCCAGGTCCTGGGCAAGCGGAGTCAGGATCGCGGTTTCATCTATTCGCAACGTATCTCCCGTGACCGCCGTCTGAATCTCGCGCTCGGTGATCACGTGTTTGCCTCGTTCGTCGATGATGCCCATTGAAGGTCCTCGTCCCCGGGAGCGACATCTTAACGGTCAGAGCCGGATTGCATACTCACTTCAAGACCTTGCGAAGAAACCGACCGGTGTGCGACTGGTTGCACTCAACGATCGCGGATGGCGGGCCGATCGCGACGACGTTGCCGCCTTCGTCCCCTCCCTCCGGGCCGAGATCGATGATCCAATCCGCGCTCTTGATGACATCGAGGTTGTGCTCGATGATGATGATCGACCCGCCGGCTTCAATCAATTGCCTGAATGCCGCGAGCAGCTTGTTTATGTCATCGAAGTGAAGCCCAGTGGTGGGCTCATCAAAGATGTACAAAGTGCGCTCGCTCGTTCGCCTCGACAAGAATGCCGCCAGCTTCACGCGCTGCGCCTCACCGCCTGAGAGAGTTGTCGCCGATTGACCCAATCTAAGATATCCGAGTCCCACGTCATCCAGCACCCGGAGACGCGACGCGATCCGGTTCACGTTGGAAAAAAACAGCAACGCTTCACGCACGGTCATATTGAGCACGTCGTGAATTGAGCGACCCTTGTACTTTACATCCAGCAGCGCTGGCTTGAACCGCATGCCTTTGCATTCTTCACAAATCAGCTCAACATCGGCGAGGAACTGCATCTCCTTGATCTCCACGCCGTTTCCCTCGCACCGCTCGCAGCGTCCGCCGGGGACATTAAAGCTAAAATGCGACGAATCAAACCCGTGCGCTTGCGCTTCGCGAGTGGAAGCGAACAGGTCGCGTATGGCGTCGTAGACCTTTATGTAGGTAACCGGATTCGACCGGGGAGTGCGGCCTATCGGAGATTGATCCACAAGCACCACGTCATCCAGATACTGTGCTCCGTCGATCTTTCTGACCGAGCCCACGGGACCTGTCCACTCGCCGCGTTGTTTCTTTATTCCGGCATAGATGATGTCGTGCACCAGTGTCGACTTTCCCGAACCCGATACACCCGTGATGCAAACCATCATCGAAAGCGGGATGTCCACGTCGATGCTTTTCAGGTTGTGCGCGCTGGCGCTGCGAATTTCAAGCGCGCGTGGGCCAATCAGACGGCGATTCTTTGGCGCCTTTATTTCGAGCTCGCCCCGAAGGTATTTCGCGGTTAGCGATTGCCCACGCTTGATCATATCTTGAGTGGTGCCCTGAAAAACTACGTCGCCGCCGAGCTCGCCCGCGCCGGGTCCGATGTCGATCAGCCTGTCGGAAGCCAACATCATCTCGGGTTCATGCTCGACAACCAGGACTGTGTTGCCGATGTCGCGGAGGTTCTTCAGAATGCGAATGAGCTTGGCATTATCGCGCGGATGCAAACCAATCGACGGCTCATCCAGAACATAAAGCGCTCCCACAAGCGAGGCCCCAAGATTTGTTGCGAGCTGTATGCGTTGCGCCTCGCCACCAGAAAGTGTTGAAGCCAGCCGGTCGAGCGTCAGATATTGCAGGCCGACGTCGATCAGAAACTTCAGGCGATTTCGAATTTCTTCCAGCAGCCGTGCGGCGATTTCGAATTCCGATTTGCTGAGTGTGAGATTTGTGAAAAAGTCGGCCGCCTCCGCCGCGCTCATCGCGCAGATTTCCGGCAGGGTCTTGCCGCTGACCCGCACCAGCCGTGCTTCAATTCGAAGCCGCGAGCCGGAGCAATCAGGACAGAGCGAATAGCCTCGATACTTCGACAGGAAGACTCGTACGTGAAGCTTGTATTTCTTGGTCTCCAGCCAATCGAAAAAGCCAATCACCCCACCGAATCCGTTGCGGCCCTGCACTATCGTCTTCTGCTGATCCCGGGTCAACTCGCGAAACGGGACCGTGGTAGGGATACCGTTCTGCTTGCAGAATCTAATGAGCTCCTTTTGCGCCCAGTCGTACTGCGGTTTCATCCAGGGTTCGACCACGCCTTGAGCGAGGGTCAGTTCACGGTTCGGGATCACAAGGTTCAGGTCGAGGCCTATGGTGTTGCCGAACCCCTGACAAGTTCGGCACGCGCCGAATGGGTTGTTAAAGCTGAACAATCTTGGCTCAGGGGCGGCATAACGAATAGCGCAGCGCTTGCATTCGAATCCTTCTGAAAACTGGAACCGGGTGCAAGCCTCGGTTGCAGTCTCGATGATTGCCTGACCGTGCCCCGCTTGATAGCAGACCTCTAGCGAATCAACCAATCGCGCCCGAGTGTCGGGACCGACGATAAGGCGATCGACGAGCACGAAGGTGTTTTCGAAGTCGCTTCCGGTGTAGCTATCCGGGGTAGCAAGCTCGATCATACGCCCGTCCTTGTACAGCCTGGTGAAGCCTCGCTGCATCAAGCTCATCAAGTGCGCATCGATGCGTGTGCGATCGCTCACCCCGGACTTTTTAGACGATCGTTTTTTCTTCTTGCCGCCGCCGTTCGTGCTTGCTGCTGTTTCATTCATTCCTGCCGCCGCCGGGAACAGCACGTAGAACCGAGTGCCTTCCGATAGCGCTAGTACTTCATCCGCGGCCGACTCGGGAGTGTCGCGTTTGACGGGTTCGCCGCAATTCGAACAGAAGGTTTTACCTATCCGGGCGAATAGCAGCCTAAGGTAATCATATGTTTCGGTCTGAGTTGCCACGGTCGAGCGAGGGTTCCGAGTGGCGTTTTTCTGTCGAATTGAAATCGCCGGGCAAATGCCGATGATTTCATCGACATCCGGTTTGTCCATGCGCTCCAGGAATTGGCGCGCGTACGCCGATAGGCTTTCGACATAGCGTCGCTGGCCTTCTGCGTATATTGTGTCGAAAGCGAGGCTTGATTTTCCCGATCCACTCACGCCGGTAATAACGGTGAGCTTGCCATGAGGAATATCGACGCTGATGTTCTTGAGATTATGGACTCGCGCGCCCCGAACGCTGATGACGTCTTCCGGCATTGTTCCCGCTCTCTGATGGCCCTGCGAACCGCATGTGAGCACCGAGGCTCCCATGCGAATCCTAAATTCTAGCATCCGGACACGGGCACATCAATTTCAGAACATAGTGAAAGCAGTCGACCGGGTGCGATTAGAAACGAGGTTCGGCTGTGCGGCCTACTGCGCCGATGGGTTCGCGCTCGAAGATCGGTGACGCGGCCGTCAATCAATAACCGAACTTAACCAGAACGAAAGGAGAACAATCATGGGCTATGTATTAGGTGATTAATCATGTTGGCCGACCAGGCCGATGAAGAAAACGGCGGACGAGCAGCCGTCAATCAACAACTGAATGCAGCCGTATGAACGAAAGGAGAATAATCATGGGAGTTGAAGTCTGGAGGGCGGAGAACGTCAATCGCTCGCGCGTAATGCGCGATTCGCCAGAGACACGGTGCTGGTGACAAGCATGATCAGCCCGTTTGTTAACAAACAGGATGCTAAGGTGCACATCAGCCAGGCGGTTGGATCCGAAAAAGCGGACTTCGCTGTTTGCTTTTGCTTCCTGTGGAATCCCCATTAGGAAGCGGCATGCCACGGTAGCGTTGCTAACACACCTCAGGCGAGTGGTGCTGGAAATCACGGCTCTGATTAATTCAAAAACAGTGAAACCTAAAACCTCGCAGTCAACCCTATGCGAATCGCGCGCGACGAGCCTGGCGAAATGTTGTTGTTGCCGTCCGCGTTGGCGAAGTATCTCCTGTCAAACAAATTCTCCAGGTTCACTTGCAGCCGCATTCTCTCGGTCAGAGAGAAGAACACCGCGGCATCCGCCCGGGTGTATCCTGGCAGTGTGACCTTGTTATCCACCGCCGCGAACATATCGGACCGGTGAATGACCCCCACGCCTGCTCCCAACCTTGTTAAGATCTGGTAGTTGTTCCATAGGGAAAAGTTGTGATGCGGCACTTGAGCCAGTTGCGCCCCTTCTTGCGCGGCTGCGGTGGCTTTACTGATAAACGCATCCTGATACGCATATCCTCCGGCGATTCTCCAGGCTCGCGTTATGATTCCGTTCAACCCCACTTCTAAACCGTTGGTGCGCGAGCTGCCGGTTTGCACGATCCTTGCGGGGTCGTTGGGATCCACCGCTCTCGTGTTCACTCGGTTCAGCCGATAGATAGCGGTTGTGAACGAGAGGGAGGGATATATGTCCCATTTTACGCCCGCCTCGTAGTTGCTGAACTTTTCCGGCTTGACTTGCTGTGTGATTGTAGTCAGGGAAGAGAATTGATCTCCCGAGCTTGGAAGGTATGACACGCTGTAACTGCCGTAAAGTGAAAAACTCGAAACCGGCTTAACAATAAGGCCGATACGCGGCGAAACCAGATTGTCGATGCGGCGGAGATCCTCGCCGGTGCGATTGTTATGAAATTTCAGGTCGAAACGGTCGAACCGCAGACCTGTGACCACCTGAACATATCGCGAAATATCAACCTGATCCTGTGCGTAGACCGCTCCCAGGTTAGTCACGAGATGGTTGTTCGCATCGGTCGAGGCTTGCCGGAACGTCACTAGCGTGTCGATTGTTGGGTTGGCAAGAGGCACCATAATGGATGCCGCCGTGTCATTGAAGAAGCCTGTATTGCGTAGGTTGTCAGTCAGTTGATGACCGAATTCGACCCCTCCCAAGAGCGCGTGTCGAATTCGTCCGGTGGAAAGACCGTAGGTCAGGTCTGTTTGGTTAAATATGTTCAGGCGCTCAGTAGCGTTGTTATACGCGGAAAGAGTCACTTGGGTCTCATCGGCAGTAACCGCGCCGGGCACGAAGTTCTGGTAGAACTTGTCGTAGCTGCCCAATTGTGTGCGGTTGCGAATAATGAGGCCGCCGGCCTGGTGCTCGATGGTTGCCGACCCGAGATTTACCAGCGCCCTCACTCTGCTCTCGTGCGGATTGCCGAAGAATGTGGAAATATCGATTTCAGCCGGTCGACCCAAAAAAGATGGGATTCCACGGTCCGCCGTTCGGTGATCGCGAAAGTTTTCATATCCCACAGTGATCCTGGTTTGTTTACCAGGGATAATTGTCAGGGTCGGGTTAATGCCGTGCCGTTCAAGGTCCACAAAACGACGAAAGCTGTTGGAATTCTCGTACATCGCGTTTATACGAAAGGTCACCTTGTCATTGAATGGTTGGTTAAGATCTCCGGTGACTCGTTTGTTCCCATACGAACCGCCCAGAAGTGATAGCTCGCGAAACGGGGTGAAGCCTGCCTCCTTGGTTACTCTGTTTATCACCCCGCCTCCACCGCCTCTGCCGAAGATCATCGCATTTGGTCCTCTAAGTACCTCGACCCGATCCAGATCATAGAGATCGCGATAATACTGGACATCGTCACGCACGCCATTTAGAAAAAAGTCAGCTGACGAGCTGGTGCCGCGAATGACGATCTGATCACGATTGTTTTCGCCCTGATGAGCTGTAACACCTGGCACATACCGCACGACATCTCCGATGCTCAATAGCTGTTGATCCCTGATCTGCTCTTGCGTAACAACGGTAATGGACTGCGGGATGTCCCTCAGCGGCCTCGATGTTTTTGTCGCGCTGCTGGTGTTCAAGGCTAAGTAGTCGGCCGCGATTACTGTGACCGTGTCGTGGAGCGCCATAACCTCCAAGATCACTTCCACTGTTTGAACGCCGGCTTGTTTAAAGCTTACGACCTGGGTGTTTTCCTGGAAGCCTTGCGCGCTTACCTTAATTGTTGTGTTGCCGGGTTTTAGCGTTAGAGAAAACGCTCCGAACTGGTCGGAAACAGTTGAAAAGGAGGGGATGCCGTCGCGCGTCGCCGTTACTTGGGCGCCCATGACGGGCGCTCGCGCAGGATCAAGCACCAGCCCACTAAGCACGCATTGTTGCGGTTGCGCATGCACTCGGCACAATAGAAATGCGCCGGCTATCAGAATGAAAAGAAACGAAACAACGCGAGATTTAGAAAGCATGATTGATCCCCTCAAATTTCTGATATTGAAATTCGTTTTCAAGAATTGTTAAGGTATTACACCGGAGAGTATTTGTCAATTTTTTTGTGGTGTTCGATGGGTTACACGGGTGCTGGGGGAATGACCTGTGAGACTTGTACAAGCGGACGAGCGCGAGCGTGAATGGTGATTGCTTGACATGGCATGGGGCCAAACCTATACTCGTTTCACGCCGATGATTGAAAAAGATGGCCGGAGCAACTGAGCGCCGAACTGCTCAATCGACGTTGCGGTGCTGGAGACGCGCCGGTTACCGGCCAACAGGGAAGAGGAGAGGCGGATTGGCTAAGACGATCCAAGGCCGATTGAGCGCGGAAGGGCTTCGAGTTGCCGTTGTCGCAAGCCGCTGGAATGATTTCATAGTCAGCCGATTGATAGGCGGTGCTACCGACGCGTTGGAAAGGCTTGGCGCTTCAAGCGACGCGATTACCATCATACGCGTCCCCGGTTCCTTCGAGTTACCGATGGCCGCCAAGCGTGCGGCGCTGAGCGACGAATACGATGCGATTATCTGTCTCGGCGTTGTGATTCGAGGTGAGACTTCTCACAACGAGTACATAGCATCGGAAGTCATCAAAGGGATTGCCAGCGTCTCTCTTGAAACAAACCTCCCCATCACTCTTGGAGTAGTGACCGCAGATAATCTCGAACAGGCGATTGATCGCGCTGGCGCGAAGTCCGGCAACAAAGGGTTCGACGCGGCGATGACGGCTGTTGAGCTTGTTAACCTTTATCGTGAGTTCTGAGATTGGACGCTTCGAGAAATACTTGATTAGCAGGTTTTGAATTATGGGTGCAAGACGTAAGGCGCGCATCTGCGCCTTACAGATGCTCTTTCAATATGACATCGCACGGCCGGGCGTTGACGAACTGGCTAGCTGTTACTGGGAGGCGTTCGGCGACGATATGGGCAATGTCGCCCGCGACTTCTCCAACAACCTCGCGTTGGGTGCGATATCTCACCTCGACGAGATAGACGGCTTGATCAAAAAGCGCGCTGAGCACTGGCGCATTCAGCGCATGGCCGTTGTAGACAGAAATATCCTTCGTCTCGCGATCTACGAATTTCTCCACGAAGCCGATACACCAAAAACTGTCGTGATAAATGAAGCCCTGGAGATAGCGCGGCGCTTTTCGACCTTTGAAGCAACCCAATTCATCAACGGCATACTCGACGCGATAAAACGCGATCTGGAGGGTAACCAGTCGGCCTCCGCGGCAAATAATCAACAGTGAGACGGGTCAATCTTTTGGCATCGAGGCACTACCGAATAGACTGCGCCAATGTTGTTCAACGTAATCCTTGTTTCACGCCCGCGCATCTGCATTGTATAATCCATAAGAATTTCACAGCGAACCCCCAATTGCAGCTCCCTGATCGGCGTTACGATTGCGACTAAACAGGCGGTGCTTCGTAATTCGCAACGCGACGCCCGCGATCTCGAGGCGTGTTATGATCGATGACAAGGCGCTGTTAAGTGAGTACCTCTCCGAATCTGAAGAGCTGCTTGATTCGCTACTGTCGGATCTCGACTCGCTTGCGTCACGCGGCGGCGACAGTGCCGACACAAACCTAATAAATCGAATCTTCAGGACAATTCATTCGCTGAAAGGCCTCTCCGGAATGATGGGGCTGGTCGAGGTGCAGTCTCTGGTTCACGACTTCGAAGACATTCTCGACGACTTGAGACTCGGCCAGCTCGCGCTGAATCAACGTACAAGCGCGTTGCTACAGGAGGCCGGGGCTGGGCTTGCGGCGCTGGTTGGGGGCGCGGCTCGAGGAACCGCGGTTGAAGAAGACTTCGAACGGCTTCGTCAACTTCTTGCTACGATGACCGTGAAGAATCGCGGGCGGGCAAAGAAGGCCGAAAACGGTGTTGACTCGCTCAGCCTTTCTGAACACGAACGCGCGCTTCTGACCGACTATGAAGAGCATCGGATCAACGAGAACGTCCGCGCGAACCGGTCGTTTTACGCGATCATCGTAGCGTTTGACATTGCCAAGCTCGACAAACAGTACCGAGGCCTTACATTGAAACTCGAAGAGGCCGGCGAGTTGATCACCACCCTTTCCGACAAGACCGCGAAGCCGACGCTTGTAGGCTTCAAGCTGGTGTTCGCAACCGCGACCAGGGAATCCGACATCAAGCGCATTGTCGAGCCCTTCGGCGGCCGGGTGGCGCGTCTGGAGCGTTCCACGTGGCAAAAAGCTGGCGATGCGCTGAGGGCCGCAAGCCGCAGGATGCCGGGGAGAAGCTCGAGCGTCAAGGGCACCAGCGAGGAACCCGCTGTGCTCCCGCCAACATTTGCGCAGGAATCATTACAACCACTGTCGCCGAGCGTGCGGGTTGAGATGTCGCAGTTGGACGAGCTTGCCGGACTCGCGCACGAACTTTCCATCGGGATGGAACGACTCGCTTCGATGGCCGAAGGGTTTCTTGGGGCTTCGAACCTGGGAGCGCGCGAGCGATTTGACTTAAGGTTCAGCTCCAGACGAATGAAGCGCGAATTTCTGGAACTGGAGGAACGGCTGGTCGAGCTGAGGATGGTGTCGCTTGCGCAGACCTTCACGCGAGCCGCGAGGCTCACTGGAAGGCTCGCCCGCGAGCTGGGTAAGTCAGTGTCCGTTGAAGTCGCCGGCCGGGAAACACAGTTGGACAAGGTTATCGTCGATCGGATAGGCGATTCGATCTATCACGTCCTGCGCAACGCCGTGGATCACGGACTGGAGTCCGCCGAGCAGCGGAGACTCGGGGGCAAGACCGCGCGAGGCAAGATAAAGATCGATGCCCGTCTGGAAGGCACTCGGGCAGTAATCTCGATCTCCGATGACGGACGCGGAATCGATCCGGAGGAGCTGCGGCGTCAAGCCGTCGAGGCCGGGTTGATGCTGCCCGACGATGAGTTGACTGAAGAGGAGATTCTCCGGTTGATCCTGCGCCCGGGATTCTCGACGGCTGATCAGGTGTCCGCGGTGTCGGGCCGTGGCGTCGGGCTCGATGCGGTCGAGCGAAACATTCACGAGCTCGGAGGCGAAGTCCGAATCGCTTCTGAAAAGGGGAAGTGGACCCGGTTCGAGCTGGCAGTGCCGACCACGCTGGTGATGATCTCGGCCTTCATGGTGCGCGCGAGTAACTGGCGTTATGCCGTGAATGTGGCGCAAATCATCGAATTGCTCTACGTCTCTCCAGAAGAAATACTGGGACGCGATGGAAAAAGGAGCGTGGAGTGGCGGGGCGCGGCCATTCCGCTGGTCGAGCTGGGATATGTGCTCGGACTTGGTGGCGCTCGGCTGCTTCATCAACCGGGCGCCGGCCACAACGGCAGCGGGTATCCGGAGGCGGCGCGCTCAATCAAGGTGCCTGTGCTGGTTACCTGCGCCGCCGACCGAAACGTGGCGGTTGCCGTTGAACAGTTCGACGAACAGCGCGAGATTATCGTGAAGTCACTCGGCTCGATCGGTCGAAAGCTGAAGGGCATCGTCGGCGCGGTGGACCTCGAAGGCGGAGACGTTGCCCTGGTGCTTGATATGCCAGGCCTGTTAGTGCTCAGAAGCATGCGGTTGTGAAAGAAAAATCACCAAAGCAGAAATCAAAGCCGGCTGAAACCGCGGCTGGCGCCCCCGTGAAGCTGAGGGCCCTCCCGCTGGAACTTGCGTCACCGGGTTCGGGCGAGGAAAAACCGAAGCTTGTTTCAGTGTTGTTGTTCGAAGTAGGCGGGGCCCCGTATGCGATTGCAGTCGAGCAGACCGAAGGTGTGGTTGACTGTCCTCGAGTAACACCCCTGCCCGGTCCGCCCGATGGCGTGGTTGGATTGACCAGCGTCCGAGGGCGAATGACAGTGGTGATGAATCTCGATTCCTCCGCCAGCGAGCTGGCAATAAAGCGGCGCTTGATTCTGGTAAAGGGTGATGCCCAATTGGGTTTGCTGGCGGACCGGGTGGAAGGCGTGGTTGCGCTGGAGAAAAAGAAGTTACGTCCCCTCGCACATGGCAAGGACAGCCTGACGGCGCAGCGCGCGACATTCGGGTGGCCGGCAACCGGCTATTTCAAAAATGGAGGGCGGCGAGTGCCCATCATCGATGTCGAGCGGTTGAGCGAAAGTTGATGTCATAATCATCGCTCTCGCCCCTCCAGTTCATAACCGTGCTCCTTCAAAAAACCAGGTAACCACTTCGAATAGTCCGCAACGAACTGGTTGTAACGTTCGATCAGCACACCCTCACGCTCTTTCACACCGTCCCAGCTCTTAGTATTCGCTTTGTCGAATTCCTCGAGCACGCTTTTGTGCTCGTTGAGAAGGTCAAGCAACCTCTGCCGGTATTGATCGGCGTCGGAGTTAATCGAAGGAACTCCGTGGATCGCGCGTAACCCTCGATCGGCCGAATCCATCGACGGTTTGACATCCGCGGACCGGCTCCGGCTATTCACAGACGAAAACGAATTGAGCGACTCCCCCAGCGATCGGTTTGCATCCCTCATATTCTCGAAGTATGTAACCACTTGCGAACCGGGACGCTTCGTCAAATTCGAGATGCCCAGCCCTGGCCCGCTGTAGCTGCGGAATGCAGCCAGAAACGAGACCAGAATGACTGACATACAGATGATCTGCAAAACCTGCCACACCACCGGCGTTTTTCGTTCGTTTGGTCGTTTGTATGGCACAATAAGAGCTAGAGCGATCCCGGCCAACAGTCCTCCGATGTGCGCGGCGTTGTCTACTATCTGAACCGAAAACCCAAACACCAGATTGATCGCAATGATCGGAAGAACGCGGCGTTTGATTTCGCGACTCAGCAGATCGGGGATTTCTTTTCGATATTTGAACGCGAACGTTGCCATCACACCAAACAGACCGAATATCGCGCCCGAAGCCCCGGCCGATGTCGCCTCCGGGTTGAACACATAACTGCCGAGTGAACCGATCACCCCTGTGAACAGATAAAGCACGACGAATCGAGCCGAGCCGTAGATCCGCTCGATCTCCTGGCCGATTATCCATAATGCATAGTTGTTGAGGAACAGATGAATGAACCCGATGTGAATGAAAATCGATGTGATCAATCGCCAGTATTGTTGCTGCCCGGCTATCAACGTGTTTTGCTTTGCGCCGAATCCGAGCAAAACCACAGGGTCGACGGAAGTCATCGCGAGGCCTCCCGCCAGGGCCATCAACACGAACACGCCGACGTTGATGCCGATGAAGATCATCGCGAATGGATTTGGGCGGGTGAAAACTGCTCGGAGAAAGCGGGATTCTTTAGCTGCTTCGACGGCGGCCACCGGGTCTTCGGATAAGGTCGCTCCGCAGTGAACGCACGCGGCAAGCTCGGCCGGCGTTTGATTCCCGCAAGCCGAACACGTTCTGAAGTGTTGTTCGCGGTTGATCGGATCCAGAGTCATCGGTAGGAGTGTATCACTCGGCGTGAATCGATGGGTTAACCTCACCTGTCGATGAAGAGGGGTTATCTTTCGAACAACCGTTGAAATTTCTGTACAGCGTCATTCTCCCAATCGGCGAAATCCCGAAACGCGACATCCAAGGCGTCGCGATCCGCCGCCGCCATCGTCCGATGGTTGGGTGCCTGATCGAAAACCTTCGCGCGATTGTTTATCAATTCAATCAACCGCTTTTTGATTTCGGTGCTTCGATCATCGATTATCGGCGCCTTTTCGAGCTCGCCGGCAATCCGTCGGAGAGCGAGCGCAACCTCCACTCGCTCATCGGGAGTGGCCCGCCCGGCGTCGAGGCTCGGGTCAAATGAACCGTCTACATAATCGCGGGCTTCCGCAACCGTCTCCGCGAGCTGCATGGCCCGTTTAGCTTGCCGCACCGCGACCTCGCGCTGATTGGATTTCTCCTGCTCCGCCCCATAGACTCGTCCAGCCATCACGAAACTGATTGCAACCACTCCGATGCACGCAATCGCCGCGGCGTTCCAACGCGCGGCGGAACCAACCGTGGATGGTTCGCCGGGTGCCAGCATGAATCCGAGACCAGCGCCGGCAAGAAACCCGCCAACGTGAGCAACGTTGTTTGCTCCAATGAAGTATCCGAACACGATTCCGATGCCGGCCCAGATCAACATTTGTCTCATCAACCCGCGCCCGAAGCTCCCGCCCAGCCGGTAGCCATAGACCGCCATCAGCCCTATCAACCCGAATATTGCGCCCGACGCACCCGCGGTGCCCGCCGGAAGAAACAACACAGACGCGACCCCGCTTGCGATTCCAGTCCCGATGTATGCAAACACGAACTTCTGTGAGCCAAAAATACCCTCGACTTGCGGACCAATCGAAAACAGCGCCGAGCTGTTGAACATCAAATGCATCAACCCGATGTGCAAAAAGTTGAAGGTTACCAGTCTCCACCATTGACCGGCCTTTGCAAGCGATGGAACCAATGCGCGGAAGTCATCGAGCACGCCTCCGCTGGCGCTCTTGATGAATGCTTCGCCGCTTCCTCCATTGCGAACCTCGACGATTGACATCAGCACGAACAGGACGATGTTGATGGTGAGTATTACGAGAGAGAAAAAGTTTCCGCTGGCCGCTATGTTGGCGGATGAGATCCGGGCGGGCGGGACAGAGTCTCTTCCACACAACGGACAGGTGCGCGCGGAGGCTTCGATCAAGCCACGGCACACCTGGCACATTACGAGTTTTTTTTGTCCAGCGAACATCTATTACAATCGCGATCATCGAGCTTCGCCAGTATCTTAAAATGAACGAGGGGCAGACACAACCCTGGCTTTTGGCGACACCGAGTCTCTCTGATACGGTTCACTAGCGTGAACGAATTGATTCGATATTAAGTGTGTTCGCGCCGGCTCTACCGCTGCTGTCGTCTCACAATCAGCAGAGAGAAGCTCACAATTAGCAGAGAGAAGCACAGGTTCAATTGACGGTCATTCCCCTCGAGCGCTCGTGGCCCGAATTAACCGTACTCCCCCGGATGCTTGAGCAATTTTTTTGTTGACACGATTACACAGTATCCGTATTATCGGCTGGTCTTCACGAAGAATTCCTGGGTGCGGCGAATGCCCGCGATCTCGATTTAGCCGGGACAGTTTCAAAGAACGATTGTAGGAGAGGCAGGGTTCAGGGGATGAACTCAGAGTCGGCTAGGACTACTGCCGGCTCAATTCGTCGGCGTTTCGACCATGAGGGTCGCGCGTCGATGTGGGGGAGACCTGTATGCGCCCTCCCTTTTCTCTTAGTGATCTCCCGATTGCGACCAGATTCTCCGAGAGTCACGCTTTGAAGCAGCGCCACTATGGCGTGAAAAGGCTTAAATCCAAACCGCGACCGCGTGGCCGTCGATGGTTTTTCAGGATGCTTACCCGGCATGCACTGATTCTGAACCTGCTCATCTGGCCCGCGCCAGGAGTGTCGCTTCGACCAGTTTTCGATTCGGCGGCGACGCTCGCCTGCACCTTTAGGTATGCTTTCGAGACTTCGGGAAGGCAGCTTCAACGGTGGCCAGTTGTCCTGGTTCCGCTTGGACCGTTGGCAGGGCTGGTTCCGGCACTAATATTCTGGCCGTTTCAGACCAGCGCGGGAGCGCTGCGGCAAGAAGGCTTGGCCGAACGTATCGCTCGAGTTGCAGCCGTTAGAATCTCGCCGAACAAGATGGTTGGTTACGTTGGAGACTCAGTGACATTCGTCGCTATGGGAACTGACATCGCAAATCTACCGGTTCAGGGCGCGAAGTTCACATGGACATCTTCTAATTCCGACAAACTGACGATAGATGAAGCCGGACGGGCTCGACTGCTTCAACACGGATTGGTTTTGGTCGCGGCTAGAGCGGGACTCGCCCAGCAGACTGCGGCGGTATTGATAAGGCCAAGCCGACGGCGGCTACAAACGGACTCAGAATGGCGGATAGATCAAGACAGCCTGATTGGCGACAGTGGCCAGTCTGCGGATGACGGTCGTCCGGGCTTGCTGGGCTCGTTGATGGAGCGGATTGCGCCGGTGGCTCACGCGCAATTCAACCCGTGGGGCGACAATCCGAAAGCGGCAGGTCAGATAGGGACCCCGCCGTTCGCAGCGCTTGAGGAGACGCGTCTCGGGCCGGTGA
>JBASRM010000751.1:0-4138 GCA_049273835.1 Blastocatellia bacterium | reverse complement strand
GGAGTGAGGCTGACGCAGATTTGCCAGAGCTTCGCGAAGCACGGGACTATTTGAAACAGGCAAGTAATAGATAACCAGCAGATAGAGGAATGCCCGATGGTCTTCACCATTCTCTTTGGAACGAGGCAATAACTTAATGACCATCGATCGAAGAAACTTTGTGAAACTCGGCTCGTTATCAACGCTCGCACTTGCGATTGACAAGAACACCGCAGCTGAGGATCAAGACGCTGCACTCAATCCAACGGCCAGCCAGGCGAGGCCAATCACTCGCGAGGAATATTTGCAACGACAAGAGACCGCGCGGCGATACATGCACGATGCGGGCATCGACGCAATCTTTCTCACTGGAGGCACCACCCTGCAATACTTCAGCGGCGCACAGTGGGGAATCAGCGAGCGATTGTTCGCGCTGGTGCTTCCGGCGAAAGGCGAGCTCGGCTGGGTCGCGCCGGCATTTGAAAAAGGAAGAGCTCTCGAACAGATCAAATTCGGAAACGATGTTCGAACCTGGCAGGAAGACGAGAGCCCTTATCAACTCGTGGCTGCAATCCTAAAAGACCGCGGCGTCATAGCCGGCAAGCTTGGTGTTGAAGAGACAACCCGGTATGCGTTTTCCGAAGGCGCCGCCAAGGCCGCGCCTTCGCTCAAGCTCACCAGCGCCGATCCGGTTACGGCTCGTTGCCGGCGCATAAAATCGGATCACGAGATCGAGCTCATGAGGCTGGCGAATCAGATCACTCTCCGGGCGTTCGAGATTGCGGTGAAGACCTTGAAAGAGGGAATGACTCAAAATGAGCTGGCGGGCAAGATTGCGGCGTCGCATCAGCAACTCGGAGCGAGAGGCGGCGCGCTGGTACTCTTCGGCCAGGATTCAGCGTTTCCGCACGGCACCATCGCTCCGCAAAAATTGCGGGAGGGCCACATCGTATTGGTGGACGGCGGATGCAGCGTAGAAAACTACGCATCGGACATAACTCGCACGACCGTGTTTGGCAAACCGAGCGACAAACAGCTCAAGGTGTTCGACATCGTCAAGCGGGCGCAGGCTGCGGCTTTGAAGACCGCGCGCCCAGGGGTTGCGTGTGAAGATGTGGACGCAGCCGCGCGCAAGGTGATCACCGATGCGGGATATGGTCCGGACTACAAATACTTCACTCACCGGGTTGGGCATGGAATTGGAATGGATGGACACGAGTGGACTTATCTGGTTCGCGGCAACAAGACGAAACTTGAACCGGGTATGACGTTCAGCGATGAGCCGGGCATCTACATCCCGGGCGAGTTCGGAATGCGGTGCGAAGACATAATGGTGATCAGGGAAAATGGAGCGGAGTTGTTAACCGGGCAAGCACCCTCGCTCGAGCGTCCTTTCCGATGAGACCGGTCACGATGCTCGGGCGGCGAGAGCCACTACTTTCTCGGCGGCGTCTTTCATTCCTGAAGCTGACACGAAGCCCAGACCGGAGCGCTCGATCACCTCGCGGCCTTTCTCGACGTTTGTTCCTTCGAGCCGAACGACGACAGGGACTTTAACACCCAGGTTGCGGGCGGCTTCGACCACTCCGGTCGCAACCATGTCGGTGCGCACGATACCCCCGAAAATGTTTATCAACACCGCGCGGACGTTCTTGTCCGAGAGCAGAATTCTGAACGCGTTTTCCACTCTTTGCTGCGAGGCGCCTCCGCCGACGTCGAGGAAGTTCGCCGGCTCGCCACCGGCGAGTTTTATGATGTCCATCGTAGCCATGGCCAATCCCGCGCCGTTCACCATGCAACCAATGTTACCGTCGAGCTTGATATAGTTCAGGTCGTATTTGGAGGCTTCGATCTCAAGCGGGTCCTCTTCATTCAGGTCGCGGAGGTCTGCGTACTCCTTGTGACGGAACAGCGCGTTGTCGTCAAAATTGAGCTTCGCATCCAGGGCGTACAATTCGCCGTCTTCGGTAAGCAGAAACGGGTTGATCTCCACGAGCGATGCGTCCAGTTCTACATTCGCTCGATAGAGCGCGGTCATGAACTTCACAGCCTTGTTGACAGTTTCCTTAGGAAGACCGATGCCGAAAGCCAGCTTGCGCGCTTGAAACGGTTGAAGCCCGACCGCGGGGTCGATCGTTTCTTTGAGAATCTTCTCGGGTTCGTGAGCGGCGACCTCCTCGATGTCCATTCCGCCGGCGGATGATGCCATGAACACCAAACGCGATAAAGCGCGGTCCATGACGATTCCCAGGTAGAACTCTTGTTTGATCTTGAGGGCTTCTTCGATCAAGACCTTTCGGACCTCGCGGCCTTCTGGTCCGGTTTGGTGGGTGACCAGTTTCATCCCGATCATTTTTCGCGCAGTTTCGACTGCCTCTTCCAGAGTGCGGGCAAGCTTTACGCCGCCGCCTTTGCCGCGACCTCCGGCGTGAATCTGAGCTTTGACGACGACGGGAAGGCCGAGCTGCTCAACTGCGGCTGGGACCTGGTCAGCGCGCTCCGCGACCACTCCGCGTGGTACGGTAACGCCATACTTGGCCAGAAGTTCTTTGCCCTGATATTCGTGGATTTTCATGTTTTGATCAGTCCGTGGTCACAATTCAAATTTCGGGAATACCCCCAACTAGAGGGAACAACGAAAGACGCGCGCCGGTTCCGGTGTAGGTTGGACTTGAAGCTTCCACCCACTACCGTGAGTGGGATTCCGAGCTTTCACGCAGTCTCTGAAGTTGGGGGTGTGGCTCGGAAACGGCTTCTGCTTTTGGCAATGTAGCCCCGCCGATCGACGATGGCTATGGCTGCCCGGCAACGTTTGCCCGATTCTGAATTGTAAAAACGTAAACGCCGCTGGAGAAGCTTCCCAGATAAACTCGATTCCGGTCGAAGGGATCGAAGGTCAGTGTCCACACTCGATTTGACGGCAGCTCCACGTCAACGCGCTCCCATATGTACCCCTTGTCGGTGGAGCGATAAACACCGCCCTGGGAGTAATCGGCAGCCATCACTTCATCGGGGTTGGTCGGGCTGATGACCACTGACGTGAAATCCCCGCTCTGCAACCCGCCACCTCTCCGAACCCAAGTCCGTCCTCCATTAGTCGAGCGAAAGATATACTGGTTTGTGCCGACGATCACCAGTTGAGCATCACGCGGGTCCTGCGCTATGGCTTTCACGGACATATCGCTGGGGCCACGATCGACATGCTGCCACGTTGCGCACCCATCATTTGAGATAAACAGCCCCTGCCGCGTTCCGGCGAATATCTTGTTGGGTGTGTCCTTGTGAGTGGAGACTGAGAAGACGCGGCCACCAGGCTCATAACCGGTTATGATCACCTTCTCCCACCCCTTTGATTCATCAACGGTCCGGAAGAGCCCATCCATAGTCGCAGCCAGCAATACCCTGTGCCCTTCGCTGTCGGTGAAGCTGGTGATGTCGTCGACCTGCCTGGTCAATTGCATGGCTCCGGGCAGGGGCGTCGTTTCGACTTTGGGTTTGTCTTTTTTCACCGGCCGCTTCTGAGCGGTCTTTTTGGACTTTTGAGCCACCGGTTGCTTCTTTGAAGCTAAGACCGATTCGTATCGTCCGACCGAGGTTGGCGACCAGGTGACGGCCGCGCGCCGGTTGCGGGTTTTTCGGGCGGGTGGTTTCTCAACTTTTTTGATTTGCTCGAACCCGGTAAGCGCCCAACTCGCTCCTCGATCACTCGAGCGATATACACCGCTGTTAGTCCCGGCGTAAATCACATTAGGACTATCGGGCGCCTGATAAAACGCGAACACGTCGCGTCCCCCGAGCCCCGTTGAAGATGACTGCCAGGATTCGCCTCCGTCCAAAGAGGCGAACACGCTTCCACCCGAGCCGTCGTGAAAAACGCTTGCGAGAAGCCGGCCGCGTTCCGAAGCATCCGGCATGATCGCAAGCACATGCCTGTGGATGAACCCGTTGTTCGACTCCCTGAAATCATCCCCAAGGCTCTCTGAGATCTTTACCCCCACATCGTCTGTAGCGATTAACACTCGATTAGGTTTGTCGGGTGTGACGACGATAGAACGGATTACCAGGGTCTTTGAAGTCAGAAGCATCCAGCGTTTTCCATCATCTTTCGAGCGCCACAATCCTTCGCTGGTTCCGGCAAAGATCACCTTGGGATTCGTCG
>JBASRM010000743.1:0-6059 GCA_049273835.1 Blastocatellia bacterium | reverse complement strand
GTGTGGTGTTTCAACTTCGGCCTACGAACAGAACTAGCGGAGCGCTTCGACACCACCGGCTTCAGCCGTGTGGTGTTTCAACTTCGGCCTACGAACAGAGCGCCGACGAACGCGGGCGCCGGCCCGTCGGCTTCGCCGTCGTAGGTTGAAACTGAAAACCGCACGGCTAAAGCCGGTGGTGTCTCTTGAAATCCACCCAGGCTAAACCTGAAACTCCGCTTGTTATGGGCTAAAACGTAAAAACAAGATGCTCCTGAAAACGATATTGGCGCGGCGCGAATGCCCCTAGCGGAACAAAGAAATTAGGGAACTGTCCGCTGTCGCGCAGCTCGCGCTGAACGAAGATCAAACTTTGAAGCGTTATGTTTCTCGCAAGCCCGAGCTCCCAACGGAAGTAGTGCGTGCGGAGATTGACTCCAGTCCCCGTTCCCAAATCATCATCGGTGAGCTGCGAGATAATCGAATTTGCGCCTTTCACCGAAAAGACGTACAAGAAGGCCATATCGCCTAACCTTGCAGGCTTTCCAACCTGGATCGCCGCCAGCATAGCGTCGCGCTCGTTCGCGTCCGTCCCAAAGTTACGCGCCACCTGAGCATTGAAAATGATCGGGTAGGCATGTTCACCTACCTTGAATCCGGCGTGGTTCAGCCGATAAGTAAGCCGCGCGACATGGAAGTCTTCAGCCGTGTAGATGGTTCCGCCCGGAGTGGTGGTCGCATTGCCCGTGCCTGTCATCGGTCCTGACAACACCAGTCCAAGCCCCGGCTGGACAATAAATACAACGCCGTTCGCGGTTGACGCGAGTTGAATCTGATTAGGCTCACGGAAGACTTGAACATCCCCGCCAAATTGATGGGCCCAATGTTCGCCGGCCTTCAGGTTCAACAACACGCCTTGATGGAAAAGGTTGGCGGAGCGGCCAATCTTTCCGATCTGGTCACCTGCCGTTGCCAGCGGGCTGCCCGCCGTGATCACCGCGACGTTTGGATTGCTGAACCAATATTGAGCCGCTCGCAGCTCGACACTCGAATCACCCTTGTTGCCAAACGGCAGGATGAATCGCTCATTGAACCCGTTAAAGCGCACGTCGTCGTCAAACAAAAAGCGTGAGTTGTCTGCAAATACTTCCTGCACGCGGCCGCCCTGGAGCTGCACGTTCCTGTTGGGATGAAAGTCAATCCACGCTTCGCTGATAAAGAATGGCTGATGAGCCACTGTCGAAGTGAAATCCTGATCCTGAGTAAGCGCGTTGTTGATCGGGCCGGTCGATAGCTGACCGTGAAAAGCAATAGCTTTGTTGAGCTCTGAATCAAGATTCAGCCTCAGGCGGTACCGCATACGAACATTCTGCGCGTGTTGAAGTGCCGGATCGGGCGGCTTGGCCGCGCCACGGAGAATTCCATCGAACCGCAGACGAAAATCGCCGCTCAATCGAATAGGCCCAAGCCTGGTTATGCGCTCCTCAACACTCTTCAAGCGATTTTCCAGCGAGGTGTCCTGATTGGGTTTTGTAGATGCCGGCAAGCCGGTTTCTACTTTCACAGGTGCGGCATCAGCTGTGAGAGATAAAACGTTTGGGGAAGCTTCAGTGTGTGATTCGCTACTATTCACGCTTGCGGTCCTGCCGTCGAGCAACCGTATCATCCGTTGCTGCTCTTCGATGAGCGTCTGCATGCGGGCTAGCCTGGCCTCCTGTTGCCGCAAAGCTTCCTCGAGGGCGTGAATCCTATCTGTCTCACGGGAAGCAGATGAGGTGGGGTTGCTAGAAACATCGTCAGGCGCCGCTTTCAGCCCAGCATCGGTCACTTCAGCGGGTCGATCGGAGTTATTTGCGTTGGTGCGGGTGGAGTTTCCGGTTGCTGAAACGCGTGGTCCGGCAAGCGGACTTTGTTTATGTTGGGCGGCTGTGGTTGTTGTAGTAATGCAGAAAAACATCAGCGTCATGCCTAAGCGAAGCGCCGTTTGTGCCATATTCCTCATCGATCTCTCCTTTAGATGAAAAGCTTCGTGATGTGGCAGTGTGTGGTTGGCCAGCATTTCTCTGAATCGCGAATGAGAGTCATGTTTGAAGCGTGCTCGCGTTTGACTACAGTCGCGTGTGTCTACCATACCGAGTGCTTGATGACCTGACCTCGAGACATATAGATGATTTGCTCACAAATATTTGTGACGTAATCGGCGATCCGCTCGAGGTGCTTGATCACGAAAACCCACTGCACGCCGCGCTCGACAAGCGACGGGTCGCGTTTCATTGCCGTGATTATTTCTGAATAAAAGAGATCGTAGAGTGAATCGACCGCGTCATCGCGCTCAATCGTGGCCCGCGCTTTTTCGGGATCGCCCGAAGTGAACGCGTCCAGACCGTCTATGAGCATCTCCTGGACCTTATTGGACATTTTTGAGAGATCCAGCCCCAGCTCAAACTGTGGTTCGTTGTTTAATGCAAGTGCGTGCTTCGCGATATTGACCGCGTGATCGGCAATGCGCTCAACCATCGGAGCGGTGCGCGCTACCGAGACTACAAATCGGAGATCGGAGGCCGCCGGCTGTTTTAAGACCAGCACATCCACGCACATCTGGTCCAATTCGAGTTCCATAGCGTCGATGGAATCATCCTCTCGGATGACGCGTTCGGCGAGACCCGAGTCGCGCTCGTCGAGCGCGCGCATTGAAAGCATTATTGCCTTCTCCGAGGCGCCGCCCATCACGAGCAGCTTGTCTCGAATCTGATTCAGATTCTCTTCGATGAGTCGTTTGTGCATTTGTCAAAGCTCCGAAGGTTACTGATCATCCAAACCGCCCGGTTATGTAATCTTCCGTCATTTGCTTGTCAGGCTTGGTGAACATCTTTTCCGTGCTGCTGAACTCGATTAACTCGCCGAGCCAAAAGAAGCCTGTGGAGTCCGACACCCTGGCGGCCTGCTGCATGTTATGAGTAACAATCACGATGGTGTACTGCTCTTTAAGCTCAACGATCAATTCCTCTATTTTCTGCGTCGCTATCGGGTCGAGAGCCGAGCAGGGTTCGTCCATCAGTATGACTTCGGGCTCCACGGCGAGCGCTCGCGCAATGCATAGCCGTTGTTGCTGACCGCCGGAGAGACCGTATGCGGATTCTTTCAACCGGTCTTTCACCTCGCTCCACAAGGCGGCTGCGCGCAGGCTCTGTTCGACTCGTTCGGCTAACTCGGAGCGTGAGCGGGTTAATCGATTAATCTTGAGTCCATAAGCAACGTTATCGAAGATCGAGCGCGGGAATGGATTCGACTTTTGAAACACCATCCCCACCTTGCGTCGAAGCGTGACAACATCAGTTCCGGGTGAATAGATGTCCTGACCGTCCAGTTCTACAACGCCCTCGACGCGGGTGCCCGGCACGACATCGTTCATTCGGTTGAGCGTACGAATCAGCGTTGACTTGCCGCATCCGGAAGGGCCGATGAAGGCGGTCACTCGATTGGGCGCAACCGAAAGGGTGATTTCTTTCAGAGCCTGAGTCCGGCCATAGTAAAAATTTAGAGCCTGGACTTCCATTTTGGGCTCTGCAAGCAGGTGATCTGTTGAGGGCTCGTGTTGCGAATGAGCTGGCCGTTGAATATCTATGGTTGTGTCCCGCAAAGCGACTGGTGATGTTGAGCCCCTGAGCATACTCTCGTCCTCTTCGTTTTCCTGGTGGTTTCGTATCATCGTTGTGACTGCTGCTGATGGATTTCAAAATCCCCTTGGCCGCAAATTCACGATCACGCTTGTTGATGGCGGTTTCTCGCGAGGACCTTCACTACGATGTTCAGAGTCAGAATCATCGCTACCAGTACCAGCGTCGCCGCCCAGGCCATGTCATGCCACTCCTCATATGGCGAGGCGGCATAGTAAAAAATCTGAAAGGTCAACGACGCCATTGGCTGTAGGAGGTTAGTGCTCAGGTAGTTCAGCCCAAGAGCCGTGAACAACAGCGGGGCTGTTTCACCGGCAATTCGAGCGATGGCAAGCATAGCTCCGGTAGCCACGCCGCTGGCGGCGGTGCGCAAGACGATCCCCAGGGTCACTCGCCACTTCGGCGCTCCAAGAGCGAGCCCCGCCTCTCTCAAGCTTTGGGGTACAAGCCTTATCATTTCCTCCGTGGTTCGGGCGACGATTGGCATCATCATGATTCCGAGCGCGAACCCTCCCGAAAGCGCTGAGAAGTGGCCCATCGGACGCACCATCACAGTCCACACGAACACGCCGACAACTATCGATGGAGTGCCGGTCAGCGTGTCGATCAAAAACCGCAGCAATGTTCCGAATTTGTTTGACCCGAACTCTGACAGATAGATTCCGGCCAGGATTCCCACAGGCATTCCGATCAGAGAACCGAGACTGATGAGAATGACCGATCCGACAATTGCGTTGGCGATCCCGCTTCCAGGCTCGCCGATTGGCTTTGGCGAGTTGACCAGAAAGTCGAGGCTCAAGGCACGGACGCCTCCTGCGAAGATGTATCCCAGGATCACGAAGAGTGCGCCAACAGCGAACACCGCACACAGCGCGGTCAACGCGGTCATCGTGCTGTTCAGAAGTTTCCTGCGTGACAGGCTAGACATGCCCGCCTCTCCCTTCGCCTCGTGTGACACTCCATACCAGGAGTCGCGCCAGGATGTTGATAATGAACGTCACCAGAAACAGGATCAGTCCGAGCTCGATCAGGGACTGAAGATAGATTTCAGAAGTTGCCTCGGTGAACTCATTGGCGATCGCCGACGCGATAGTAAATGAGGGATCGAGCAGGGACGCCGATATCTGGGGCCTGTTTCCAATCACCATTGTTACCGCCATCGTCTCGCCAATTGCTCGGCCGAGTCCGAGGATGATCGCCCCTGAGATTCCGGACTTCGCATTTTGGAGAACGATGAGCGTGGCTTCCCACTTGGTCGACCCGAGCGCGAGCGCTGCCTCGCGCTGCGCACCCGGAACAGCCCGAAGGACGTCCGTGGTCACCGCAGTGATGATTGGAAGGACCATTATCGAAAGAATGAGGCCGGCCGTCAGAAGCCCAAGTCCATTTTGGTTCCCCCGAAACAGCGGCAAGAAGCCTAGTGTCGATTGCAGACTTGGATAAACGTGATTCCGAAGGGTGGGTGCCAGTACGAATATTCCCCACAGCCCGTACACGACCGACGGTATCGCTGCGAGCAACTGCACTACGAACAGTATGGGGTTGGACACCGCGCGCGGCGCTTTTTCTACGAGAAAGATGGCGACCCCTAAGCTCACCGGAACGGCTATCAACAGCGATATCACCGAAGACACGACAGTGCCGTAGATGAAGGGTAAAGCTCCGAACTCTCCCGCAACCGGATCCCAGATTGAACGCCCCAGGAAAGCAAATCCGAACCGCTCAAACGGAAGCTTCGAGTTGATCGCCATCTCGATCATGATCAACGCCGCGAGGGCGGCTATTAGGACGGCAAACAAACCGGTCGACCACTTAAACAACGGATCGCCAATGCCCGGCCGAGCGCGCAGGTTCCTGCGTGTCCTGAACCGCGGCGCCCTTGGGACTTTCGACCCTACAGAGCTCAATGAACCGGGCTCGTTTTCTACGAACGTTGATCCCATGAGTATTGGATTAACTGGCTTGCAGAAGCGGCTTTCCCTGATAAGTGATTGACTTGATCTTCTGTTCGACTCTGACGGTTACTTCTTGAGGCAACGGGGCATAAAGCAGATCCTTTGCCATCTTCTCTCCGTCGTGTGTTGCCCACCACAGGAAATCCACAAGGGCTTTTCCTTTAGCCTCACCATCCTGATTCTTGTAGACAAGAAAATAGGTGAACGAAGAGATTGGATAAGCATCTCGGCCGGGGGCGTTGGTGATCGAGACCCGGAGATCCTCAGGCATCTGACTGGCGGCAGCGGCCGCCGCCGCGGTAACCGTTTCAAGAGATGGCTTAACGAACTCGCCGGCGGAGTTCCTAACTAACGCGTACGGCAGCTTGTTTTGTTCGGCATAGATCAATTCGACGTATCCGAGGGAATTCGGAGTCGATTTTATTTGACCCGTAACACCTTCGTTACC
>JBASRM010000738.1:0-2579 GCA_049273835.1 Blastocatellia bacterium | reverse complement strand
CACCAGAACTGCCCGCTGCCTCCGCCATCTTCTTCACATACTTGTCATACCACGCCAGATAGCGCTCATATCGATCCCGCACGTAGCTAGGCCGCTGGATGCCGTGGTTCTCGTTGGGATAGATGATGAGCTGCGTATCGACGCCAAGGCTTCGGAGCGCTTGATACATCTGCTGACCGCCCTGGATAGGCACATTGAAGTCACGCTCGCCGCCCAAAAACAAGGTTGGCGTTTTGATGCGATCGGCATGCAAGAATGGATAGGAGATCTTTTGATAAGTCTCCCACGCTTTCGGGTCCCACGGCGGGCCGATCTCGTAGTCGTACTGAGTTATGTATTGATCCGTCCCGTAGAACGCAACCGTGAACGCCGTGCCGGCTCCACTCGTCGCCGCCTTGAAGCGCGTATCGCTTGCGATAAGGTAGTCCGTCAAGATGCCGCCATAGCTCCAGCCGCCGACACCCAGCCTGTCCGGGTCGGCAACCCCCATCTTGATCACGTGATCGACCCCGGCCAGCAGATCCTCAACTTCGTGGTGACCCCAATCGGCGAAGATTGCTCGCGAGTACTTCATCCCGCGCCCCGAGCTGCCGCGATAGTTCACGGCTAGCACAGCGTATCCATTCGCAGCGAAGAACTGACGTTCGAGGCTGAATGAATGGGCGTCTTGCCCGTTCGGACCGCCGTGAATGCGCAGCAACAATGGAACCCTGGCCCCATTGATGTAACCGGCGGGGTAGGTCAATAAGCCGCGCACTTCAGTTCCGTCTTTGCTCTTGAAACCAACCTCTTCAGTACGCCCGGGCTCGAGCTCGGCGAAAAGCGCATCGTTCTGGTGTGTTAGCTGGCGCAAAGCGCCGTTTTCCACCGCATAAATCTCAGTATGCTTTGTCGCGCCGCCAGAAAGGACTGCCGATTTTCCACCGGCCGAGGTCCAACTGGACACTACGATCGGCGGTGACATCAATCGCTGCACGCCACCGCCGCTGAGGTTGGCCTGCGCGGGATAGACCGAGCGGTCATCTGTGACGAGAAAACTGATCGACCTCCCATCCTCACTAAACCGTGGCGATGAGACACCGCGGTCGAGGTCTTCGATTGCTTTCAGCCGGGTTGGCGCTCCGCTTCCGTCGGACGGCACGATGGCCAGATGATCCATGTTGTAAGCGCCGTATTTTTTCTCGTCGCCTTCCAGGAACGCGATCCATCTTCCGTCGGGGCTCCATTCAAGCCGGGACCGCCCTCCGCGGCTGCTCGCGGGGCTCAACTGTTTTTCTTGTGCGCCCGGCTTCCCTTCAGCGACGAAGAGCTGAGCCGATGGCTCGCGATCCGGATCGTCCGCGCGATTGCTTACGAAAGCGATCCGGCTTCCATCGGGAGACCAGGCCGGGGCTGCTTCGTCCCGTTTACCGGTCGTCAGCCGATCCAACTTCTTGGATTCGATGTCAAACAGGTAGATGAAACTGTGACGGCCGGATAGGAGATACCCTTGTCCGTCCTGTTTGAATTTGTATCGATCGATCACGATCGGTTTCGGCGCCTTGGGCCTCGCAGCCGCGCCCGGGCCCGCGGCGCCTTCGCCACCGGAAGAAGTGGGAGGGGCGTTTGCCTCAGCCTCCGGGTCCGGATCGCCGACGACCATTGCGAGTCGCTTCGAGTCCGGCGACCACTCGTACCCCTGTAAGCGTCCTTTCAGCTCGGTAAGCTGCATTGCCTCCCCGCCGCTGCGATCCAGCAGCCAAACCTGGTTGCCCTTGGTCTTGCCGGGGCGCGATGAAGTGAATGAGAGATATTTTCCGTCTGGGCTCCAGCGAGGAGACCCCTCGCTGTCGGTGCTCCAGGTGATCTGGCGATCGCTCTTGCCATCGAAACTGACCATCCAGATGTGGGTATTGCTCTTATCTTCTTTTACGTCGATGGTGGAGACGACGTATGCTACCCACTTCCCATCAGGGGATACCTGTGGATCGCGCACATCGCGAATGCGAGCAAGGTCGTCGAGTTTCAGCGGCCGGCGAGCCGGCTGCTGCCCAGTCGCGAGGCTGGTAACTACGAGCACCAACACCAGAATATGGGATAGTCGTTTGGCGTACATGGTCGAGCTACCTCCTAAAAAGTTGGGTTCCACCGGTTTGATGGCTGCGAGAATCGGCGTGATTCTAAGCGAAGATGGGAACTACATCAAGACGACTTCAACAGACGACTTCAACAGACGACTTCAACAGACGACTTCAGCGGTCTGCTGAGGGTTCACGGCGGAATTGGCCGGATGGCTACGAAGATATTGCTTTGGAGTTTTGTATTAACCGCTGATTTTCGCCGCCTTCGGTGCGCTGATTCACGCTGATCCGCGTAGATCAGCGTTACGACGGTCAGCGGGGATCAGCGGTCAATTGGCCGGATGGCTACGAAGATATTGCTTTGGAGTTTTGTATTAACCGCTGATTTTCGCCGCCTTCGGTTCGCTGATTCACGCTGATCCGCGTAGACCAGCGTTACGACAGTCAGCGGGGATCAGCGGTCAATTGGCCGGATGGCTACGAAGATATTGCTTTGGAGTTTTGTATTAACCGCTGATT
>JBASRM010000730.1:0-2227 GCA_049273835.1 Blastocatellia bacterium | reverse complement strand
ATGTTTCGCCTGATCGATCCCAACGGACGTCCTGAGGTAAAACTCGGTGGATCAGAGGAAGGCGGCGGACTCGGGCTTATAGGTGAAAACGATTCGACACAGATTCTATTGAAAGCGGAAGGCTCCGACACCATTTTGAAGTTGAAGAACAAGTCCGGGAAGGAGCAGCTAATCAAGCCCTAGTCTGGCAAAAGCCTGAATCAATTCAAACATTGTCATCTCAGCGGAGGGCGGGTGCTCGCCGGCGGAGTTTGTCTGCTCATCTTTAAGATGAGCGGGTCGAAATCCCTGGGGTTCAATTCGTTGGTGTCCAACAGATTTTACTTCGCATACCGGTTGCCGGCCCGCTCCTAGATTCCCATCGCTGACTCCCACTCGCCTAACGTCTGCTCCAACCTGTCCATCAAATCATCCACCTGCTCGCGAGTTATGCACAGCGGTGGCGCAATGAAAATCGGCATCCCGCGTTTCAAGGCTCCCGGACGTCGCGGACCGTACAACGACATATAAAGCGCAAGACCATTCTTTAACCCGATTCCCTGGAACTTCTCGTCGGCGTTAGCTTCGGGCGGGAACCACTCCATCGTGTCCTTGTCGCGCACCAGCTCCAGCACCATCAACAACCCGTTGCCGCGAGTTTCGGCGATCGTCGGCCGAGCGAGAAACCGTTCGGCGTTCGAGTGGAGATACTCTCCGACCGCGGCACTGTTCTCGACCAGCTTGTCCTGCTCTATGATGTCCAGAACCGCCAGACTTGCTGCGCAAGCCAGCGGGTGACCCATGTTCGTGAAACCGTGAACAAAGGTTTCGCCGGCTGCAAACGGCTCGTTCACTTCGTCGCTAACCGTCACCGCACCCATCGGAACGTAAAGACCGGAGATACCCTTGGCCGTCGTCATGATGTCTGCTTGCACGCCAAAGTGCTCCATCGCGAACCAGCGCCCGGTGCGGCCAAAGCCTGTAACCACTTCGTCGGCGATCAGCAACACGTCATATCGATCACATATTTCGCGAACCGCCTCCCAGTACTCCTTCGGGGGCATTAGGCCGTAGTCCTTACCCGCGCCTACAGGCGTAGCGATAAAAGCCGACACTTGCTCAGGTCCGACGAAGTAGATCGTCTCTTCGAGCTCCCGTGCGCACTGAAGCGCCCAGTCCACGTCGCTCAATCCCTCGGGACGCTCCTTTGGATTGCGGTAATGCCGAACGTGTGGCCAGTTCGCAAGCATCGGAAGAAACGGCTTGCGAAATCCCGGTCCGCCGGCGACCGACAATGCACCAAGCGACATACCGTGATAGCTATCCCATGTCCCAATCACAACGTTCTTCTGCTGGCGGCCGCGGGCGAGATGATATTGGCGGGCGATCTTTATAGCGGTCTCGACCGCTTCCGAGCCGCCCGAGCAGAGATAAGTGGTGTTGAGATTGCCGGGAGCAAGTCGAGCGATTCGAGCACAGACCTGGGCTCGCGGTTGATTTGAAAGCGCCGGATGGCAGTAAGCATATTTCTCGGCTTGTCGAGTGATGGCTTCGACGACTCGGCGGTCTCCGTGCGCGATGTTCATCGCAATCGGACCGCCCGATGCATCGATGTAACGGTTGCCGTCGGTATCGTAGAGGTAGATGCCTTCGGCTCGCTCGAGGACCGGCGCGAACGCGTGATAGGAAAACAGGTGCTTCCAATCGCCGTCGGATGATCGTTGGTGTGGGATAGCTTTTTCTGGTGTCGCCACTTTATACCTCCTGGGAACGCAGGCTGTTGGCTCGCGCAGCGTGGAATCCTATCCTTCACGAGCCGGGCAGGCAAGAGGTCTGCGCTCCCACGATGTCTGCGCTCCCAGGATGTCTGCGCTCCCACGATGTCTGCGCTCCCACGATGTCTGCGCTCCCACGATGTCTGCGCCCCCACGATGCCGTCGCTTGGCCGCGGCTCCGCCGCCCTCTGTGCCGATGGGCTTCGCCCTCGGTAACGCTACCGCCAGTATATTCCTGCTGCCACTCTCCTCCCGCGGCTCCGCCGCCCTCTGTGCCGATGGGCTTCGCCCTCGGGAAGGCGGCCACTCTCCTCCCGCGGCTCCGCCGCCCTCTGTGCCGATGGGCTTCGCCCTCGGAAACGCGGCCACTCTACCGCCGCGGCTCCGCCGCCCACTGTGCCGATGGGCTTCGCCCTCGGTACCGCTACCGCCAGTATCTTCCCGCTGGCACGCTCCTCCCGCGGCTCCGCCGC
>JBASRM010000728.1:0-2170 GCA_049273835.1 Blastocatellia bacterium | reverse complement strand
ATGTTTCGTCGATATATCGAGGCGAGGCAAGTACCTGATTTCCACGCTTGACGACGGCCACAAGCTGATCCTTCATTTCGGCATGGGAGGCGACCTCGCCTATTACAAACTCCCAGGCGAACGTCCTGCGTACACGCGCATCGAGTTCATACTTACGAACGGCTGGAGGCTGGGCTTCACATGCCCGCGGAAGATCTGCAGGGTGATGCTGGTTGAAGACATTGCCGGTGTTCCCGCGCTCCGGGAGATGGGACCAGAACCGCTCGGAAACGCATTCAGTCTCGCGTTTCTTCAGCGTCTGCTCGAAGAGAGGCCACGCCGTCAGATCAAACCGCTGCTGATGGATCAAAAGATGATTGCCGGCGTCGGCAACATCTATGCGGACGAAATCCTGTTTGAGGCGCGAGTGCGGCCCGACCGTGCGGCTTCGAGCTTGAGTCAGGATGAGATCAGGCGGATTCATCGAGAAACGCGCCGGGTCCTGAAGCGTTCCATTCGCACCGCCGCCGACCCCGACTTTCCCGCTGACTTCCTGGTCTCACGCGACGCGCGCGGCGGAGTGTGCGGGGTTTGCGGTTCGGTGATTGAGAAGAAAAAGATAGGCGGCCGTACATCTCATTTCTGTTCTCACTGTCAGATCTGACAGGGTCGATCTATTTTACGGCCCGCCTCTACCCTGGCGAGCATCTCCTGAAGCTGAGACCTCAGTAACAGCTTGCCTCCGATGACCACCGCGCCGATCTTCCGGGTGTTTGAGATGTCCTCGATTGGATTTGCATCGAGCATGAGCAGGTCGGCTATCTTGCCCTTTTCAAGCATGAGGAACCTTGACGCAAGATTTGGCAACGAGCCTGCAGAGGTGCCTCGCAGAGGCGAATAAGTTTTCAGTTGAGCAGCAAGGGGGTTGCGAGTTGCGAAGGCGTTGTGGTTCTCTGGGATAGGCTTTCTCCCCCACTCTCGCTAACGGAGCAATGCTAATGGAGGCACTGATCTTGAGCGGCATGTTTCACCCGGACATCTCGATCCTCGAGAAGATTGTCAGGCCGGTGATCGTCTATTTCTTCCTGGTCATCGGGCTACGCCTTGCCGGTAAACGCGAGTTAGCCCAACTGAATCCGTTTGATCTGGTGGTCTTGTTGACTTTGTCGAACACGGTTCAAAACGCGATCATCGGCAACGACAACTCAGTGACAGGAGGGCTAATCGGGGCCACGACCCTGCTGGTGGTGAACTACATTGTCGTGCGGTTTCTTTTCAAGCACGAAAGGCTTGCCGGGCTGGTTGAGGGCGATTCAGATGTGTTAATCGAACAGGGAAAGATAAAACACGACCGGCTTAAAAAGGAGCGGATCACCCTGTCTGAACTCGAATCAGCGGCGCATAAGCAGGGTTTTGCCTCACTCGATGAAGTTGATCGCGCAGTGCTCGAGCCGGGCGGAACATTCTCCTTCATGGGGAAGAAGCCGTCCCCTGAAGCGGAACGTCATAGTCAGGTGCTGGCGAGGCTCGATCAGATACAGAGTGAACTCGCGGCACTTCGTGAGGGCCAAAAATCATGAACCGCCAGGCAGCGATCAGCACCCTGCCGGAGTCATCGACAACCTGTCGGCTTCGTTTTAGAGCGCCAGCTTTCCGGCGCTGCCCTTGCCCACGCGCGGGCCTCGATTGTCACGAGCTGGTGCATGATCCAGATTCGCAGTCCGCGCGCCGATCTCGTATGCGTACTGTCCAATCCGCGCCATTTTCTCGAAGTTAATCTTCTCAACGCTATCGGTGTTGGTGTGATAGTCGGGATGAAGACCAGTAGTCAGGAACACGATTGGCACGCCCTTCGCGGCGTAGCTGTAATGATCGCTGCGATAGTAGATCTGTTCGAGGTCCGTCGGATCGTTCATCTCATAGTCGAGCTTTAAAGGCTTTGAGAGTGTGCCGTTCGCATCAACCGTGATGTTGTGAAACTCCGTGCTGATTCGGTCCGAACCTACGATATAAATCGTGTTGGCCTCTTCGGCTTTGTTGTCGCGGTTGCGGCCAACCATGTCCATGTTGACCTGCGCGACTATCTTATCCATCGGCACCGCCGGATAGTCAGCGAAAAAGCGCGAGCCCCAAAGTCCTTTCTCCTCACCCGAGTGCCAAACGAAAACGAGCGACCGCCGAGGCTTCACCC
>JBASRM010000727.1:0-14620 GCA_049273835.1 Blastocatellia bacterium | reverse complement strand
TCATCACTGCTTACGGCCCTGAAGTTTACTCGCGCGGGTCCGAACGGTCCAGTTCACCGCTAAAGGAGGCGAGCCGTTCACCCGAGTTAGTTTCTTGTTGAAGTTCCAAGAAAGCAAGTTCGGGAATACAAATTCACTTCGTCTCCCCCGGGAAGCTGTATTGGAGCATCAATCAAAATACACCCTAATTCAATTGCACTCAGGGAAGACGCAGTAAATTGTCTGGCTGTTCATCGTCGGGGACAGTCTTAAAGATACCTGTTCCCGAAGCGACTGATAGCCGCGATGCATGTACGTGCTGCCGGCTTTGTCGCGTTTGACTGACAGGTGCCGTGATCGATCCCTCAATGGCTGGCTTCGTCAACTTCCAAGCTGTTCGTTTGGATTGATACTCCCGATATGACTGATCGTATCGTACGGGTTTTGTCGATCGCGCTTTCTGCAACAGAGTACTTCGGGACGACTTGCCATCGCCTGTGCTCCTGCTTGGTTTACTAACTAATCGTATATTCCCGCCAGGGAATAGCTTCGAACGGAACATTCGCCAAATATTCGGCGATGTCACGACGTCCTAAATACGTAGGCACTCCTCGTGAATCTTGTGACATAAGTACAACGGGCATCTTAGGAAACAGGGTTTGGAAGCTCCGACTTGCTTTACCACTTTCGTAGCTGCTATTGAGAACTCTCTCTTTCACGACAACAACCGCAAAGGTGACGCCTTGTTCCCTTATTACTGCGCCCTGGAATCTCATTGCTTTTGCTTTTCCTTTCAACTCAATTTGAAACCACCGCCGCTAAGTTTAATTGAGCTGGCGGAGTTAGTCAAGCTTGTCAAGTCGGCTTGACGCTTGTTGACAGCATGCGATGGTTGCTGATATACGCTAATCTCGGATGCATCCTCTTCAAGAAAAGCTTCTGCGACTTGCGGCCACCCAGAACCTCGCTGGTTTGACGCTCCGGCAGATTGGGAAACTTGTCGCGGAGAAACACCCGCAGAAGGTAAAGCACCATCTTGAACAGCTTGAGAAAAAGGGACTGATCGCGCTCAACCGTGAAAAGGGGGTGCTGCGGAGGATTGCCCAGGACACCGCAACCAGAAAAGACTTGCTCACTATTCCGATTTTGGGTTCTGCCGACTGTGGTCGCGCTCAGTTCTTTGCCGATGCGAATATCCAGGGCTATCTAAAAGTGTCTCGCAAGGTGGTCAAACCAAAGCCGGGACTCTTCGCATTAAGGGCGGTGGGACACTCGATGAACAGGGCGAATGTCAAAGGACGCAGCATCGATGATGGTGACTATGTGATTATCGACAAGAATGCTGAGGTCAAAGATAAGGACTACATAGTTTCGATCATAGACGGACTCTGTAACATAAAACGGCTCGCAAAGGACACTAGGAACCAACGAATAATCCTAATCTCAGAGTCGAATCGCGAGTTTCCGCCGATAGTGATACATCCTGAAGAAACGAGCTACTTCATAAACGGTAGGGTGGTTGAGGTCATTAAGAAACCGCAGATCTAGCGAACTTTGGGCCTCCAGGAAGGAGGTTTGACATTGGAGAAGTGGCAAACCCCATCTAAACCCATCTTGACTCTCAAGCACCTATCCAAGTTATTCCCAAAGAGGACAATGAAATCTCTGTATTGGCGGTGTGATGGAGAGTCTTTACAAATCGTGGGGAGCCGGCCAACATGGCACCCCGCTGGGGAGCAGTGGCATTGCGAGGTCCAATCACTTCGACTGCCCGCTCCGCGGTTCAGTCCCAATCATCGATTATCAACGTCTAGTGCCGCGGACGGTGTTCTTGTAAACAACCCCACCCTTCATCACAAATACCACCCGGCGAACGGCGGTGATATCGTTCAACGGATCACCATCCAGCGCAATGATGTCCGCTTGCAGCCCCGGCGCGATCGAGCCTATCTGATCCGCCATCCCGAGCGCTTCCGCCCCTAGCGAATTGGCGGAGACCATCGCCGGCATCGGATCTACTCCGCAGTCGCGAACGCGGTCAATAAACTCCTCAGCGTTGCGACCATGAGCACCCGCTACCGCGTCAGTCCCAAAAACAATTTTCAGTCCCGGAGTCTTCGCCGCGCGTCGCACCAGATCGTGGTTTATCGGCAGGACCTTTTCCATCGCGGCAAAACCCTCTTCGGTGTAGCCGGATGTGCCGAGATACTTGCTCTTGTTCAGAAGGTAGTTCTCGATCACAAGGCCCGCATGCGGATCAAGATAGGCGCCTTTCTCGGCCATCAATTTCAAATCGTCGCCGGTGGCCATCGTACCGTGCTCAATCTCTGTGCATCCTGCAAGGGTTGCCGCCCGGACTGCATCTTTGTATGCGTGCACAAGCGTGCGCAGGCCTTGCTTCTTAGCTTCATCGCAGGCCGCGTTCAATTGCTCCTGAGAGAGCGTAATTCCACCACCCTGGCGGATGCTCTGCGACGCGAAGATCTTGATGAGATCCGCGCCTGCTGCTTTTTGCTTGCGCACGTACGCGCGGATTTCATCCGGGCTCCCGGTCTGCTCACCTCGGCCAGAGAGCGGCTCGACGGCCGTGAGGATGCGAGGGCCGGGAAGTTCGCCTCTCGCGATGGCGTCGCGCAGCGGAAGGTCGGTGGGCGATCCAACGCTTTGCACAGTGGTAAAGCCCGCCGTCAGCGTCACCCATGCATTCGAGGCGGCTTGATACGCAGCTTCCGGTGATGTTCTTCCGGCGCCCGCATTTTTGCCGTCGGCGCCGAAGCTCCAGGTAATGTGCACGTGCGCGTCAATCCAGCCGGGCAGCACAGTCAGGCCACGCAGGTCGTAGTTCACCGGTCCTGCCTTCGGATCAATTGCGACAATCTTCGAGCCCTCGATGACGATCCGAGTGTTGCGCAGAACGCGGCCCTTGCCATCGAGCATCGTGCTTGCGGCAATCACGATGCGTTCAGGCTTTGCAGGTGATTGTGCAGCCGTCTGTGAAGATGTTTGTTGGGCCAGTGCGCAGACACCAATGGTGCCGAGGACGCATAGAATGAACTTCGCGGATCGCATCATTGATAGCTCTCCTTTTTGATGTACCGTAGACTGTCTAGTTCTGCGTTTCAGTATCCGCTGACTAGACAGTCTACGGTACATCTAGACCTGTGATCCTTCACATCGTTCTGCACTTTTCACCACCCCACCAAAATGTTCTGAACGTCATTGAGAAGTGATGTAACACAGTTTATACTCGCTGCACACCTTTAGTCCCGGAGGCAGCCGTAGTGAAGGAGCGCGAAAAGCTTAGTGCCTCGACGGCGCCCTTTAACATCAGGTAAGGAGGGGCGGTATGAAACAGCCAAGTCCGCTGCCTAACCAGAGTTCGATACTAGCTCTCGTTGTAATAACCTTGATGTCAGGGTACCCGCAATCGCTTCTCGCCTTCCAGCAGCCGACGACCAAGCCAGGGGTGGAACCCCCGCAGAGGCCAAGGTTCCGGATGATGGTAGAGACGATTAACAAGCGTGCTCGGGAATTGGGACTGATAGAGGTTAACGATGATCCTGCACAAGCCGAGTTCATCCGCCGTAGATGGGAAGCTCAGTTGAGCGAAGATTTTGAAAAACTTAACTCGATCAACATTGAAAAGATCGCCACGCAATCATCAGCGGCTTCGCCGGACTATAAGACTCTCGCTGAAGCGACAGCCGATCTGAAAGGTCGCGCCACTCGAATTAAATATAATGTGCCGCTTCTTCAGGTGGTCGATAAGGGCGCAAAGATTCGATACGATGAGTATCCCGATTGTCTCCCGTCGATGCTGCCGCAATTGAGCCGCTTGATTGATAGCTTCCTGGGCAGCCCGGTGTTTCGGCTTAGCTCGCCCAACGACGCCGAGCTGAGATTGAAAGCCAGCCGCGATCTGGACGGCATCATCAAGCTAAGCGAAACGATCCACAAGATAACGAAGCGGTCGACCAGGATTGCAGCATCGAGATAAGCCCCCGCCTGACGTCATCTCGCTTCAATGTACCTTGCTGCGCACGGTGTTTTTGTAAACAACACCGCCCTTCATCACAAATACCACGCGTCGGACGGCCGTGATGTCTTTCAGCGGATCCCCATCGAGCGCAATGATGTCTGCCTGCAGGCCGGGTGCGATCGAGCCGATCTGATCCGCCATACCGAGCGCTTCCGCCCCCAGTGAGTTGGCCGAAACCATCGCCGCCATGGGATCGACTCCGCAGTCGCGCACCCGGTCTATGAACTCCTCAGCGTTGCGACCGTGCGCGCCCGCTACCGCATCGGTGCCGAAGACGATTTTTAGTCCAGGAATTTTCGCCGCACGCTGCAGCAACTCGTGGATCATCGGCAGGATCTTTTCCATCGGCGCGAAACCTTCGAGCGTGGCAGGGAAGAAGGGTGTGCCTACATACTTGTCCTTGTTTAACAGGTAAGTCTCGAGCAACAGCCCGCCCTGCGGATCAAAATAAGTCCCCTTCTCAGCCATCAATTTCAGATCGTCGTCCGTTGCCCCCAAACCGTGCTCGACCTGTGTGCACCCGGCAATTGTTGCCGCGCGCACCGCGTCCCTGAAGGCGTGCACGCGGGTGCGCAGACCTTGCTTGTTCGCTTCATCGCAGGCCGCGTTCAGCTGCTCCTGTGACAATGTCATCGCGCCTCTGAGCATTCCGCCCGACGCAAAGATTTTGACCAGATCTGCTCCGGCTTCCTTTTGTTTTCGCACATACGCGCGAATTTCATCCGGCGTCCCGGTCTGCTCGCCTCGCCCGGACAGCGACTCAACGCCCGTCAGGATGCGCGGGCCGGGAAAAATGCCCTTCGCGATCGTGTCGCGCAAGTCAACCGCCGAGCCCATATTTTGCACGGTTGTGAAGCCTGCCATCAGCGTCACCCACGCATTGGACGCAGCTCGATACGCGGCATCAGGTGTCGATCGATCCTCGTTCATATTTTTTCCGTCTGCACCGAAGCTCCAGTGAATGTGCACGTGTGCGTCAATCCATCCCGGCAACACGGTCAGCCCGCGGAGATCGTAGTTGACCGGGCCGGTCTTTGTAGCGTCTCTTTTTGTGTGAAGAGCCACGATCTTCGAGCCCTCGATCACGATGCGAGCATTGCGCAGCACGCCGCCTTTGCCATCGAGCACCGTGCTGGCAGCAATGACGACGCGGCTGCTCTTCGAAGGTGTCTGTGAAAAAGCTTGTGGTGCCCGGGCGCAGACGACAACGATGCATAAGATGATCTGGGCGGATCTCATCATAAGAATGTGTCTCCTTTTGGAGGATGGTTCTTAGAATACATCCGCCCGTACATCGAGGTCGATGTTGCAACCTAACGACGTCCACAGCAGTGTAAGCTGCGCTGACACTCGCGGCGTTCTTAACTTCACAGGGCTAGGCTGATAGCAAGCCTCTCCGGGCTGACGCCCGAAGCATCGCCCTCGACATCGCGTGTTCAACTTCCAAAACGTCTGGCGTCGCCGACCTCAATGATGTTTAATGCGACCGGATTATTGGGAGAACTTTCATGACTGAATCCGCGAAGCTGAAGCGCTGCTGATTCAACAGTCAGGGTTTAGCAGTGAACCAGGAGGTGAAAAGTGCGGATCTATTCCATTGGGTTGGCGTTGATGGCAGCACTCGTTCTGTCGTCGATATCGATATCGAAGAACGAAGTGGGAGTGGGCGGAGTTGTCACTGCGTCGGCGCAGGGCGGGAACCCCGCTCGGGACGCGCTCATCGCGCGGGCGAAATCACTCGAGCTCAACACTCCGTACGTGCCTCCGCCCGGTGACCCGACTGAGCACGACGCCGCGGGATTCGCCAAAGTCATGTGCTCAGCCGTCTTCATCACCGGACTCGAGCCCAGCTTCGCCGCCGAGAATGTCGGGTTCTTCACCGGTCCTTACGCCGAGCGCGCCAAGTTTGGCAAACCCGTTATAGATCGCGCCAACAAAACGGTCTCTGTCACGCTCCCAAACGGTCTGAAGCGGGTCGCCAGGTATCTCGGCGACCAGGGTTGCGTTACGCTCCCCCTTGGCAAGGACTCCGTGAGTTTCACACCGATCAGCGTCAAGAGCCGGCTGCCGGATCCGTCAACTCAGCCGTGGCCGATGGGCGACGTGCTGCCAAAGGATCCTCTTCCGTCAGAGATCAACGCTGCAAAGTTGAAGCAAGCGGTCGACGCGGCGTTCGAACCGGCCGAAGGCATGACCGCCGCCTTCGTGGTGACCTGGAAGGGTCGCCTCATCGCCGAGCGATATGGCGAAGGCATTACCGCGCGCACACCCCTCGAAAGCTGGTCGATGGGTAAGAGCCTCACTGCGACGCTCATGGGCATACTTATCAAGCAGGGTGTCTATGTTCTGTGGCAACCGGCGCCCATTCCTGAATGGCAGAGTGCCGGCGATCCGCGCGCCAAGATTCGCATTGCCGACATCATGCACATGTCTAGCGGTCTGAGAATAAGGGCGCCGCAAGATCCCGACTATGACCCGTCGCTAGGTTATCCCGATCACCTGTATCTGTACACCGGCGGCGTCAACTCATTCCACTACGCTGCTACGCGCCCGCAGCAGTGGCCGCCGAACACCGTGGGCCGCTATCGCAACTGCGACCCGGTGTTGATCAACTATCTCGTGCGTCTGGGCGTCGAGAAGCGCGGCGAAGAGTATTTGTCCTTTCCACGGCGCGCACTGTTCGACAAGATCGGTGTTCGCACGATGGTGATGGAAACAGATCCGTATGGAAACTTTCTTACACAAGGGTACGAGTTTGCATCAGGGCGTGATTGGGCCCGGCTTGGGAACCTGTATCTTCAGGATGGCGTGTGGAGCGGCGAGCGAATTCTGCCCGAGGGGTTCGTCAAGTTCGTTAGCACCCTCGCGCCCGCGTGGGAGGCCGACAAGCGGCCTGTTTATGGAGCGTTCTTCTGGATCAACGGTGACGGTGGGTTTCCGGTCCCCAGGGAGGCTTACCACATGGCCGGCGCCGGCGGGCAGACAACGTTGATCATCCCATCGCATGATCTTGTCGTGGTGAGGCTCGGGCATTACAGGGGAAGCGCGCCGGGGACCCGGGCCTTTAAGAGAGCGCTTGCGCTTTTGATGGAGGCAATTCCGAAGAAGAAATGAGGATCAACGCCGGTTAGAACAACACGATTTCGCCCCTCTACCGGAAATCGCTTGCCGTTGACATTGGAATCCGCTTTGCGCGACACTCGCCCCAGCGCGCAACCGGGGCGCCTCCTGTCCGCGGCAAGGGAGACTACTCCCACCCAATCCGGTTCGTAGCGAACGTCGCCGAACCTTCTTCCGCCTGTACTCAGCGGACTTCAGGCACATACCCTGGAGGAAGGTTTCCATGACCAGACGACTCACACCAAAGAGCAAACTCGACAGTCTCAAGAAGGAAGCAAAGCGCTGGCTCAAGGCTCTGCACAGGAACGACGAGCAGGCACGCTCTCGGTTCATTCAAGTCTACCCGAATGCGCCCGCGGAACCCAAACTGCGCGATGTGCAACACGCATTAGCATTGGAACACCGTCTCCCGGGTTGGACGGCATTCAAGAAGCAACTCGAAGATCAAGCACTCGAGAACAAGCCGGACGTTCATCCAGTTAACCAGCTTGAGAATGAAGCGCTCGACAACAATCGACGAGCTGAATTGGTCAACCGGTTTCTCGAATACGCTTGCGCCGATCCAATCCTTAACAATGGCCCGGCCGCGCACGCCAGACGTGAGCGGGCGGCTCTGCGCATTCTTACAAGACATCCTGAGATCGCGCGCGACAGCATTCATACCGCTGTCGTGTGCGGCGATCTGGAAGAAGTCGAGCGCATTTTGGAGAAAGGCCCTGAGGCTGCTATGGAGCCCGGCGGGCCGCAGAGAAGACGACACCTACCCAAGCGTGAGAAGCTTTGGACGCCGCTATTACATCTTTGCTACGGAAGACTTCCGTCGGCCGCGGCAGCTGACAACGCGGTCGCTATTGCGCGCCTGTTGCTCGATCACGGTGCGGATCCCAACGATTACTTCGAGATCGGATCGCATCCTTGTCGACATAGCGCGCTGTGCGGGGTCGCCGGCGAAGGCGAAGATGACGCGCCCCCTCACCCTCATAAAGTGGAGCTCGCTCGGTTGCTGTTGGAACGAGGCGCCGAACCCTACGACATACAAACCCTCTACAACACTCATTTTCACGGCGACATTCTGTGGCTGATGGAGCTGGTGTATGAGTTCTCATGGAAGGCGGGCCGCAAGGCTGACTGGGAAGATCCCAACTGGCCGATGATCGATATGGGCGGTTACGATTTCGGCGCGCGCTATCTGCTTCTCAACGCAGTGCGAGGAAACAATCTCAAGCTGGCCGAATGGCTGCTGATGCACGGCGCGAGTCCCAACGCCGCTTCAAAACCGGACTCGAAGTTCCCGCGTCGCTCTCTCCACGAAGAGGCGTTGCGCCAGGGGTTCACGGAGATGGCCGGCTTGTTGGTGCGATACGGTGCGGCCCCCGCAGCGCCACTCGCACTCAACGGCTTGGAGGCATTTACGGCGGCGTGTTTCAGGCTCGACCACGAGGAAGCGCAATCAAGGCTCGCGGAGCATCCCGAGTATCTGCTCTCGCCTGAGCCGATCTTTGCCGCCGCCAGACGGGATCGAGCCGGCGTGGTAAAGTTCCTGCTCGATCTCGGGACGTCGATCGAAATCGAAGACCCCCAGAAGCAACGTCCGCTGCACGAAGCCGCAGGCCACGACTCTATTCGCGTGGCGGAGCTTTTAATCGAGCGGGGAGCGGAGATCGAGCCCGTGGAAACCAATTGGAATAACACGCCGCTCGACCACGCGATGTATGGCAACTTACAACGCATGGTTGAGTTCCTCAGTCGGTTTACCCGAGATGTGTTTCGCCTAACATGGATTGGAAACATCCAGCGTTTGCGCGAAGTGCTGAGCGAAGAACCTGATTTGGCAAAGGTTAACGATGACGGCAACACGCCTCTGATGTGGGTTCCGGAAGACGAAACACGCGCGAAGGAGATAGTCGAGTTGTTGGTGGCATACGGCGCTGACCCGGCGATCACAAACACGGAAGGACTGACGGCGGCGGATTGCGCCGAGCGCCGCGGCCTGTATGATGTAGCAGAGTTTTTACTCTCCAAGGAGAGGATTCAGTCATGAAAGCGCTTAATGATCCCGTATGGCCCGACGCCCTGCGAGGGCTTGAGCGGGGCGATTTTTCGGATCTAGAACCGTTGTTCCACGAGGACCCGTCTATTGAGGGCAACAGGTGTCGGATAGTCGATTGGTACGAGAAAGGGAATTTCGAGGACGAGCCGAACGCACTGGCAGAGGCGCTCACCTGTGCTTGTTTTCTTGGTCGAACAAACGTTGCGGAATTCCTACTCAACGAAGGTGTCGATCCGGCTGCTGGAATCGGCACCGGGTTGTCGGCCTTTCACTGGGCTGCGAACCGCGGAAACCTGGACACGGTTAAGCTGCTCATCGACCGAAAGGCCCCGCTCGAACAGAGGAATATGTACGACGGAACCGTTTTGGGTTGCACGGTGTGGTCGGCCCTCAACGAACCGCGGTTCGACCACATTGCGATCATCGAAGCTCTGGTGGCCGCGGGCGCAAACATTGATGAAGCTGAGTATCCAACTGGAAACGAGCGGGTTGATAAATTACTCGGGAGCCATCAACCGTAGCGTGCGCGACATACTTTGGAGTGCGCATACTCACAGGCACCAGAGACTCTGTCTAAACTCTGAATCCCACCCACGGCAGTGGGTGGATCGTTCAGGCCCGGCCGACATAGAGGCGCACCCGGCATTTCCCGTTGTTTTTGTTTTGCTTCTCTCCACTCGCGACGCGAGGGGAGAGAGAACAAAAAGCGCGGGTCGCGCCGCTGTAGGCCGAACCTGAACGATCCACCCCTTTCCGTGGGTGGGATTCCGAGTTTTGACAGCCGCTGGCGCGTGTGTGCGCGAAATCGAACGCGCACCTCAACGGCATGTTGACGTTGGCGGCCTCAGATAATACCTTGTCATCTCGGACCCGAAGCGTTCTCTCATTGTGCGCACGAATTGCTCACCAAGAAAGGAACTCTATGACACGACCTACATTGATGGATCGACGAACCTTCCTCGAGGGCGCGGTGGCCGGGGCTACCGTGTTCGCATGGCCGCGATCGGCCCGCGCAAATGCGCGCGAGCTCGACGGGATTCGTACGCAGATCGAGAAGCACCACGACGAGGCAGTGCAGCGATTGCAGGAGTGGATCCGCCAGCCATCAATAGCCGCCGAAAACCGCGGCGTCAACGAGGGTTGTGATTTGATGATGCGGTTGTTGCGCGACGCGGGCTTCGCGCAGGTCATCAAGGTGCCCAGCGATGGCCATCCCGGTGTCTTCGCCACGCTCGACGCCGGCGCCCCGCGCACGCTTGGCGTCTATCTGATGTACGACGTCAAGCAGGCGGACCCGGCTGAGTGGTCCTCGCCACCGTGGGCCGCAGCCATCGTCGACAGACCCGGAGTCGGAAAAGTGCTGATGGGCCGCGGGGCCGTAAATCAAAAAGGCCCTCAGGCTTCCTTCCTGGCCGCGCTTCACGCCATACGAGCGGCGGGGCGGAAGCTCCCCGTGAACCTGGTCCTGGTAGCCGAAGGCGAGGAAGAGATTGGCTCGCCGCACTTTCAACAGATCGTTCGCAAGGCGGAGCTCCTGGCCGCCCTCAAGAGGTGCACCGGCGTCTTCATGCCTTTTGCTTCGCAGGCGCCCGACGGCGGGGTGAGCATCAACCTCGGCGCCAAGGGGATCATTGAACTCGAACTGATCGCGAGTGGCGAGCGTTGGGGTCGCGGGCCTCGCAAAGACGTCCATTCGAGCACCAAGGCGTATCTGGACAGCCCGGCGTGGCACCTGGTTCAAGCGCTTGCGACATTGGTTACAGCAGATGGGAACGAGCCTGCGATCGATGGCTTCGCCGACAAGGTGCGCCCGCTCTCAAATGCCGAGAAGGCGATGATCGCCGAGGCATCACTCAAAATCAAAGAGGACGTCACCAAAAAGGGACTCGGCGTCGAACACTGGGCCCGCGACGTGAGCTGGCGTGAAGCGCTGGAGCGTCTGGCGTCGCGCCCGACGGTGAACATCGAGGGACTCGTCGGCGGCTATACAGGTCCGGGTGGAAAGACCATTCTTCCTCACAAAGCGGTTGCGAAACTCGACCTGCGGCTGGTACCGGACATGACGGCGTCAGAGTCGCTCGCGTTGCTTAAATCACATCTTGCGAAGCGCGGTTTCGGAGACATCGAAGTAAACATGACCGGCGGCTACGATCCCACAAGCACGCCCGCGGATGCCGCATTGATCCGCGCGCAGGCCGCGGTTTACAGGCGATCCGGTATCGAGCCGATAATGTGGCCGCGTCTGGCGGGCTCGTGGCCGGGCTACGTGTTCACCGGGGACCCGTTGCGTCTGCCCGCTGGCCACTTTGGTCTTGGACACGGGGGCGGCGCACACGCGCCTGACGAGTACTACATCGTCGAATCGGCGAACCCGAAGGTACGGGGCATGGACGGCGCAGCCTACTCGTTCGTCGAGTATCTCCACGAGTTGGCGATCACGAGTTAAAAGTCACACTATGAAACGGTCGGGAGTCGCAGATCTTCCTCTTCACGGCGGCCGCGTACCGGCATGGCTCGCGGGGCGGATGACCAAGCCCCACGAAAACAAGATCTCTTCGTCGCTCGGCGGTCGATCGGTCTTCGACGATAAGCCTCGTCAGGGCTCGCTTTTCTAATCCATCCCAGCAACAGAGCCGCGTTCAGAGTTCCGCGTTCAGAGTTCAACGTTCAGGGTTCAACGTTCAGGGTTCCGCGTTCAGAGTTCAACGTTCTGAGTTCAAGCTTTAGCTTGCCAGTTTCTGATTTGACAACGCGCAAGCTAAAGCTTGAACTCAGAACGTTGAACTCAGAACTCAGAACGCGGAACCCTGAACCCTTTGAACTGTGACTCTGATCACTCCTGATAGATTTGTATGAGGTTACCGCAAGTGTCTTCGAATACTGCGAGGGTAACCGGACCAGCATTTGTGAGCTCCATCTGGAAACTTGAAGCTGCATCTTCGATCTGAGGCTAGGCAAAAAACCGCCGAGATAATACGATAGAACATCTCGAATAAAGTCGAGTTGGGCCGTTCGAAACATCGCGCAGAAACGTGCCCCAGCAACGTAAGAGCGCTCAACCGTGATTTTAGAGAGTACTGCCATGACTCTTGGACAAACTGAGTCCCTGAACGACATCGAGATGTACTACGAAACTCGCGGAGATGGCGAGCCGCTGGTTCTGTTGCATGGAGGAGGTGGCATAGGCGCTAATTGGGAATTGATCTTCAGTGTGCCCCCACCGGGATACAGGCTGGTGATACCAGACCTGCGAGGTCATGGGAGGAGCACCAATCCCTCGATGAAGTTCACGTTTCGGCAATCTGCTCTCGACGTTTTGGCTCTGCTGGACCGTTTGGGTATCGAACGATTCAAATCGATCGGCATGAGCATGGGGGCAAAGACCCTTCTTCATATGGCGACCGGTCAGCCGGCTCGCGTCGAAGCGATGGTTCTGATTAGTGCGACGCCGTACTTTCCCGAGCAAGCAAGGGCCATAATGCGCGAGACAACTTCTGAGAATCGAACCGAAGCGGAGTGGCGGCATATGAGGGAATGGCACAAACACGGGGATGAACAGATTCGGGCGTTATGGAGGCTGCCGAATGAATTGAAGGACAGCTACGATGATATGAACTTCACGCCTCCTTACCTGTCTACCATTACGGCCCGCACCTTGATTGTGCATGGTGACCGGGACCCGTTGTATCCCGTCAGCCTGGCTACGGAAATGTACGCTGCGATCCCTCGGTCGTACCTTTGGATTGTCCCGAACGGCGGGCATGGCCCTATCTTCGGCGACATGACCGGGCAATTCGTTGAGACGGCTTTGAAATTCTTGCACGGCGAATGGGGGAGCAAGTAACGGTAAGCGATGGGCGACACCTCGTTGCAGTGGGGAAAATGCCCGGAATATTTTCGAGTGTCAACGATTACAGAGGCGGCAGACCGCTGTCCCAGCGTGTCAAAAAACACTAGTGGCTATCGATAGTAGTAGGAGGTGTGTATGTCTTCAGCTCAAACTCAAATGATAAAACTGCTCCGCAGCGCGCCGTACTTTCCGGTCTCAAACGTGGAGCGGTCAGTGGCGTTCTATGAGCAGACGTTAGGCTTTCGATGTGAATACTCAGCGGGAACACCGCTCCAGTTCGCCATCTGCAGCCGCGACGACCTTGCGATCATGCTGCGGAGGGTGACGGATCCTGATCTGATAGTTCCGGTTGAAAAGCAGGGGGGAACTTGGGAAGCGTTCTTCTGGGTCAGCGGCGTGGAAGGGCTGCACGCCGAGCTTAAATCGAAGGGCGCCGACATCGTCTACGGTCCTATTGTTCAAGGGTCATATCAGATGAAGGAGTTTGCGATTCGCGATTGTGACGGACATGTCTTGGGCTTCGGTGAGTCGATGGGCTGAAGAAGCCGACTTTAACTGGATTTGCCCTGATGGCGAACCGTTTTGTAACGCCGAGATTGAAGAACGCCAGCGTGTACCCGCGAGCTAGGCCGCGCAGACCTGGGGTAAAACGAATGATTCCCTACGTAGGCTGCTGCTGGTGCTCGGTTGAATGGATAATTCCCTATGTGTCGAAACATCAAAACACTTCACAATTTCAAACCGCCTGCTACCGGCGAAGAGATCCGAGCCTCTTCCCTCCAATTCGTCCGGAAGCTGAGCGGCTTCTCAAAACCCTCGAAGGCGAATGAACTCGCTTTCAATCGCGCTGTGGAGCAAGTCGCCAAAGCAGCACACGAGCTGCTCGATTCTCTGGTGACCAACGCTCCGCCTCGCGATCGCGAAGTCGAAGCTAAAAAGGCTCGCGCCAAGGCGGCAGCGCGATACGGTTCGTCCGATCAGAATGCCGCCACGTAGTCCGCGCGTTGCCGGGTTCCCAAAAGGACAATATTCCGTTGTTTTAGAGAAGTAGCTTAAACCGCATTGTCAACTTGCTCGCCAACTTTAACCGGCGTAGTATGGGCGCGCCGCTTTGGCGCGCAGTTTTATCGACTTGTCACCCCGGGGCCTCGTGGGCAACATACGCAAGCGGCAATCAAAGTGAATCAGAGACTGGTCGCGGCTGCGAATGCCAAACTTCTGAAAAGCCCGGCTCGTCTAGAAAGCATGCGGAGTGGAGCGTCTAAAGCGGGCTGATTTCAGGCCGCTTCCCGGCCACTCGCAGGGCATGACCGGAACCAGATTGTTCTTACCCACCAACTGAGCACCACGGTGTGATCGCTTCACACTATGGTTCCGCTTACGGGAGGAGATCATATGCAGGCCAGATTGCACCTGATATCGATGCCCTGGGCGAACCCGGAATTGCCTTCGATTCAAACTGCGGTACTCAAGGCCCATATCGATGCGGTCTTCGGCAAAAGGATCGTGACAAAAACCTATTCGGCATTCGCAAACATACTGCTTGAACAAACCAACCGGGGATATGAAGACTACTTCGAGA
>JBASRM010000725.1:0-2543 GCA_049273835.1 Blastocatellia bacterium | reverse complement strand
CGTAAGAGCATTTTGGTCCGAGGCCCCGGACGCCTGGGTCGATGACTTTCACCATCTATCAAGCGGTAATCCGCGAGTACAGCAGTACGCCCTAAACTACGCCGGAATCGAACCGCAACGGGCTCTCGATTATCTGAGACCGAGCGGCAAAGCCCTTGACGATGTCTTCCTTGAACAACTCAAACACGCGTTGCAGAAAGGGGGACACGAGCAAGCAATCAAAGCACTCTGTGCAGGACTCGTCGCACTGCCTCGGCCTGTTCCGATAACAGACCTCTCGGCAGTGACAGATCTAAGTGACGCATCGATACGCGACCTGTGCTCCGATCTCGCTCCCGGTGTGCGCCTAACCAACTCGACAGTGACTTTTGCTGACGAAGACTTCGAACACTTCATGCGCACCGAAGCTGAGGCCGAGCTTAGTCTCATCCGCGCAAGGATCGCTGACCACTTCATGAGTCGTCGTACGTCAGATCCGTATGCGGCTGCGCATGTCGGAGCGGCACTATTCGATGCCGGTCGTGGACGTGAGATCATCGACCTCGTTCGAGCAGAGCCCGAGCCTGAAGCCATACGCGATCCCGTCCTGCGGCGCGAGACGCAGTTGCAACGCCTCCGAATCGCTATGAAGGTATGCAGAGAGGCTGGCAACAGCGTCGATGCAATACTAACGCTTTTGGTTGGGGCAGAAGCGCTGAAAACCGATGCAGCTATCAGACGCATATTCGTTGAAAGCCCTGATTTGGCTGCTCGCTTTGCGCGTGATAGTTCCGCTCGATTTATTCTTAGGGACCCCGAACAGCTAGAGCACCATGGCCCTCTCCTCTTCCATCTAATGGCCGCAGATGCGCGCGCCGGAGATGCGATCTCAGTTCGCGAGGGGTATAGGCAAGTGGAAGCGTGGATGCAGCGACGCAGTCAGATCTTTGACGAACAAGAAAGAGAAAACCCCGATCTCCAACTGCACGGCTGGTCGATCGGTGACTATGCGATTGCCTCAGAGATAGAAGCCGTGCTGCGGGTTGCTGGCCCACTCCAGGCAGTAGACTACCTTCTGCGATGGCGGCCGAAGTCTGTAGCGCTACATGTAATCTTTGTTCTCTCTTTCAGACTAATTGCCGAGGGCGAGGATTCACTGGTCGAGCGCTGTCTCGCCGAGGCCAGTATCTCAACGCCCTGGGATCTCTTCTTATTAACCCCACTGGCATTAGCTGGCAAGGACGTTGACGCATCTCGACTCGAAGCAAGCTTGAGCAGCGTTCTTCTTCGACGACTAATCAAGCTCGACGCGTTACTCGATAACTGGAGCAAAAACCAAGTCGCTCCGAGGTTTCTGGAGATGATTCTCAGCGCTTGCGAGGTTGCTATCGTTCGTGGCTGCGACCGAGAACGGATCATCCCAGTTCTAGAGCGGTTCAACGACCGGGAGTCGCGGAGGCGCGATAAGATTTCCCTTTCTCGCGCATCCTTGATCGACCTAACTCTGCGCGCGCACGTACTCCTTGAGCGGATGGCCGGACGAGAACCCACCGTGGAGTCGTACTGGATCGACCCTCCACAACCGCAGAACCAGATGAGTCCCAAAGAACTCGAACGAGCAACGAAAAGCGACAATGAGAAGAAGGGAGAGATGAAGTCTTTTGTCGGGCCGCTTATGGAGTTGTACGACGTTCGCGCACAAGTTTTGATTGGATCGATCGCCCCGGCTGATGTGGACGGTCGACTTCGCAAGGCAATCGGCGCGTATCATCAATCTGAGTATCGGTTCTCCCGCGACTATTGGGCGTCGGCCATGAGAAAGCGCGCCGCGTTATCAATCACGCGGCTCATGGCTATTGGTGAGGTAGACAATGAGATTCTGTTTGAGCGGGCCAGTTCGATGTTGGGCTCGCAGCCCGCCGCGTTCGGCGAATCAGAGATGCTGGTCTTCTCTAGTCTCGCGTTGGATCAATCACTGCACTCGTTGATTCTCCGCGCGGTCACGTCGCAAGCACAGGCCGTAAGAGGCATGAAGATCTCCGCAGAGGACAAGCTCTCTGCATTGACCAGCATGGCACGCCTCCTTGTAGAGATCAGTGAAATAGATGCTGAAGCTATCTTCAACGAGGCCGTAGATGTTGCTGGCGAACTTGACTCCGAAGCCATTCACGAAATCGCGTTGTTCGCTCCGCTTGCCGAACGCGCGGTTGGCTCTATGACCTTCGAAGCTCGCCGCGCAGTTGCTTGTGATCTCGCGACGGTAGTTGCAGACGCTGGTGTCCGTCTCGCGGGCTATGATTCCTTTCCCTGGGCGAAGGCCGCGCGGGGAATCACTACCTTGAACCTTTGCCTAGGCCTGGCAGCTACTGCCCGTTGGGAGGATTCAGGGGTAGTCGACCGCGAGACATTCTTACCATTCGTACTCGATACAGCGCTTTCACGGCGGGAAATATCACCGACGCTGGCGGCTGCCTTCTTACCCGTCCTCGATCAATTCAGTTCCAAGCTCATGACTCGCGTCGTCCAGGAGGCGAGGAGTCAAATTGGCAGTATCAATCTTACCG
>JBASRM010000722.1:0-16575 GCA_049273835.1 Blastocatellia bacterium | reverse complement strand
AAGCGTTAGCTTTTAGCCGTGGTCTTGCTCAGTCTCTCAGCGTGCTTTTTGATGGTCCCGCTAAGATCGATTATAGCCGCAAGATCGCGCCGAGCCTTGTCTGCGTTTTCTACGTCGACCAGATTCTTGAAAAGAGGGCTGGTAACGAAACTCATTATGAGCTCATCCAGCTTGAACAACGCGTTCTTCACCAGTTTGGGATCGTACGCATCTTGTTTAGTCTCATCCTTCTTATCGGATTCGGTGGCGGGTGTGGATAGCAACGCCTGAAGTCGTTTGGCGCACTTATTGATCTCGTCTGTCGATCCCATGACGCTCTTGTAATCCAGCACCTCGCTTTCTGCAACTACGCGCATCATGCTGTTGTTGACAATCTGGAGACGCCTGAAGTCTTCCTTCATCTGGGCAATGAGCGTCTTTAGCTGTTCATCTGAGAGCGTTTTCTTGTCCGCATCACCCGCATGCTGCATGACCATCGTTCGGTTTTGTAAGTTGCGATCCCGCGCCTTCGCGGCTTCGTATGCTTCCCTGCCTGTCGATCGCCGGGAGGACTGATACGCCATCAGCGGCTCACCGAAAGCTAAGACGCAGAGAAGCGCCAAGGTTAGAACTGATATGGAAATTCCGTGCCTCCTTGCCATGGCTCACCTCCCCGGAAGTGATTGAATGTTGATTGCCGTCAGTATAGTCCCGCGACAAACCTCGAACAAGGCTCTGATGAGTTATTCGAAAACCGATGAAGAGTTCTACTGAATCGATGATTTGTATGATCCTCATCTTAGAATTCAAAACTTTGAAGTTTGGAGTGAGCACCGGGATTTCGAACCTATATCCGTGGGAATGGATGGTTTCCAAAAAAATGAAATCGAGCGGGCCAGACTCGGAACGAACTCGCCAACCACAGCCTTTCTAAATCGAACATCTCGAAACGTTACGCCACAGGAAGAGATCGATCCACGATGGGAATAAGAGTTGCCTCGAAACGCATGACTAACAGGACTATTGCCCAGGGGCGATCGGTTAAGAAAGCCCGCAAACCCAGTGCGGGCAAAGAGGCGAGCAAGGTGGTAAGAAAAACAACAAAGATTTAGGGCATGTGTTTTACGGTTCAAGCGTCCGTTAATCTTTCTGCTTCAACGACTGCCGTCGGTAAGTAGCCGAAGGCCGGGTCACTTGTTCGTCTTTCTCGCTTGGCCGCCAGTTCCGCAAAGCGATTAGCCGCGAACGTGTGTCAAACGCACGGCGTCGTGTCACTCGGTGCCCATGGAAACAACAAGGAGGTACGAGTTAACATGAAAAAACTTTGCTCTGCAATAACGACTTGTCTACTACTGGTTTCTCTGAGCGGGCCTGTCTTCGCCCAGAGTGCCGGTAAAGGTGCATTGACAGGCACCGTAACGGACTCGACTGGAGGGGTAGTAACTAATGCCAAGGTTTCTGCAAAGAACCTGGCGACGGGTGTGTCCTATGATACGCAAACCACCGACGCGGGCTTATATGTTCTCCCTGATTTGCCGGTGGGAACATATGCGGTGTCGATAGAGGCGCCAGGTTTCAAAGCAGCCAAGATTGAAAACCTGGTGGTGACTGTAGGACAGACGGTCACTCAGAACGTGACGGTTGAGGCTGGCGCGCCGACTGAAAGTGTTACAGTCACGGCGTCTGGCGAACAACTTGTCCAATCTTCGGAGGCTAGCTTGTCCACGCTCCTGAACCGGAAAGTGTGGGAAAGTTATCCGCTCGAAAACCGCGACTCAAACGAATTCATAGATCTGCTTCCCGGTGCGGTGCCTGACGCGATTGCCGGCACAACACGCGGCGCGGCCGTGAACGGTGCCCGCCCCGGGATGGGCAATTTCATGGTGGACGGCTACGACAATAATGACCAGGGTCAAGGTGGCCGAGGATCTACGGTGGCGGGTGGCATCACCAGTATTTCGCCGGAAGCGATCCAGGAGTATCGCATCATTACCAACACGTATTCCGCGCAGTACGGGAAGGCCGGAGGTTTTGTCGCCGATACAGTGCTCAAGTCTGGGGGTAACAAATACCACGGCTCTCTGTTCGAGTACAACCGCGTGCAGGCGCTGGCGGCAAATGATTTCTTCTCGAATAGAGACGGGATCCAGGATTCGTTGGTGCGAAACCAGTTTGGCGGCTCGTTTGGCGGGCCGATACGAAAGGAAAAGACCTTCTTCTTCGGGTCGGTTGAGTGGCACAAACTGCGGCAGGGCGCGCCCGTCACAGGGACGAGCTTCACCCGGCAGTTCTTCGATTTCGTGAATAGCGGAGCATTCGCCAGCTTCATGGAAGGGGATGGGCTTTGCGGTGGCACGTGTCCAGGCGCGTTCTCACAGTCCCGCACGGTTGGACCGCTGTTTAGAAAGCTCGCCGCGGTAACGTTCCCTGGAGGGATACCCTTCGCCACCAGTCAGTTTAGCAATGTCGGTGCGGGGCTGTTCACCGAGGGAATAGTGTATCCCGTGCCTATTTACGGACAAGTATCAGTGACCTCGCAGGCCATCTTCGATCAGTACCGAGTCAGCACCAAGATCGATCACACGTTCTCGGGCTCTGATCGCATAAGCGGGACATTCCTGATCGAGAACCCGGATACCACGAATACGTTTGTCGGCGGGGAAGCCGGCACCATCGGACCCTCGATCGTAACGGACGCCCGTCGTGTGAACATAGGCATCACCTATGGGCATAATTTCAGCGCGACCATGCTGAACGAGGCGAAGATAAGCTATTTGCGCAACCGCGCGGACTTCCCTCAGTTGTCGGGCTTCGACGGCATTCCCTCGGTCGTTACCGGGATAGATCCGCTGGCACTCTCGTTCGGTCAGTCCAGTTCGCTACCTCAGTTCTTTACCGACAGGCAGCTACAGGTCCAGGACCACCTCTCAGTAATAAGAGGGTCCCACAGCTTTCGGGCTGGAGGCGAATATCGCCGGACTTTTAATGCCTCGGCCTTCGAGGCCACCAAGAACGGTCTCTTCCTTCCACACGGAGTGGAAGAGTTGCTGACCGACGGCTTCTTCGGCGATGAAGCTGATGCCGTGTTCGGTACTAACTTCGGAGGGTTTACGTTGGCGCAGGCGTCTGTCAACCCGATCACCAGAGGCCTGCCCGAATTCTATCGCGGTTATAGGGCGAATGAGATGGCTTTCTACTTTCAGGACGACTGGAAGCTGAAGCATAATCTCACTCTGAACCTTGGCCTTCGGTGGGAGTATTTCGGTCCGCCCCACAATTTCCGCGAAGGCATAGACTCAAACTTCTACTTCGGTACGGGAGTAACTCCGGTACCCAATCCGTCAAGCAATGTCTTCTTCCCTTCGAACAGCCCTCTCATCGCCCGGCTGGTTACCGGAAGCTTCCAGCAGCGCGATCACAGCATCTGGGAAAAGGACAACAACAACTTCGGGCCGCGCGTGGGATTCGCGTGGGATGTCTTCAACGATCAGAAGCTGGTCGTTCGCGGTGGTGGAGGAATGTTCTATGATCGCATCTGGAACAACTTGTTCGAGAACATTCGCTTCAACGCACCATTCTTCAACTTCAGCACAATCGGCGCATTCGGCAACGGTATTGCGGCTGGTCCGTTATCGACCCCCGGACTGTTCACGGTGCCGTTTTCGAGCACGAGCTTGTTTGCTGACCCGGCTAACCTTCCGGCTCCTTCTCCTCGCCATATGGACCAGAACCTGGTGACGCCGTTCCTCTATCAGGCGTTCCTGGGTGTGCAGCGCGAGGTTGCGAAGACTACCGTTGTCGAAGTCAACTACATAACCACGCTGGGGCGCCAGTTGACGGGGGTAGTCAACATCAACACGTTCAATGGGCGTTCGGGTGGGACGCTAGCGACTACCGGGAGATCACACGGAAGTACGCGACGGCCAAATCCTGCCATCGCCAGCGACAACTTCCGCACCAACGGGTTTACCTCAAGCTATCACGGCGGACAGGTGATCTTGCGCCACCGGGCGCGCTTTGGTCTGCAGCTAAACAGCAGTTACACGTATTCCAAAGCGATTGACACCATTAGCGACGCGTTCAACGCACGCCTGGGCTTGAATCCCACTAACAATTTCAACATCGGCCTTGATCGAGGCCGAGCCGACTTCGATGTCCGCCATAAGTTTGTGACAGACTTCAGCTACGAGATTCCTTTCTTTAAGGAGAACCGCTGGCTGGGTGGTTGGGAAGCAACTGGAATCGTTACCGTTCAGTCGGGAGCGCCTTTCAGCGTGTTTCACGGCAGTTCCAATGAAGACGCGAATGCCGATGGGATCTTTAGCGATCGCGCCGTCTTTATTGGGAGCGGGCCCATCGAAAACGTAATTGATCATAGCAAGAGTCCGGCTGACGGATTCTTCGATCCCACACAGTTCGTTGGCATGGTTACTCGCGCGAAGGCCATTGGTCCGGCGGCGGCCTGCGGTCCCAACAACGGCGTCATCACCAGCAACACACAGTGGTGGTGCGACGGTACGACGGGCAGAAACATTCTGACCGGGCCAGGCTTCGTCAATTTTGACCTTGGCGTTCACAAGCGTTTCAGGGTGACTGAGAATAGCGCGTTGCAATTCCAGGCCAATGCTTTCAACGTGTTCAATCACCCGAATTTTGGGAGGCCCAATGGCAACTTGAACAGTGCTGCCACGGTCGGAAAGTCGACCTTTACGATAAATGGTGCGAGAGTTATGCAGCTTGCACTGCGATTCGACTTCTGATCGGTAAGACCATTCTGAGGAGCTACCAGGGGCGGCGCGAGCCGCCCCGTTTTCGTTCCTACACACCGAAAAAATTCAGTTCGGCGGACGCTGTAATCTGTCGTGCTGATTACCGCCTGGTCTCATCACCGCAATTTGCCGGCGCTTTCCTCCAGGACCTTACTCAAGGCGATCACCTTGCTCAGGCTAACACTGGCTTCCATTGGTAAGTCCCTGCCGCTCTCGGTCATCTGGCGAAATATTGGGTTCGTTACGAACAACTTAATGTTGGCGTCGAGCTCCTTGATCCGGTTCATCAACTCATCGATTGACGTTGCCGGGGTTATTCCGGTCTTCGACTCTTTTGGAGGAGAAGGCAGAGCGAGGCTCGTTTTTAGGCGCGTCGCTCTGGTGCTCACGTCCTTTGCGGCCACCAGAATTGCCTCCAGCGGCGGCGGTTGTAGCCGTGATATGTCCTGAATCCGCCGATTGGACTTCTGTAACTGCATGAAGTCCTCTATAGCCTGCTTCGTCGTCGGGGTATTTGCCGGCGCTCGCCTTTCGCCGAGCGTTTCCTTTGTCACAGAGTCTTTTCTGAACCCGACCGCATCGCGGCCAGTCAGATCGCCGACAGGATCAGTTCGCCGCTCTTGCCCTGCGGCAGCGATCGCGACTACCAGGATTGCGGTGCAACCAAACATAAGACGCGGGATCAAATTCATGGCACCCTCCTGACCTGAGATCTATGGCGTGCGACTCATTCTAATAGCAGCCGCCACCGTAGGCAATAAGGGTGAGCCGGTAAGCCCCGCTCTGCCTTTGCGTCTCTGCGAGCTTTGCGCGAAACCTGAAATTGCGCCTTCGCGCTAAAGGTGGTTTCGCGCAAAGATCGCCAAGACGCGCAAAGACGCAAAGGCTGGGGCGGGGCAAGCTCGCTCAATTGACAACGCTCCTTTGCCCCTACGGCAAAAAGAAGAAAGCTATAGCGAAGATCACATAGACCGCCAACAGCAATACGCCTTCCATCCAATTCGACTCCCCGTCAGCAGCGACTAAACAAACAACGCCGACTGCGAGCCCAACCGTAATCACTTCGAATGTCGTGAATAGCAGATCCATTGGGCTGCCCATCGCGTAGCTCAAAAAGACGAGCGCAGGAGCCACGAACAAGGCGATCTGCATGCTTGACCCGACCGCGATGTGATAAGCCAGGTCCATCTGATTCTTCATTGCCATCAATACTGCTGTGCTGTGCTCGGCTGCGTTGCCGATGATCGCAACCGCGATGACTCCGACAAAGACTTCCGTGAGACCGAGCACTTTGGACGCCGGCTCGACGGCGTGAACCAGCAACTCGCTCATCCACGCAATAAGCACGGTTGCTCCAAGCAGCACAATCCCCGCAGTCCGTGGCCGCATTAACGAAGCTTCTTCGTGAGACTGGCTCGTCCCGAGATAGAGATCCTTGTGTGTGCGAAGCGCAAAGACGAGGCTCAGAATATAAGTTACAAACAGCACAATTGAAATCTCGAGGCTGATATTTCTTTCGGCGCTTCCAGATGCGCCGAAAGTTACCCAGTGAAACAACGCTGGCACAAGCAAGCCAATCGCGCTCAAAGCCATCAAGGTCGCGCTCATAGTCGCCGCGGTGCGGTTGAATTTTTGATTTCGATGCTTGAGCCCGCCAGCCAGAAGGCTCACGCCCAGCACCAGCAGAATGTTTCCAAGTATGGAACCGGTTAGCGACGCTTTGACCACCCCGGTCAACCCTGCTCGCAAACCTTGAAAAGCAATGATCATTTCGGCGGCATTTCCGAACGTCGCGTTCAGTAGGCCTCCTATCCCGGCGCCCATTCGCTCCGCCAGGCTCTCTGTCGCCTTACCCATCCATCCCGCGAGCGGGATGATGGCAATTCCTGACGCGATAAACGTCCACAATGCCGGTGCATTCGTGTAATGAAGCGCGACGGCCACCGGAATGAATATGAGCAATACATCCAGCCCGTGGTCGATCAGAAAACTCTTTGTTGACGCTTTTTTCTTGACCATTCGTCCCCGAGTTTGAGGTACCTTTGATGAGTGTATTTTTATCGCCGGGCCCGATCAACAGCCGCCGCCATCTGATCCATTATTTCGCGTTCGCTAAACGGCATCCAGCCGTGGCCCTTGCCCTCACCGTAGATGATCTTTCCTTCGTAAGGTGGATCAGCTTTTGAAAGGAACCGGTCGAGCAAGTGCACCGCGCTGTTTAGAAAATAGTCATCCGCTTCCCCAACCCAGATCGTGATCTTTCCCCGCAGCTTTGGCCCAAGCGTCTTCCAGTTCTGCTCGAGGATCATTCGGAGGTCGTACTTTTTCCAGTGCTCGACAAGGTCGCGATTGATTTTTCCGGTCCTGGGCTCCCAAAGTGGGACGGGACGGCCGTCCTCGCCGCGAGGGCCATACGTCGCGTTCCACGCGCCCCACTGTTCGCCGGACATAGTGTAGCTGTCGCCTAAACCCATCACATTTTCCATCTGGCACTCGTGGCGAATCGTAAAGCGAACGTCGCCATTCAATTCGCGAGCGCTGGGCCGCTCGAATCCATGCCTGTTCAAATATGCGGTCTGGTCTTCGTAGATGTTGATAAGCTGAAATGCGCGAAAGTCGACGCCGTCAGGAAAGCCGGACCACGTGCCGTTGAAAAAATCCGGATAAAAGATCTGGAGCGCCAGCGAAACCCAACCTCCGGTCGAGCCGCCATCGAGGACGCGGGCCCAGGGTTGAGCGAGGCAACGAAAATTCTGCTCGACGTAGGGAATCAGCTCCTGGGTTATCGCATCGCCGTACGGTCCGTTGTTATCAGAGTTGACCTGGTAGCAATCGCCGAAGGGACCGTCGCCGTCCAGATGCAGGAAAACCATGCGCGGACAGCTATCCGAAAGCCACATGGTCCGAAAGGCCGAACCCTCTCTCATTATTCTCTGCGCTGTGGTGAATCTTGCACCGTAGCCCCCAATATGAACGCGCAACGGGTAACGCTGACCGGGTTCGCGGTCGAAGCCGCGCGGCAGAATCACACCCGCTCGCAGGAAGATCGGCCGCCCGTGAAACCTTGTGAGCAGATTCGATTGGAGCTTCACGTATTTCACGTAGTCGGTGTCCGGCGGCATTTGCTCCGATGGAAGTTTTTCAGTCAACTCGATCCTCACAGTCGAGCCGTGAGCCGGATCGAGATGAATCTTGCGTGGCGTGCTGTACAGATTGCCGGGCGCATTAACCGATTTCAGATCGATGTTTGAATCGAACAGCGCCTGGACGAAATAATCGCCCGCTGGAAGTCGCGCGAGGCCGTCAATCGGAAATGCCGCACAGGTTTCGTCGATTGATCCAGTGACCCCGGGAGCAAAGTTGCGGATGTCACGTCCCAACACGGGAGAGGCATCCAGCCCGGTTTGGCCGATCGTCAGCCTGGGTTCAGGCTGACTCTTCAGACTCATCACGACGAACAGGCGTCCATTCTGCGGAGACGAAATCAACCCCTTCGCGACCGTGACTTCAAAGCTAAGCGAGGAAGATCGATTGTTCTGTCCAAGGGCGAGGAAGCAAATCAGAACAAGCAGCGCAGTGGCCGCGGGGATCAGCTTTTTCATATTTGGTCTCAGTCTGAGGATCTCTGTTGAAGCTGTTGGCGATCCGTTCGCTTGACGAGAATATTGAATGCTCAGTCCGCCCGAGAAAGAGAAATGGGATCGAGCAGCGTCAGCAATTGGTCGCGCGCACGATCCGCCGCAGCCTGCTCCTGTGACTCTATGGTGATCTTCACACGGTAGTCCTCTCTGGTGAAGGTCGGATACGAGCCGATGTCTACATTGGGATGATTGGCGGCGACTTCGTCAAGACGCGGCGCGATGTCGAACTCGTCTTCGCGGGTGTAAATGGTATGGCAATGAAACGGCTCAGCGCGGAATCGCTCTCGGAGCGCCTCAAACTTTTTGCGAAACAGCTCGGGCACTCCGGGGAGCACGTACACGTTTTTCATTGCCAGCACCGGCCACCGCATATCGGGTTGGCGAATCAGCTCCGACCCTTCGGGCGCGTTCGCCATTCTCAATCGTGCGGCGTCAATTCCGTCCCCGAAGTAGCCGCGCAGCATCGCTTCAAGTTCCGGATGACGCACAACCTCGCTCCCGAACGCGCGAGCCACGCCTTCGATGGTGACATCATCGTGAGTCGGTCCTACCCCTCCCGAGGTAAACACGTAATCGAATTGTCCCGCGCACTCGCGTACCGCGCTCGCAATACCCTCGACATCATCGGGTATGATCATCACGCGGCGAAGCGCCACCCCCAGCTCATACAACTCTCCGATCAGAAAAACCGCGTTCTTGTCTTCGGACTTACCCGTCAGAATCTCATTGCCGATGACGACGATGGCCGCAGTCTTCTGTCGCATGGCTGAAATAGTAGCTTGTGCGCTGGGCAGCGGCAACTTCACCAAGCGAGAGTAGCATCGCGGGGTAGCGCAAAAGTTGCTGCTCTAACCAGCAACGCGCGCCGCCACCAAGACGCGAAGGCTGAAAGTCGCACGAAGAGAGCCTTTGTGAACTTGATAACTTCGTGACTTGCTGGCAATTCTCTCGCAACTCACTATTACCCCGCTGCCGTCTGTCCTCATTGCTTGAAAGACCAATGTCAATCAAATAGAATCACTCACCTAATCCCCTCGCAATCGGCAGTGTGGAAAACGAAAGGAGTCCTGGATGCGTATTAAGACTTGCCTTATAGCTTGCCTGCTGTTGCTCAGCACGATCGTTGTTTCAGCGGGCAGGGGCCAATCTCCCACTTCGCGCGGTGCGCGCGCGAACGCCACGAAGGGCGTCAGCGGCAATGGGTCAGCCGCTTCCGATTGGCCGATGTTCGGCCGCGATCTCGCAGGGTCGCACTACAATCCCAACGAGAAGCAGCTCACGCCCGCGACGGTTAGCCGACTCAAGCCGAAATGGGTGTTTGAGACCGGCGGCGATGTCTCGAGCCAGCCTACGGTTGTCGCGGGCGTCGTCTACTTCGGGTCGTGGGACGGTAAGCAGTACGCGGTCGATTCCAAGACTGGCAGCAAGATCTGGGAGTTCGAGTGCGGGAGTCCGTCGCGCAGCGGTGCGGCTTTCGGCGAGGGAGCGGTTTTCTTTGGCGACCTTGCTGGTTGGCTTTATTCGCTGGACGCGAAGACTGGGGCGCTCAAATGGAAAGTCAAGATCGACGCCCACAAGGACACGGTTGCGACCAGCGCGCCCATCTACCACAACGGACGTGTGTATATCGGCGTCGCGTCCCACGAAGAGGGCGCGATCATGAAGTACGGACCAAAATACGAGTGCTGCACCTTCCGAGGTGGAGTAGCCGCCGTTGATGCCAAGACGGGCGCCCAGGTGTGGCGATGGTATACCATACCCGAAACGCCAACCGACCGGGGCAAAGACAAAAAGGGCGTAACGATCATGGGTCCCGCAGGCGGAGCGGTGTGGTCGACCGTGACCATTCATCCTGAAGCGAATCGGTTGTACGTCACCACGGGCAATCAATATACTCCGCCGGCTTCCAAGTTCCCGAACGCCATCGTTGCAATCGAGCTCTCTACAGGAAAGCTTGTATGGTCGTATCAAGCGACTCCGGGTGACATATGGACGTTCGGATGCGCCAATCTCGCCGAGTGCAGCGACCTCGATGTCGACTTTGGCTCGACCCCGCTGGTTTTCAAAGGACCAGGCGGAAAGCCCGCCATTGGAGCAGGACAAAAGAGCGGTTGGTTCTTCGCGCTCGATCCCAAGGACGGCAAGCTTTTGTGGAAAACAGAAGTCGGCCAGGGCGGCAAACTTGGCGGAATCGAATTCGGCGATGCTACCGACGGCGAGCGGGTGTACGCGGCAGTCTCGGCTTTCCCTAACAGAACGAGCCCGGGATCAGTCGCGGCCCTGGATGGAGCAAGCGGGAAAATCCTGTGGCAGACTAAGGCGCCGGACGGAGGCGCGAATTTCGGCCCGATTACGGTGACCGGAACCGGTGACAACCGCCTGGTGTTTGCGGGAACAAATCGCAACTTCATACGCGCCTATGACGCCAAGGATGGCAAAGTGCTATGGGAGTTCGACACCGGCGGCGCGGTCGGCGGCGGTCCGACAGTTGTGGACGGAGTGGTCTATGTCGGATCGGGTTATCAGTTCCTGCGGTTAGGGAAGGCCAACAAAAAGCTCTACGCGTTTTCGCTTGACGGCAAATAATTCCTGAATGGTCGAGAGTGAGCTTCACAACCGATGTGTTGCTCGCTTGAGCTCAACTCATTGCCGGTGTCAAGAAAATTAGCTTGAACTGTGCGGGCCTGTGTCGCGATGGTGCCCGTATTGCGCGGGTAGACCGTCTGAGCTAAGACGGGCGCCCATGGCCGGACGCCCGTACGGGTTTATCAACTTCAAGACTCCTCATCCGCGCTCGGACCATAAATCGAGGGCACTGTCGACCCCATTGGCCTTAGATAGGTTGAGAGCTGACCTCGGTGATGAACCGTGTCGAACAAGAACTCCCATCCAAAGTGAAAGCCCGTCCCGCGTGAAATCTCATAATTGCCGTAGACGAATCTGATCTCTTTCTCCCAAACGGCCGGTTCGATGCCATACAGACGTTTGGTAATATCCTGGTGATTGCGGTCATAGGTCGCCAAAATCTCCTCGATCGTGGCCGGGGTCTCGAGGTCTTTCCACTCGACCGTACCTTTTTCCAAGCCTTCGACCAGCACCTTCTCCTCCACAACCATCAGCCATGCGATCTCGCGTGCCGATCGAGATTTCGGTTCAGGCTTGTAGTCCGACTTGTCTTGCGGAATGCGCGAGATGACCTTGCGGGTTGCCGGCGCTTCCCGCTCCCAGAATTTCAAGAACAGTGTTTTCTCGTCCACGGTGTTCTCCAATCACTTGATCTTCTTACCCTTCAATTCCTGATCGTTCAAGTTGATGACAGCTTCGATGACCTTGCCCTTGTCATCACGCACAAACTTGACCTTGGCGTTCACATTGGTGACCGTGAAACTGCCGTCCTCTTGGGGTATGAATTCTTCCTTAGTGCCGCCATCCTTGGGCTGGCCAAATAGCTTATCGCCCTCGTGAGTTATGATAAGGATGCCTATCGGTGCTTCGTATTCGCCGGCGTAATCGTCATAGGTTTTCGGGTCAACCTTGCCGGTTTTAGCGGGTGGCGAGGATTTCTTGTCGTCGGGCTTTGCGGGTTCGGCGGGCTTTTGAGCTCCGGCTGTACCTGGCTTGTAGTCCGCGAGCCATTCAACGTCGATCGAGTCGGCGCCCCGCCGCTCTTTCTCTTTTACCAGCCACTGTCCGCGCTCATTCCATGGCGGGCCACCATCGGGGTCAACATGACAGAATGTGCAGTCCTTAGCGCCGAACTTCTTGGCCTTAACGAGCAGCGGCGGGTAGGAGAACGTTTGGCCGGCCAGCGCGGTTATCAAGGCTACAGCGAAAACGAGAGATACTGCGAGTTTGATTCTTTTCAATTTGGTTCTCCTCCGATTTACTTCTTTCACTGCAGAAACGATAGTGCCCGAAGAGCTCGATTATCGCAACTTCTCGATTGCATCCAGAATCAATTCTTCCACCTTGGACCAAACGTCGGGATCATATTCCATTCTGGTGTGGGCAACCCTAAATGCCTTTTTCGCCCAGGAGACTCGTGAGAGGTCGATCTGCTTTTGACTATAGTCGAATTTGAAATTTCCTGTGATGGTCGTCTTGACAGGGTCTTCGGCGAGTATCTGGCGCTCACCGCGAATGAACCAGCCGTTTTTCTGAAAGAGATTGGCGGCGCGAGCGACGTTGGAAGGAATCGTCCGATCGCCGCGTCCGATGCTGTCTACTTGAACGGTCAACGCGACCGGAACGCCCATCTGTTTCAGTTGCCGCGCGAGCTTGACCACCGCCGCACCGCCGAAACTTTGACCGTAGAGAATCAATCGGATTGAGGCGCGCTCCCGGTCGTCGAGCTGGCCGTCACTGTTGCGATCAAACGCATTTCGGATCAATTCGATTGCCAGCGATCGTTTCTTGTTCTCAACCGTTTCGACGTGAATCTGGCGATCGTTCATCGATCTCAGTTTCAGCGCCAACTTGCGCACGTTTCGGTCCTGATTGTTCCACGGTTCACGGCCGCCCATGAAGCCAAGTATCAGTACCTGACCCTTTGTGAGAGGGGTCGGCGTTGTGAAGTCGTGATAGCGCTGACCTCGCGGAAAAATGCAAGCGCTTTGAAGTGTGATTGAGACCAAAATAAAGAGAGTCAGCCGACAAGAGTAAGTCGAAGAATGCATTTCCGCACCACAGAGGCTCGGGTTAATCAGTTTAGTACTCGCGTCACCTGGGCGGCGACGATTTGCCAACGGGCGTCACGCTTTGCCCAAACCAGCGTCTCACGATAACTGCCGCTGACGTCTTGTCCCTGGTACGTGCCCTTTACGGCGAAATGATAAACCATCACCGCGGCCTCGCCATAAACGCGGATTTTGAAATCATCCGGAAGATATGACTCGAAGCTGACTTGCTTGATGCCCTCCAGGTCCTGCGCTTTAGTTACGATCTGGCCAGTGGGGCCAGTGATAATCGCATCATCGGCAAGCAAATGAGCGGCGACTGATGGGTCACGCTTCAGGTTGGCGTCCGTCAAGTCGCGGTGCAAGCGCATCAACTCCTGCTCGATGGTTGCGGCCCCACCCGATTCCTCTTGAGGCTTCGGCTGTTGCTCCGAGGGCTTCTTATCTTCAGACTTACCTGATTTGAATTCAGCCAGCCATTCAACATCGACCGTATCCGCGGCGCGCCGCCTTCTTTCTGCAATCAACCAAAGACCGCGTTCGTTCCATGGCGGCCCACCGTCAGGAGCCACGTGACAAAAAGTGCAGTCCCGTGCGCCGAACTTCTTCGCCTTAACAAGCATCGGCGGATACCCGAGCGCCTGACTCGCAAGACCAGTCACTATCGCACTAACAAAAATGACGGCAGCTCCAATCTTGAGACTCTTCACGTTCCTTCTCCTGTGCCGTGGTCGGTGGTTCGGTGGACGGTGATCGATGGTTCATCGACCACCCGATCACCGATCACTGGTCACCGTCCACCCACCACCGTCCACCGTTCACGCCCACCGATCACCGACCAACCTATCACCAACCAGCGTCCACCGATCACCGACCACCGTCGACCACCGGCCACCGCCTTATCCTCATCATCGCGCGCAGGTGAGGGCGCGGCCGCCGTCGATACCGACCGTGGCGCCTGTGATCCAGCTCGCGCGATCGGAGGCTAGAAAGTAGATTAGCTCGGCCACCTCTTCCGGTTGACCGACGCGCCCAAGCGGGTGTGTTGTTTTGCTGTGTTCAAGAAAAGCGGCGTAAGCTTCTTCAGTCATTCCTCCGGCCCGATGCAACTCGGTGACGACAACTCCGGGATTGACTGCATTGACCCTGATCCCTTTCGCCGCAAGCTCGAGCGCCGCGCACCTCGTCAACTGATCCACGGCGGCTTTGCTCACGCAATAGGCCAGCACCCCTGGGAACGAACGCGGACCGGTGACACTCGAGACGTTGACAATGTTGCCGCGAGACCGCTCCAGGTGAGGTGCCGCGAGCTTCATCAAGTGAAACACCGAGCGCAGATTCACGTTCAACATTTCGTCCCACAGCTCAAGAGTTGTGTCCTCGATTCGCCCGGCTTTCAAGATCCCGGCCGCGTTAACCAGCACGTCGAGCCCCCCAAGCGACTCGATCGCTTGAGACATACCCAGCTCAGTCTGCTTTTCATCCGACAGATCGGCGGCGACGATGAATGCGTTTGGCTTCCCGGCTCCGACGCTTTCCAGTGAGCCCTCGCGCCTTCCAATCAAGGCGACGTGAGCAGATTCGGTGAGGAATCGTTCAGCCGTCGCGCGCCCGATCCCGCTCGACGCGCCGGTGACAATAACTCGTTTGTCCCTGAAGCTTTCATTCATAACAAGCTCGCTTTCGCGGAGCGAGTTTACCCGATACGCGCGTACGAGTGAAGCGCACAGACCCGCATAGTTATAGAATCGACAGGTACGCATCAGGTTTGCGCGCATACCCACACGCGTCAGCGATGGGTCCTGATGTTCCAGCCTACAAGAGCCGCGTGCGTCCGCCGGGATGCCCACGTGCGCCAGCCGTGGGAGGTCTCACGTTGTAGCCTCTCACTTACCTGACGAGTCGAGGCCACCGGAAGGCCATAGCGTGAGCGACCCACTGCTTCGCACGTGAGCATCTCCGCTAAAGGACATTCCTCAGGCGAATAGCCGGCGCGCTCGAAATGCGCTATGGGTCAATCGAGGGCCGCTTTTGTTGCACCTGCCTTCAAGCGGCGCGTTCCATGTCTGAGTGCTTCCATCCGGTACGCCGATGAACACAACCCCAATCTTAGCCGCGCTGATACTCCTCGGGACGACTTCGGCTACCAACGTGGCTCAAACGAATCCAACGTCTCCGCTTGCTCCTCCTTCCGTGTCGTCCACGCTCGCATCCCAGGCTAAACAGTTCCGACTCGGTAAGCTGACAATCACAGGTAACACCCACACGAAACTGTATGTCATTCTGCGGATGATTCCGATTGCCGAGGGTGACATCTTCAATCAGTCGCTGTGGGAGATCGGTCTTGAACAGATAAACCGCTCCGCATTGTTCGAACCCATTCAACAAATCGATGTCGTGATGAAGCCCGATCCGACGAGCGGCCTCGTGGAAGTGGAGCTCCACTTGAAAGAGCGCGATCGTCAGCGCATCGATATGAGCGGCGGCGGCGGAACAACGGGCGGTGCTTCGATTTCGCTCGATTACTCAAATACTAATCTGACCGGCAGAGGCGACCGTCTGATCGGGCGAGCGCGGATGGGCACTCGCGAACGCGGCGGCGGCGCGAGCTACTCAATGATGTCTTATGGAAGACTTCCGATCAGTGTCGATTCATCAGGGTTCTTCGATCGGTTAGAGTTCGTCAATGCCAACACACTCGCGCAGGGCCGAGAGCCCCTGTTTGTCCAAAAAACCGCGGGCGGAAGCATCGGGGCCTTTCTTCCACTAAACAAATCACGTTACACGATCGCGGCGGCCACGCGCGCAGGACTCGTTTACGCGTTTACGTCCACCAATCTTGCGGACGCGCTTCTAACCACGGCTTCCGCCCCGCGCACCCTCGAGCAAGGCGGTTTGCGGATCGCGTCGCTCACGGCTTTGCTGTTGCACGACACTCTGGATAGGGAGCTTGATCCAGTGCGAGGCGAGCGGCTCTCGGTCGGTCTGGAGTTTGGCGCACGGGCACTGGGAGGCAGCCTCAACACGATTCGCCCTTACTTCGACTATCGCCGCTTCTGGACATTGGGAGACAAGGACGACGAGTCTGGCGAACCGATGTCTTTCGGGATTCGGCTGCGCGCCTCGCAGATTCGAGCGTTCGGTCGGCCTTTCCAGCAGCAGGCTCTGTCGACGGTGAGAGGCGTGCCTGTGTTCAGGCGGGTTTTCCTGGGCGGGGAAACCGAAGTGCGCGGCTACGATGTTAATTCGATCGCGCCGCTCGCGCGACTGGAGCGCTTTGTCATCAGCGAGGGCAACGTTCCGGTGTTTCTCTCGAAGGAGGTTCGTCCGGTTGGCGGAGATACACAGGTGGTGTTCAATACGGAGTATCGAGTGCCGATCATCTGGCGGCTTTCGAGCGCGGCGTTCTTCGACATCGGGACTTCTTTTGACGCGCGGAAATTGGTGAAAGAGAGTTTCGAAACGATCACTCAAGTTCAATCGACGGGGGCGCGGGTAACGGTGCTTACC
>JBASRM010000702.1:0-1958 GCA_049273835.1 Blastocatellia bacterium | reverse complement strand
GTATTAGAGTGAGCGAACCCATTTCAAGAACAGTGAAAGTCGAAAGCCGCGGCCTCATCGAGTCTCAGAGTATGCTTGAGATCACAAAGACAACGAAGCGCGCGGCTATCGTTGTGAGCGGCATACTCGTCGCCGCTTTCCTGCTAAGAGTAATCAATTTGGACGCTGATCCTTCAGCGTTTCTCAGCCGGGACTTTATCACGGATGAGGGCTGGTGGGCTCACAACGCGCGCAACGCGGTTTTTTATGGTCAATGGAAAATCGACGATTTGAATCAGGGCCTGTATTCGGCTTACCTCTACAACCTACTGCTTTATTTCATCTTCAAGTTGTCTGGAGTAAGCTTTACCACGCTGCGTCTGCTTTCCGCGGTCACCGGATGGGCGACGGTTGTTGTCCTTTTTTTTCTGGTTCGACGTGAAGTCAACATCAGAGCAGCGGTTTTCACAACCGCCCTGCTTGGGTTCTCAAACCTGCATATCATCTATAGCCGAACCGGGTTCGTGGAAACCACGATTGTGTTTTTCCTCGCTCTAACGCTCTGGTGCTGGTCTTTGAGGCGAGTGAATCAATTGTTCTCGTTGGCTTCAGGAGTTTGTTTTGGGCTGATGATATTAACCAAGGTCACAGCGGTTTATGTCGTGCCGGGATTCATTGTCTTGATTCTGGTAGAGAGAATCAGACGTTCGATCAACTTGCGCGAAACGTTGTTGTTTTCTGGCGGAGCAATACTTGTCGGAGCAGTCCACATTATTCTTTTTGTCGCCCCCGGCTTCGATGCCTGGCTTCAATTCAACGTCGCCAGTTCCGGCGCAGAGTGGGCGCGAGGAACATCCTCTCTGAGCCATTCATTGATGCGACTATTGGGTTCTTCATTCTTCGCACAAGCTCCGGCAGTGACGGCGCTTACACTTCTCGGTTTCGGGTTGTTTGTAGCCGTTGCTGCCCGAGATGGTTTTCGCCGGATCCTGAGCAACGCCCGGGAACTGGAGATAGTCGGCGCGGCACTCTTGATCGGCCACCTGTTTTCGCTCTCGTTTACGATATATCAGCCGGAACGGCGCTTCCTGCCGGTGTTGTTCCTGATGGTCATCGTCGCTGGATGCGTTTTGGAGAGAGGATGGGAGGCGCTGGGTGGCATCGCGAAGGATGGCAATCGGTTAAGCGCCGTGGGGTGGTTTGCAATGTTGTTCCTACTTCCAGCGATCGGGATTCTGGAGATAAGATGGCACTCGCTTTCGCCGGCGATCACCGTAGCTTTATGGTTGCTGAAGCTCGTGCTCGTGGCAGGTTTGGTCCTGGTTGCAGTAGGCCTGGCCAAGCGCCGGTGGCCCTATCGTCACCGAACTATCCTGTTGCGTGGATCCGCGGTCATCTTCTTCCTGCTATTCGGCTGGTTCTCGCTTGCGTTAGTCTACAAGTCGTCAACGTTGTGGGGGTTCAACAGAACAATGTCAGTCCTTGTGGCCGGGACTCTGGCGTTGGGACTGGGTTCTGCGGTGTTGCTCAACCGCGGGTTCCGGGCCGGGCGGCGCGCGTCAGCTTTGGTCATAGGCGCGATCCTGCTGATTGAGGCCTGTCAAATTTCGACCTGGCTGTTCCAGCCAACCTTTACATTTAAGGAGGCGAACACTTTCCTTGCAACGACCGTCGGGCAAGAGGATACGGTGGTGACTTATTACGAGACGGCCTTTCTTTCATCGGCAGCGAGAATCATCTGCAGGTCGGCGCGAAAGGGATTCAACGTCGATGCGTTCGAAAGATTCAAACCTGGTTTCACGATGGTGCTGAGACGCGACAACTGGAGAGACTATCCGCTGGAAGGAATGCCAGTCGAAGAATGGCCACCCCCACGCGGATTGGTGTCCGAGGAGTTGGCCCGATTTGAGCTGTGTCCTACGCGTATCGCCGGCCCTCGATTCATCCTCGAGCTCTACAGTCTGACTCCGCGATTTAAA
>JBASRM010000695.1:0-2746 GCA_049273835.1 Blastocatellia bacterium | reverse complement strand
CCGCACAAAAACTATCGCTGGGGTGAGAGCTATGATGTGGATGGCAAGCCTCAACGACTGATAACCGTGCCCGAACCGTCAAAAGAAGAGATCGAAAAGAAGGGCGTTCTCCCGTTTCTGGATCCGTTGCCTCGATGGGAGATTACTCATATGGGCAATATCCTGCGCACCTTCGAGCGCGGCGGTCGCAAGGCGGCGGAAGTTGGGCTTCCCAATCCCGAAGAACCACCGGGCAAGCCCACACAAAATCTTCTCAGCCCTCGAGGGCTCGGGACGCTGCTGCGCACGGATCCGGTGTTTCTGGGTATTCAGAAGACTCGGTTGCTGGACCCGATGCTCTCGTTTCTCGGCACCAACGATCAGCCTGGCGACTATCGCTCGAGCGGATGCACTGCGTGCCACGTTGTTTATGCAAATGATCGAGACCAGTTTCACTCCGGCCCATTTGCCCAGTTCGGGCACGATGGCGCTACTCAAACCGATGACATTGCTCTGCGAGAAGCGCGAGACAAAAAGGAGCCGGGGCACCCGGTGAGGCACCAATTCACACGGGCCATTCCGTCAAGCCAGTGTGTCGTTTGTCACATGCATCCCGGCACCCTGGTGCTGATGAGTTACTACGGAACCACCTGGTGGGACCTCGAGACCGACGGCGAGCACATGTACCCGAAGCCCGGTGAAAAAGAGTTTGAAAAGCCGACGCCGGCCCAGGAGCAGGAAACCCTGATGCGAAATCCTGAGGAGTCCGCGCTGCGGGGCAAGTGGCGCAGCGTGGATTTTCTGAGATCGCTTCGAGACCAAGTCAATCCTAAGCTCAAGCGCTCTCAGTTTGCCGACTTCGCCGGTCACGGATGGGTCTTCCGCAACGTTTTCAAACACGACCGCAAAGGAAACTTTCTCGACGCTGAGGATAAGGTGGTCGCCGATGTCAATGCCGACAAGCTTAAACGCGCGGTCGAAGGGACGACCGATGACCCCGCCAACAAAGGCTTGCCCGTTCACTTGAAAGACATTCATCTCGAGAAAGGGATGCATTGCGTCGATTGTCATTTCAAACAGGACAATCACGGAAACGGCAAACTCTACGGCGAGGTGCGCGACGCGATCGAGATAGACTGCGTTGACTGCCACGGAACGATAACGAAACGAGCCGATCCGACCTCCAAGGACGCGCGAACCTCAGCCGCCGCGGGCGGCAACCAGATGCTACGTTACCGTGAGCTGGAGTCGGGCAAGGACCGTTTTTTCAAGGACAAGGACGGCAATCTCTTCCAGCGCGCCGCGGTCTCGAAGGACGCCGAAGGAAAACCGGTCGTCTGGCGAGTCAAACAAGTGATGGACACAATCACCCAGGGCAACGCCGATTACAACGAGAAGGCCGCGCTTGCCAAGACGATTCGCAAGGACAACCGCACCTGGGGAGTTGCAAGCGGGTCGCTTGATGATGAGACCAAACTCGCGCACGCCAACAGCAGCATGACTTGCTACACCTGTCATACTTCGTGGACACCGAGCTGTTTCGGCTGCCACTTGAAGATGAAAGCCAACCAGGAGCGATCGATGCTTCATAACGAAGCCGAACCGGAGCTTCGCAACTGGACTTCATATAATTTTCAGACGCTGCGCGACGATGTGTTTATGATGGGCCGCGACGGCTCGGTAACCGGACGCCGATATGCGCCGGTGCGGTCTGCTTGCGCGATACTCGTGAGCTCGCAGAATCAAAACCGTGAGTGGATCTATTCGCAGCAGCAGACTGTCTCCCAGGAAGGCTACAGCGGCACGGCGTTCAGCTCCCACTTTCCGCATTCAGTACGTACCCGTGAAACCAAGAAATGCGATGATTGCCACCTTTCAGAAAAGAACGACAACAATGCGTGGATGGCAATGACCTTGATGCATGGGACTCAGTTCTACAACTTCATGTACCGGTTTGTTTATACCGCGCTCGGATATGGCGGGTTTGAAGCCGCGGTCGTGACTGAGCGCGATGAGCCCCAAGCGGTGATTGGTAGCAGTCTTCACCGGCTGGCTTTCCCGGAGGAGTACAAAAAGCACAAGGAACATCACGAAGCTCTGGAAGAGGCGTATGAGCATCCTGGTAATGACATAGGTAGAGGACTGAAGCCCTTTGCGAAACAAGAGACTGAACTACTGAACCTTCAGCTCAGAGGCGAGTACCTGTACGCGGCAACCGGCAAGGGCGGGCTGCGGGTTTACGACGTCGCCAACATCGATCAAAAAGGATTCTCAGAGCGGATTACCACCGCTCCATTCTCCCCCATGGGCCAACGCCTGTACGTCAAGACGAAATATGCTACGGCGGTCGCTTCGCCGTCCACGCTTGCGGTTGACCCGACTGCCTCGCTGCCTGACAGCATCTTTCCAAAGAAGTATCGGATTCACCGGCCAGAGAACCAAGAGGCTGTCAACCGCGACGATAAGCAGCCAATACATCCGCTGTATGCGTTTCTCTACGTCACCGACAAGTACGAGGGCTTGATACTGGTGAATGCTGCGACGCTTCTGGATGGGAATCCGAAGAATAATTTTCTCAAACGCACGCTGACGTGGAACCCGAACGGAGTGCTAAACGGCGCGAACAACATTACAATTGCCGGCACTCACGCCTACATCACCTGCGACCGCGGGCTGGTCATCGTCGATATCAACGATCCGTTTAAGCCTCGGGTGGTTCGTGAGATCGGGGCGCCTTCGTTGAAGAAACCCAGGGCAGTTCAGATTC
>JBASRM010000689.1:0-3700 GCA_049273835.1 Blastocatellia bacterium | reverse complement strand
GCGCAACAGTGTTCAAACTGCACTCCACGCTTTCTTCTGATGTTTCTTCTAAGGTTTTCTTAGCCGAGGAATCCAGCGTCTGGGTACCGGGCCCCCAACACTTCCTTTGAATCAGCGCCAAGCCATTTGTCGAGGATAGTAGCGTAAATCTCCCGGAAATCTACTTTGAACTTTACGTTACCGGCAGGGTCAAGGTCCGTTGCTGCAAGCGAAGGTTGTACGCCGTAGAGACCGCCAACAACCGGGTTTCCCATTACAAATAGCGGCGACGCGGTGCCGTGATCCGTCCCAAAAGAAGCATTCTCACCCGGCCGTCTTCCGAACTCAGACCATTGCATCATCAGGACGTCATCCGCCAACCCGTGCTCTGACAGATCGTCATGAAACAACTTGGTCGCCTCCGAGAACCATTTAAGCAGCGTTGCGTGATCGCCTACCCGCTTGTTGCTTCGGTCGTTTTGCTTGTCGCCAATCTGATCGGCATGGTTATCGAACCCGCCCATCTGAACGTAGAGCAAGGATGCTTCGGGCACCGTCGTCATCAATTGCGCAACCATCTGCAACCCTACCGCCAGCGGATTGCTGGTTGGATACGGAATCGAGGACCTGTAGCTGCTGATTGAACGCTGAACCTGCTGGGCACCCCTGACAGATTCAAACGCTGTGTTGTTTATCGCCTCACTGAAGCTGCCGGGTGACAGAGTACGGCTCGCGGCGAAGTTGAAAGTGTTTATCTGGTTGTTGTAGTCACCTGGGTAGTTTGGATCGGCTATGAAATTGTAAAGTGAGAAGTTTATGATGTTCGGAACGACGAACTTGTCAGCACCGAAGCTCTTCGGCAAATCCAGGCTTCCGATCGAGGCGGCCGTAAGATTCGGTTTACCGATTAGCGCCAGATCCGCGTATTTGCCAAGCCATCCTCGGTTCCCTGAACCGCTGGCGTCTGCTGTGTGCCAGATATCCATCGACAGGAAGTGCGAGAGATTCGGATTCGGATAACCCACACCAAGCACGATGGCGACTCGGCCCTCATCATAACGGTCCTTGATGTCACCCATCGCCGGATGCAGCCCGAACTGATCTGAAATCACCGTTGATTTGCCGTCGTTGGTTTTGAGTTCGGTATCCCTGAACGCTAGAGTCGGGCGGAGACTGAAATAACGAGCATCGGTGTACGGGATAACCGTGTTGAATCCATCGTTGCCACCCGCCAGTTGTATTACTACAAGCTTACGCTTTGGCGTGAACTCTATCTGCTCGCTCCTCGCGTCCGAAAGCCAGAGCCTTGGCAGAACGATGCCAACCGTCACCATTCCAGCGCCCCGTTTGATGAACTGCCTTCTCGTGACCGGCATCGGCTCTCCTTAGTTAAGCTGAAACTCGGACAGGCACATGATCAAATGGATCAGACCGCGCACCTTTTTATCCACGGTCAGATCGTCGAGAGCAAAACCGCCGGGATTGCCACGGTCGTCGATCTCGAGATAATTTCGGAGCGCCGTTACCATCTCGCTCCCGATCTCGAGCGGCCCCAGATTTGACAGCAATTTCTTCACGGTCTTCTTCGCGTTTTTCTTGGCGAAGGTCCTCAATTGCTCGTGTGATAACCACAATCCGGGTGCGCTCAGATCGCCGGTCCGGTTGATTGTCAGGAGATCCGCATAGGTAAACCGGTTGAGAAGGGTCGAGGTGTTGATCCATCCCAGATTGAGCCTCCAACCGGACACGTCGGGTGGGTTGAACAACTCCTGCCCCAGGAATATCGAGACAGCCGCAAGCAAGTTGTTCGATGCCTCTCGTCCCGTCGCGCCCGGATTGTACCGGGCGCCGAGCATGCGAATAGGACCCGCAATGAATTCGACGGGCGACTTTACCAGCGCGAACCGCGCCCGCTCGCTGAAGAACTCATCCGAAGTGAATATCGCGCGCACAAGCTCTTTGATCGAATGGTTGCGGCTCATATAAACATCTGCAAACTTCTCAATGATTGCTCGATCACCTGCGCCAGTGCCCAACGGATAGACAAAGAACTCGAACAGCTTTTTCACGAGATATCGGGCAGTAGCGCGGCGCGCGGAAATCACCTCGATCACATCGACGCCATCAAGGTTGCCGGTCCGCTCCCATTGGGTACCTCTGTAGATGGTTTTGGCGGTGTTATCGTGCTCGTCCTCAACTACGATGAACTTGTACAAGAAGGGGTCAGGATCATTTCGCGGGTGAAAAAACTTCCAGCCGGTGAAAGCTCGGGCGATCTGCTTCACGTCCTCCTCGGTATAGTTAGGCGCGCCAGTCACCACGTCCGTGATACCCATCGTGAAAAGCTCCTGCAGCTCGCGCCCAAAGTTTTCGTTCGGCTTGCCGCGCACATTGGTCACGCCGTCGAGCCAGAGAAGCATCGCGGGATCCTGTGCAATTTTCAGGAGCAGATTGTCGAACCGGTCAAGTGCGTAACTGCGTAGCGTAAGGTTTTGGTTGAAGATCAAGAGATCGCCGGTCTTGGACGCTGACGTCGCGAAGTGGTTATGCCAGAAGAGAGTCATCTTCTCCTCGAATGGACGCCGCGTGTAAGTCATTCGAGTAAACCACCATCGCTGAAGCTCGCCGCGATTGAACATGGGGAAGTCAAACGGGTCCGAAAAATCAAAACTCCTGTGCAGCAGATCCTCCAGCGCACGATTGTCGATCTGGTCGTAATTGAGCAGGAAATCTACCGCGCTATCCCGGCCACGCGAGGTGATCTCATCGATTTCGGCCGGGCTCCCTCCGAATCCCATTCGCCTTAAAAGGTGGGCTGCGTCAGCGTATTCGATGGCCGCCATCGGTTCACTCCTGAGTCCATTCGCGGGCGATATCCATTAGTCGCATGAGAGGTTGTGCCGTATGACAAATGAAAGTTACAAATCAATAGTGAGTTCTTTCCGGGTTAGGTGGCCCACATTCTACCTGAACCAAGCTCCGCATCAGCACAAACTCGAAAGCACACGAAATGGAGGATTCGACGGATTTCGCCTGGTTTCTCGGTCAGTTGTCGTTATTGAAGGCCGGAAAGGCTGATGACGGGAGCAGTTTCGGGCTGATTTTGAGTTGAACCGAAAACAGCCGGTGGTGTATTCTGTGTGGCTGGAGTTTGAAAGGAGAATGTGCTTATGAGTGCCATGGGTGCTTGTGCGCCGGCGGGTAACCGGACCGAGTTCCAGGATTTCCTTCGTGCCCGCTGCGAAATTAATGGAAACGGCCGTGACTGCCGGATAATCAACCTAACAGCGGAACGCGTTTTCGTTGAGAGCTTTGTTCCCGCAATGACCGGTTCGAAGGTAACCCTTCAGTTCCGTCTTCCGAATGGGCATCAGGTTTCTACAAACGGGATCGTGAGCGATCACAAATTCCAGGTCGGGTTTGGCGTAGATTTCCAAAACCTCTCACCGTATGATCGCGACCAGATCAACAGGGTCGTGGCGTAAGCAACCGTTAGAAGCGCCACCAGTCGATCTCTCCAAAATTCAATGGGTAGAATGGGAGCCTTGCGGCTCCCCGTCCGCCCACCAACCCGGCACCTCATCTAATATCAGCTCTCGACATTAAGCTGACCTTGCGGATTTGTCTTCCCTCGATATCGTTATGGTTTTGACGGCTGGGTGAGTGCCTGGCGGCTACAAGCGCAAATAAAGAGGGTGGCCTTTACGGCCACCCTCTTAAC
>JBASRM010000683.1:0-2232 GCA_049273835.1 Blastocatellia bacterium | reverse complement strand
CCTATGTCGTCGGCGGCTTCGCGGATTACAACGGTGTCTGGACCAACAACCCCGGCTTGAGTCGTTCAATAAGCCTGTTGAATGGCCGAGACTTCTCGCCCGGCAGTCTTCTGCTGAGAAGCGGCCTGCCCGCCTTCACGGCTCCAGCTCCTCCGGTCTACCCGCTGGCGGCAACGGTGGGCATTCAGGCTCGTGACTTCAATCCGAACCTAACGGTGCCCTACGTCCAGTCGTGGAACCTGGGCATCCAGCGCGAGCTGACGAAAGACACCGTTTTCGAAGCTCGCTATGTAGGAAACCATTCAATAGGTCTCGGAAGGTCGTACAACATCAACGAAGTAAACATTTTCGAGAATGGGTTCCTTCAGGAGTTCATCGCTGCGCAGAACAATCTCGCAATCAGCATCGCCCAGGCCAAAGGCTCGAGCTTCCGAAACCAGGGGCTGGCCGGCCAGGTGGCGCTGCCAATATTCGAGAAGTCGTTCGGAACGGCGGTAAGCAATTTCACGAATGCCACCTTTGTCCAACTGCTTCTGCAGGGTCAGGCCGGCAACGTCGCAAACCGCCTGTCAAACCAAACGGCAGCCCTGACGTTCCATAACAATCGGGTTGCCGCGGGATTGGCTGCGAACCTGTTCATCGCGAATCCATCCGTCCTTGGAGCGAACGCGCTCCTGGCGACAAACAGTGGGAGCAGCACTTACAACGCGCTTCAGCTTGAACTACGCAAGCGGTTCTCGCACGGTCTCACGCTGAACGGGAATTACACCTGGAGTCACGCCCTGACAAACGAGTTCACGAACTCAGGGGCCATTCAACCGCACACCTTGCGCAATGAGGGGATGGATAAAGGGCCTTCGCCCTGGGACATCCGCCATTCGTTTAAGGTCAGCTACACCTACGATCTGCCGTTCGGGGCAGGTCACAAGTGGGACTACAGGGGTCCGGCAAATATAGTCGGCAAGCTGATCGAAGGATGGGCGACTGATGGGATCTTCCGATGGACCAGTGGCCGGGTGTTTCCACTCGACGGCGGCCGGCTCACCGTCAACCAATTTGACTCGGGAGTCGAGTTGGTGGGTATGAGCATTCAGGAGCTGCAGAAGCTGGTTCATATCCGCAAACAGCCGGCGGATGCAACTCGGGGCACGGTCTTCTGGCTTCCAGACGATATAGTTCAAAACACACTCAAAGCGTTTGGCCTGGTTGCCGGGGCGCCCAGCGGCAGGTACATCGCTCCGCCGACCACTCCTGGTAAGTTCGGTACCTACCTCTTCTTGTACGGACCAAACTTCTTCAGGGCGGACATGAGCCTGGTCAAGAAGACCCGGATAACTGAGCGCGCCAATGTAGAACTCCGCATGGAGTTTCTGGATGCGTTCAACAACGTAAACTTCCTCATCGGCAATGTCGGAGCTGCCGATGTTGCCAACGCTGATTTCAACAGGATTACGGTTAGCTCGCTGAACTTTGGACAGACCAGCCACGCTTACCGCGATCTTTCTACCACTAACGATCCAGGCGGACGATTGATGCAATTCGTCCTCCGGGTAAACTTCTAGGCACACGATCAAGAGGGTAGTGAAGACGGGAGCGCGCCCGGGGCGCTCCCGTTTCTGCTAGCATCTTCGTATGAACCCACGGATCCTGATGCATCCAGCCCTATGCGTTTGTTTGTGTGTGCTGTGGCTTGCGGTTGCCGGAAATGCGCAACTGGGGATACGAGGCCAGGTATTCATGCCCGACGGATCTCCCGTCCAAAAGCCAACCAGATTTACTTTGCTCACCGACAACGGAACACGCACTGAGATTTTCTTCACAGACTCGAATGGGCGAATCGCGCTGCCGCGAATTAACTTCCCTTACACGATCCTGGTTGAAAGTGACGGCGAGAGTTACGACACAACCATGGTGTCCTTCAATCCGGTGCATGCCGGGAACTACATCGTCGTCAACCTGAGGGCGCTCACCGCTTCAAAGGCTTCAAAACCGGGGACGGTAAAAGCGGATGCCGTGGACCTCAACGTGTCTCCGAAGGCCAGGCAGGTTTACGACGAAGCAACAAAGCTGCTACAGGCTCGAAAATATGATGAAGCCGCCGAGATGCTCAAGCGCGCCATTTCGCTTCAGCCCGATTATGTGCAGGCGCACAACGACCTCGGCGCCGTTTACATGAAACTCAACCAGCTCGACAGGGCCGAACATACGCTCCGTCACGCAATACAACTTAAT
>JBASRM010000663.1:0-3766 GCA_049273835.1 Blastocatellia bacterium | reverse complement strand
CTTACAGGAAGCGCTTAAAGAAGGGACCCGAACCTCTACTGGAAGCCGAAGCCGGTATCGGCTTCTGCGAACGTTGGTGGTTGTCGAGATCGCGCTGGCGATGGTTTTGGTAATCGGGGGCGGGCTGCTAACAAAAGCTTTCTATCAGTTGACCCGCACCGATGTTGGCTTTGATACAAACAACGTGCTTACATTAAGAATAAGTTTGCCCGGGTGGAAATACTCCGATAGAAACCAGCAATCGACGCTCTATGAGCGGATCGTTAAGCGGTCCAGAGCCCTGCCAGGTGTCAAGTACGTTGGGGGGATCAACATCCTTCCTCTCACAGGTAGCTCATTCGGAGTTCTAGTCTCTTCCTCCGCACAAGCAAGCCCGCAAGATCACATTAATACGAACTGCTCTTCCGTGCTTTCGGATTATTTCCAGGCGATGGGCATTTCTTTGATTAAGGGCCGTTATTTTGGCGAGCAGGATACCTTGAATTCCAACAAGGTCGTTATCGTCGATAAGGCTATGGCTGATAGTCTCTGGCCGACTGACGATCCGATTGGGAAATCGGTGATCTTTCAGGGCAGGCCGCGCGAGGTAGTCGGCGTGGTGGGAGTAGTAGGGGAGATCAAAAAGGGCGAGTCGAAAACCCAGGCGAATACACAAATTTACGTTCCACACAGTCAATTCGATTTCCCGTGGCCTTATATGCACTTTGTCGTGCGCACCGCGACCGGCGATCCAGCAAGTCTGGCATCGTCCCTGCGCCGTGTGATTTGGTCAGAGGATAAAGATCAGCCGGTAGTTAACATGAGAACGATTGACCAATTGATTTCAACGTCTGTTTCCCGCGAACGGTTTAGCATGATCCTGCTTGTTTCTTTCGCTACGATGTCTCTGATTCTGGCGGCGATCGGGATTTATGGAGTAATGGCTTACTCGGTCGCTCAGCGCACGCACGAAATCGGGGTGCGCAGAGCGCTGGGAGCACCAGACTCAGCGTTACTAGGAATGATAACAGGGCAAGCTTTGATCCTGATCGCGGTCGGCATAGCTATAGGATTGACCGCGGCGTTCACAACGACCCGCGTTCTGTCCACGTTGTTATATGGTGTGAGCGCGACTGACTCGGTGATATTTATCGTGGGCTCACTGCTGCTCGCTGGAGTCGCTCTGTTGGCTTCTTACGTACCCGCAAGGAAGGCCATGAAGGTTGACCCGATGGTCATACTCCGCAACGAGTAAGGGCGGCTAACGAAGACCCCTGTCGCGCTCAAACCGTCATCACTTCCTTCTCTTTATGCTCCGATAGTTCGTTGATCCTGGTTATGTGCTGATCGGTGAGCTTTTGAATCTGATCGAGCCCGTCCTTCTCAGCGTCTTCCGAGATCGTCTTGTCCTTGAGCATCTTCTTTATGTGATCATTCGCGTCCCTGCGAACATTGCGCACCGCTGTGCGATGTTCTTCGGCCATCTCGTGAACCACTTTTACCATCTGACGCCGGCGTTCTTCGGTTAGCGGTGGGATCGGCACCCGGACAAGCTTTCCATCGTTTGACGGATTGAGACCAAGCTCTGATGCGCGAATGGCTTTCTCGATGTTGGCGAGCTGAGTGGGATCAAACGGTTGGACCGTCAACATAGTCGGTTCGGGCGCGTGAATTGTCGCCACCTGGTTAAGCGGCATCTCGGTGCCGTAGTACTCGACTGTCACTCCGTCCAGTATGCTGACCGAGGCGCGTCCAGTCCGCACAGTTGAGAGCTTCCTTCGGGCATCATCGACCGCCGAGTCCATACGTTTTCGAGCATCATTGACGATTTCCTTGATCTCCATCCGAAATCCTCCTGCAATACAACCAACATTAGGGATTCGATCTCGTTTTGTAGTCCCGCCTTCAGGCGGACGCTTGGATCTGACAAGGAACGGCTGTTACGAACTTCCGCCTGACTGAAGGCGGGATCACGAAACTCGGAACCCAAGTTCAGCCGAGCGAGCATGTCGCGTTCTAAGGCTCGACACGATTATCGGGTCTTACGACCGTTCCAACTCTATCTCCGCTAATCACCCTTACAATGTTGCCCGCGGTGTTCAGATTGAAAACGTGTATGGGCAGACCCTGGGCGCGGCACAAGCTGATCGCCGAGGTGTCCATGACCTCGAGGTCGCGCTGTATGACGTCCAGATACGTTAGCGACTCGAACATCGTGGCGGTTGAATCTTTCGTCGGATCGGCGGTATAGATGCCGTCGACTTTTGTAGCCTTCAGGATCGCGTCGGCTTTTATCTCGAGCGCTCGCAGCGCGGCTGCCGAATCAGTTGTGAAGAACGGATTACCGGTCCCCGCCGCGAAAATTACTATTCGCCCTTTTTCCAGATGGCGAATTGCCCTGCGACGTATGAACGGCTCAGCCACTTCGTGCATCTCGATCGCACTCATCACCCGAGTAAACGCGCCGTGCTGTTCAAGCGCGTCCTGTAGCGCAATCGCGTTGAGCACGGTTGCGAGCATTCCCATATAGTCCGCCGACGCTCGATCGAGACCCTTCGCTGAAAGCGCCAGCCCTCGAAAGATGTTACCGCCTCCGACGACGATCGCGACCTCGACGCCGAGGTTGTGCAGATCGTTTACCTCACCGGCGATGCGCGCGATCGTCGCCGGGTCTATCCCGTAGCCCTGCTCACCCATCAGGGCCTCGCCTGACAGTTTGAGCAATATTCTTTTATAGATCGGTGTTACCGGCATCTTCCGTGAGATTATGTTCGAGTCCTGGATGGATTGACAAACAAAGAGCCTCTCTTGCGAGAGGCTCTTTTGCGAAAGTTACTGGCTGCCGCCGAGCAAGTCCTGAACTTCTGCCGCAAGGTCGGACGTTCGTTTCTCGAGTCCTTCACCCATTTTGTAGCGGGTGAATCGCCGGACCCGAATGTTCTCTCCAGTCTTGCCGGTCATTTGGCCAACCAGGTCGCCAACGGTTATGTTCTGGTCCTTGACGAAAGGCTGCTCCAACAAACAGGTATCCTGATAGAACTTGCTGAGACGCCCCTCGACGATTTTCTCGAGAACCTGCTCGGGTTTGTTAGCGTTCTTGGGATCGAGTCGCGCTTGCTCGAGGGCGATCTCCCGCTCCTTTTCCAGCAACTCGGCTGGCACGTCTGCTTTGCTGGTGAAGCGCGGTTCAGCCGCGGTTATGTGCATCGCCAGGTCGTGGACGAAAGTTCGAAACTCTTCACTGCGAGCGACGAAATCGGTTTCACAATTGACTTCTAAGAGCACTCCTATCTTTCCGCCAGCGTGAATGTAGGCGTTGACCAGTCCTTCGGCGGCGACGCGGCCTTCCTTCTTGGTTGCGCTGGCCTTGCCGCGCTTACGCAGAATCTCAATGGCCTTCTCCTCCACGCCTTCAGCTTCGGTTAGCGCTACCTTGCACTCCATCATGCCTGCGCCCGTTTTTTCTCTGAGCGCTTTGATTGCTCCCGCTGTAACTGGGTTTGACATTACTACGTGGTTCTCCGTATCGATGCGAATTGGTTCCAGGGATGCGAAAAGGCAAAGGGGAAAAGTCACCCGCGTGGCGATGCCTTTACCTTTGCCTTCTTGCTGCGCCCTTATTCTGAAGCTTCCGCGGTTTCGGCTTTCGGAGCTTCCTCGGATTGCGTGGCTTCGCCCGTCGCAGCGGCGGTCTCTTGGGGCTCCGCGGGACCGCTGGCAGGCGCCGGTTGCGGCGCGGCTTCAACGATCACAGGATCGGGAAGGGGCGGCGCCCCCGGCGGAACAT
>JBASRM010000654.1:0-5397 GCA_049273835.1 Blastocatellia bacterium | reverse complement strand
CGGCACCGGTGGCGATGACCTGAAACTCTTTGACGGCATCAAGCGTGATATCGATGGCGGCTCGCTGGCCGCCGGCCTGTTCGCCAAAAAAGCCGTTGTTGTAGTCGCCGCCGTCGAGACTGACATTATTGAAGATGCCGCGCTGCCCGGCGAAGCTGATCTCGTCGCCGTCGGGTCCCTGCACTACACTGACCCCGGGAGTGAGAGTCAGCAGATCTTCAAACTTGCGTCCAAGAATTGGAAGATTGCTTACGGCCAGTTCGTTCAGCGTGGAGCTGGATTCCGTCTTTACTGTGTCGATTGTTGGCGCCGCGGTGATGGTGATTTTTTCCTCGAGCCTGGAAACCTTCATGTTCAGGCTGAGGTTGATGGTCTGGCCGACGGTCAGCTCCAGGTTCTCCTGGACTAGCGTGGCGAAGCCCTGCTTCGAGACAGTCAGCGTGTAGCGGCCAGGTGACAACTGAAGAAACACGAAGCGGCCGTCCGAGTCTGTGGTCAACGATCGGGAGAAGTTAGTGTCCGGATTCCTAACCTCCACGTTGGCACCGGGCACTACACCGCCCTGCTCATCCAGGACGGTTCCCTGAATCACGCCGGTTGTTATCTGCGTTTGACCGAACACTCCAGATGCGAGTGCAAGAACAAGCGAAAAACCAAATGCGAGTGATCGTATAAATCTCTTCATGGTTGTTCTCTCCGTTTTATTTATCCGAGTTAAGTGGCGGTCGTTTCGCAGCTGACGACCAGAAATGTTTAGATCACTTGAAACGGTAAGTCAACAAGAAGCGCAAGTGCTTCGAGACGACTCCAGGCGGCGCTGCAGACTAGCGTCGCTTGCTAACCGGTCAACGAATGGTGATCGGCAACACTTTCAGCGGCAGGCGTTTCGCTGAACTTCGGAACGAGAGTAACCGTCAGATCGAACTTGACCAATCCGTCTAACCAACTCATGCTGAGGGCGCTCCCCTTATCGGTTGCCCGCGGGCATTGAGACAATGGTAGCAATAATCATCATTTCGGTCATTGTATTGATGGGAGCCGCTTTTTCGTTTTACTTCTGGCAACGAACGCCGTCAAAGACAGCGTCGGGCTCTGATCTAGCACCAGGGCAAACGAGGGGTTTGTTCGATCTCTCCCACACGGTTGAGCTCATTGAACTGGGAGATGTTGAGGCTTCTAGAAAGCGCGCCGAGCTTGTTCACCGTGCTGAAGCCGGTGACCTTGAAACGCTTTCACAGGCCCTCTCTGAGGCGGACTCCGGCGTGTATATAAGTGTTTTGGATGCGCTCGTCGAATGGGCGTCGCAACGTCAGGAAAACTTCGCGGCCCTCGTCTCGCACATCTCAAACAGCAAAGTGCTCAGGGCAAACAAGCGGTTGGCCGAGCGTTTGATTGACAAATGGACAACAGAACCCGACCGCCGTTCAACAACCGAATTGCTGCACATCGCCGCGCTGTCCGACGATGCCGGAACCTACCAGCAGGCAGTCGAACTGGTCCTTTCCTTCTGGCAACTCGGAAGGCTCGCACGGTTCTCGGCCGAAGAGTTAGTCGAATTGTTCGAGAGCCAGTACTGGATACTCGCGGCTGAAGTTAGGCGCGGAGGGGCGGGCTTTGCGTTGAAACGCAAGCTTGCCGGCATTCGCCGTGAGCTAGCAACGGCGACGCCCGCGCGTTAAGACTTGCCCTCCGTTTACCGTTAGCATCGGGAGGTCAACTATGAACCCCAACAGTGTTCAGTCTCTAATTCCGTATCTTGTGATCGTATTCGTCGTCGTCATTCTGCTGTTCATAATCCTGCGGCGAATACTGGTCAACGTCGGCGCGCGCGAGATCGCCATCAAAGAGCGCCGCTATCTGGGCGCCAAGATGCCGCCCGGCCGTGTTGTCGCTACCGAGGGCGAAGTCGGCATTCAAGCCGACGTGCTCAAGCCTGGTCTTCACATGATCAAGTGGCCTTTCGAAAAGGTCATTCGCAAGTTCCCGTTGATCGAAATTGGCGCCGACGAAATGGGCATCATCGAAGCCATCGACGGCGAACCGATGCCGCCGGGCGGGATCTTCGCGGCCGATCGCGCGCAAAACGCGCACAACAACTTTCAAGACCCCATCGCCTTCATCAAACGGGGCGGCGTCAAAGGGATACAGCTTCGCACATTGCCGCCGGGACTCTGGCCGATTCACCCCTATCTGTTCCGCGTCTCGGTAACAAAGACGACCGTGATCCCTCAAGGCAAAGTCGGCATCGTCACCTCGGCCGACGGTTCGGAACTCGATCCTGGACGGCTGCTTGCCAAAGCGATCGACAACCACCGCAATTTCCAGGATGCCGAGCAGTTCATCGCGTCCGGCGGGCAAAAGGGACCGCAGGTAAGCATCCTTACGCCGGGAACCTATCGCATTCTGACGGACTCGACGACGCTCGAGGGCGGCAGCGAGCGTAAGCCGGGGCTGTTCTTTGTAAGGCTCATAGATGCGACCGTCATACAGGAGAATCAGATCGGCCTGGTTGAGGCTTTGGACGGCGCCACGCTGGACCCGCGAGACTACGTCGCTACGTCGATCGACGGCCACGACAATTTTCAAGACGGCAACGAATTCATCGGTCACGGCGGCCAGCGCGGCCCTCAGAAGGACATACTGCTCCCGGGCACCTACTACATCAATTCGATGTTGTTCAAGGTCATTCTTGAAAGCGCAAAGGAAGTGAAGCCGGGCGAAGTCGCGGTGATCGTCTCAAACGTCGGCAAAGACCCTTCGGAAGAAGTGCGGCGGGCAATGGCCCAAAAAATTCGCGAGCGATTGGAGCGCGAGGAACAGCAGCAAGTGGCGCACGCCACCGCCCGCCTCGATGATAAGGAAACAGTCGCCGAGATCAAGGAAGACCTTGCCCTCGCAGACCCCGCCGATCAGCGGCTGGATTCAGGCGCGCACGAAGCTTATGTCGTGCCAGCCGGGTTTCGCGGCATACAGGAGAGCGTCGTCGGTCCCGGGCGCTACTACGTCAACACGCTCGCGGTCACGCCAATAATCATTCCGACTACGAACCAGACCGTTGAGTGGACCTCGGGCGAAGTGGCAAACACCTTCAATCCGTTCGAGGTGATTTCGAAAGACGGTTTCACGATGCAGCTTGAAGTGCGCGTTGTTTTTCGCGTCAAACCCGAAGATGCGCCCTTCATGGTCGCCAAGATTGGATCGGTCGACAGGCTCATACAGAACGTGATGCATCCGCTGATTGATTCGATTTTTCGCAACCAGGCTTCTGAGTCCTCGGCGATGGCTTATCTGCAAAACCGTCACGAAGAACAGGAGCGTGCCGAAGCGCGCGTTCGAGCGCACCTGCTGAAATATCACGTAGACGTGGTAAATGTTTTGATCTGTCATATTCATCTGCCTGAAGAGTTGATGAAGACCCAGACGGAGAAAATTCTCGCCGAACAGAGGCAAAACATGTTCAACGCGCAGCGCGAAGCTGAGGAGCGGCGCATTCAATTGGAGAGGACCAAAGCACAAGCCGACAACCAGAAGGATTTGATGGCCGCAACGGTCGGCGTCGATATCGCCGGCAAACGTTCCGAGCAGCGCAAGGCGGAAGGCGAGGGCGAAGCCAGCTACATACTGGCTACGGGCAAGGCCGAAGCGGAGAAGGTCCGCCTTATGGGTGAGGCTCAGGGCGTTGCATATGCCGAGCAGGTCAACGCGATTGGTCCGCAAGGTGTTGCTCTGGTTGAGACCCTGAAAGTGATTGGAGAAAAAGGAGTGCGCATCACTCCCGATGTGATGGCTTCGGGGGCGGGTGAAGGCGCCGGCGGCATCGGCACTCTGCTGCTTCTGAATCTGTTTCGTGACCGTCTGGATCTGGGACCTCAAACGGGCAACGGTGGACCGCTGGTGCCGAAGAAGTAAAGACGATGTCCATGATATTGATTCTACGGAGCGCAGACTCCGAGCTGACGCCGCAGCACTCCCGGTCCTTAATTACTTGGCAACCCTGACGTGAGTAAATAAACTCGATCTACGATGAACACGATTGCTGCTCTTGGTCTGGCGTTTGGAATCGGCTTGATAAACGGTCTGAGATCTTTCACTGCTCCGGCAGTGATCAGTTGGGCCGCGCATTGGAAATGGATCGATCTTCAACAATCGGCACTGGCTTTTATGGGCTCCGCGCCCGCCGCTTATATTCTCACCGCTCTCGCGATCGCCGAGCTTGTCATGGATAAGCTCCCAACCACACCGAGCAGAACAAGACCGATGGGGTTGATTGCGCGCATTGTGCTCGGCGGATTGTCGGGTGCGGCCCTGGCGGCGGCAGCCAACTACCAGGTTGCGATTGGAGCCGTGCTTGGGGGACTTGGGGGCGTCGCCGGCACCTTTATGGGTTATGAGTTGCGAAGACGACTTGTGAAGGGGCTAAACGTCCCGGATTTCGCGATCGCACTGCTTGAAGACGCCGTGGCAATCGGCGGCGCTTTCTTTCTTGTCACGCGATTCTAAACCCATCGCCACGCTACAACATTTGTAATGGACGCTGTGGTATAGCTGGTGTCGTGGGCGGGCCTTTTTCAGCGGCCACACCGGGCTGAGACCTTACAATTCTGTTGCAACTATTGCGCGGAAAGGCTCATGGCACTTATAATGATCGCCGTCTCACGCAACACGAACCGGACAGCTCATACTTTGATTCATGATCGTCTAACGAAGGCCCCGACTGTCAGCCCGTAATGCTTGTCTCGAGGTGGTTAAATGAAGAAGCTCTTAGCGATTTGCGCGTGCCTTATTCTATCTTCAGTATTTCTTCTCCCCGGCTCGAATGCTTACAACCAACGAAGGGAAGGCGCGGGACAGCTTTACGCTGGCGACCGGATCGTAGTGAAGTTCAAAGCTGAGGCGGATCGCTCAGTTGACTCCGAATACATCGCCGAGCAGATAGTCGGATCGCGCGGCGCACGAGCCGAAACGCTGACGAGCGGGGTTGGCGGACGAGTCGAGCTGATCCATCTCAATAACAATGTATCGGTTGAAGAAGCCGTTCGACGCGCGAAAGGTGATCCTCGAATCGAGTATGCAGAGCCCGACTATTTTGTCTACGCGGCGGACACGATTCCAAACGATCCATACTTTAGCGAGATGTGGGGCTTATTCAGCACAGGGTGTTCTTCGTGCGGCCAGGACCAACATACCTCGAGCATCGTGGCCACTCAAGCGTGGGACATCACCACAGGCAGCGACGACATCGTCGCTGTAGTTCTGGATACCGGTGTTCAACTCCAACACGAAGACCTTGTTTCAAACGCGTGGGTTAATCCGGGGGAGATTGCCGGGAATGGCGCGGACGATGACGGCAACGGGTTTGTGGACGATATCAACGGGTGGAACTTTTTCGATGGTAAC
>JBASRM010000623.1:0-29179 GCA_049273835.1 Blastocatellia bacterium | reverse complement strand
CAACTTGTTGAACCTGCTCTATCGCGCCAGCGCGGCGACCGAGCCAGACCAGGCAACTCGCGCTGAACTGCTCGCAAAGGCGGACGAAGCGCTCCGCAAGTCAGTCGAGATCTTCGAGTCCGCGCCTCAGCCTCAATCCAACGACCTGTGGATGGTGCCAACTTTGTCTGCGATCAACGGAACCGAGCTGGGTCAATCGATACATTTTGGCTCGGCGACCAAAAAGGCTTCTGCGGAGGCCTTCAAGGACGCAAAAGGTGGCGGGGCAGTCGTGGAAGTGGTGGTCGGACGCGACGGAAAAGTCCGGCTTCCGAGAGTGCTTGCAGGGCAGGGTAAACTCGGAGACGCCGCGGTAGGCGCCGCCCGCCAGTGGGAGTTTGAGCCGACTACTTTTGAAGGACACACAGTTCAAGTCATCGAGACGATTTCGTTTCCACTAAAGTGATCACACCAGTCAGTTTTTTCTTTCACCCGAATAAACCACCTTCCCATCGATAAACGTCTTCAGCACCTGAGTCGAAAGCAGCTCCTTCGATGAGACCTTTGTTGGGTCGTTCGAAATCACGATCAGGTCCGCGAGCTTTCCAATCTCTATTGAACCCTTGTCTTTCTCTTCGAACTCAGCGTAAGCCGCTTCGATCGTATAACCGCGCAGCGCTTCCTCCAGAGTCAGACGCTCCGCCGGATTCCAACCGCCCGGCGGTTTCCCTTCCGGGTCCTGACGAGTCGTGGCTGCATAGATCCCATAGAACGGATTCAACGTCTCACCCGGAAAGTCGGAACTGATGGGCAAGTGAGCGCCCGTCTTTACCACCGATCGCCAGGCGTATGCGCCTTTGATGCGCTCGGGGCCGATGCGTTTCTCCGCCCACGCCATGTCCGACGTGCAATGGGTGGGTTGCATCGAGGCTATCACTCCGAGCTTTGCAAACCGGGGGATGTCCGCCGCGGCAAGAACCTGCGCGTGCTCTATGCGAAGCCTCGCTTCGCCGACTGCCAATCGATCGGGCGAAGCAACTCCCTTAGCCTGGTTCAAAGCCTTCTCGTACGCGTTCAACACCTGATGGTTCGCAGCATCGCCGATCGCATGAGTGGCTACCTGAAAGCCTCGCTCGACGCATCGTCGAGTCAAGCTTTGGATCTCGCTTTCCGTTGTTGTAATCAGGCCGCGGGTGCCCGGCGCGTCGCTGTAAGGCTCAAACAATGCCGCGCCTCGCGAGCCCAACGCTCCATCGGCAAAAACTTTGATACTGCGAATGCTAAGCCGATGATGCGGATCGATCTCAGGACCGCGTTTCAGCCATTCATCTATCAGGGTTGCATTCGCACCATCCAGCATGACGTACACGCGAAGCGGCATGCGTCCCTCTTTGATCAGCTCTCTGAAAGCTTGCAGCATTATGGGCGTCACCCTTGCTTCGTGCACCGAGGTCAGCCCGTTGCGCACGCACTCGCGGGCCGCAAGCACCAATGCGATCTTTACCTTTTCAAGGTCGAGGGAAGGAAGGCGTCGCGAGACCAGCTCCTGCGCGCGATTGGTCAAAACGCCGGTAGGTTCGCCGGTCTTTTCATCTTTAATGATTCTTCCACCCTCAGGATCCGGCGTGTCTTTGTCGATGCGCGCGACCAGAAGCGCTCGCTTGTTGGTCCAGGCTGCGAAACCATGGAGCCCGGTCAGGAACACTGGATTGTTCGGCGCGGCTTCAGTCAACAGTTGATGTGTTGGATAGTGGGTCGCCCACTTCCCTTCATCCCAACCCCATCCAATTATCCACTCGCCCGGGTCAATGGTCGCGGCTTGCTTCTTGATGCGCCGCGCAACCTCTTCTGGCGTAGCTATGTCTTTGAGGTTTAGTTTCAAGAAGGTTTCGCCGAGGGTCATAAGGTGCGCGTGAGCGTCGATCATTCCGGGGAGTACGGTCGCTCCACCTGCATCAAGAGTCTGAGTGGCATCGCGAAAGCGCGTCTTTGCATCTCCGTTCGCACCCAGCCAAATGATGCGCCCGTCTTTGACGGCGAGAGCCTCCGCTGAGGGCAGCCGCGGATTCATGGTTATGATCCGCGCGTTCAGCAAGAGTAGATCAGCGGTGGCGGAAACTTGCGGCGACGCCTGTGGAAGCGGCGCTGGGAGGGCGATGAGTGCGATGAGCAGAAGAAGTCGCTTCACAAAATGGATTCCTCCGATCGTTCGGATTAGAAGCGGCAGCCGCCCGAGTTTAGCACAGCGCGGGCGGTTCGGGCTCGATGATTTGAATCACAACTCGGCCTTTCAAATGGTAAGCGATGGTATAGTGCTTCGGTCAGCCGCCGCTTCTCCGGATTAACGAAAGGATTCGCAAGGACCGCCGCGTGTTTGAATCAAAATCATTTAAGAACAGGCTCAGGATTGGTCTCGCCGCGGAGGAGGACCGTGACACTATTTATCACCTTCGCCACGCTGTGTTCGCCAGCGAACTGGCGCAACATGCTGAGAACGCCGAGGAAAGGCTCACCGATGGGCTTGATGAATTCAACGTTTACATCACTGCTTGGTTGGCGGAGGAGATAGCGGGATTCATATCCATCACGCCGCCCGGGGCCAGTTACTCGATCGACAAATACCTTTCGCGAAAGGAGCTTCCCTTCCCGATCGACGATGGACTCTATGAGTTGCGGTTACTGGCGGTGATACCCCCGCACAGGGGCAGCCGGATTCTACCAGCTCTGATCTACGCAGCGTTTCGTTGGATTGAATCACGCAGGGGGACGAGGATAGTGGCAATTGGCCGGCGGCAGATTCTGGACATCTATTTGAAGGTTGGAATGAAAGCCCTTGGGCGCGAAATCAAGTCAGGCGCAGTATCATTCGAGCTGATAACCGCAACAATTGAAGAGGTGAATCAGCAGCTTGCTCGATACAACCAGCTTCTCGCCAAACTCGAGCGGAGCCTTGATTGGCAAATGGATATACCGTTTAGCGGAGAGTCGGAAAAGAATAACGCAGCCGGCGGCAAGTTGCGCCGCCACTAAGACAGGAAGGCTGAAAGTCGCACGAAGAAAGCCTTTGTGAATCCTGGTGACCTCCTGACTTCGTGGCAATTCTTTCTTTCAAGCGGCGACGGATATGCTGCTGGAAGGCGAAGGCGGAATCCTGACTGTGTGGCGAGACTGGCGCCTCGCCACACAGCAACCTGTTCGATAATTGGCTACTTCGTTAAGCCCATTTGCCAGAGTATAAACGAGTAGGTAAAAGCGGCCTCGCGCAAGGCATCGTAACGACCCGAGGCTCCGCCGTGGCCTGCGCCCATATTAGCCTTCAACAACAGTACGTTCTTGTCCGTCTTTGTCGCGCGCAACCGGGCTACGAACTTGGTTCCTTCCCAGTACGGCACCTGGCTGTCGTTGAGCGAGACCTGCACCAGCATCGCCGGATAGTTCTTCGCCGCAATGTTGTCATAAGGCGAATACTTGATCATGTAATCGAACGCCGGCTTCTCATTCGGATTGCCCCACTCAATCCACTCGCTTGTAGTCAGCGGCAGCGAAGCGTCAAGCATCGTGTTCATCACATCGACGAATGGCACCTGCGCGACCACCGCCTTGAACAGATCGGGTCGCATATTAACCACCGCGCCCATCAACAGCCCACCCGCACTCCCGCCTTGAATCACCAGACGGTTCGTCGCGGTGTACTTATTCTTCACCAGATAATCGGCGCAGTCGATAAAATCGTAAAAGGTATTGAGCTTCTTCATCATGCGGCCCTGCTCGCGCCAATCCTCACCCAGTTCGCCGCCGCCGCGAATGTAGGCCAGCGCGTAAATCACGCCCCGGTCGAGGAGCGCAAGCCGGCTGGATGAAAACGTCGGCGCCATCGACGCGCCGTAGGAACCGTACGCATAAAGCACCATCGGCGCGGTGCCGTCGAACTTCACTCCTTTTTTGTAGACCAGCGAAACCGGTACCTTCGTCGCATCGCGCGCGACCGCCCAGATGCGCCTCGCTTCATAGTTTTTAGCATCGTAACCCCCCAACACTTCCTGCTGCTTGAGGAGCTTCCGCTGGCGGCTATTCATGTCGTAATCGTATACCGAGTTTGGCGTGACCATCGATTGATAGTTGAAACGCACGGTCGTGGTGTTGTACTCCGGATTGGCGCCGATGAAAAGCGCATAGTCCGGCTCATCGGTCGTGATCCGGTGCGACTGCCTGGTCCTCATATCGATTACGCGAAGGTAACTCAGACCGCCTTCCTTCTCCGACACGACCAGGTGGTTGGAAAAAGTAGTCAGGCCGTCGATCTTCACTTTGGGGTTGTGCGCAATGAACGTCTTCCAGTTCTTCTCTGAAGGATCGCTGATTGGAGCGGTGACAACACGGAAGTTTTTCGCATCCCTGTTTGTCGTGATGTAGAACAGGCCGTTGTAGTGGTCGACATCGTACTCGTGCCCGTCCTGGCGGGGCAGAACGATCTTGAATTCGCCGGTCGGGTTATCGGCCGGCAGATATCGGATCTCTCTGGATGTCTTCGCATACGAGCCCAGGAAGATAATCTTCTTATCGAGCGACCGCCCTGCGCCGACGTCGAATAGCTCATCCTTCTCTTCGTAGAGCAAATCGTTCTTGTCGCTGCCGACGACGTGGCGCCAAAATTTGTCCGAACGTTTTGAAACGGCGTCTTCGGTGGTATAGAACAGCGTCTTGTTATCGTTCGCCCAGACCACCGACCCGGTGCGTTCGATGCTTTCACTCAAGGTCTTGCCTGTTCGCAGGTCCTTGACGTGAAGCGTGTACTGACGATAGCCGGTAGTATCGGTCGAGTATGCCAGCAAGTTTCCGTCGTCGCTTACGCGAAATCCGCCAAGCCCGAGAAAGGAATGACCTTCGGCCAGCTTGTTCAAGTCGAGCAGAATCTCTTCGCTCGTGTTCATGCTGCCCTGCTTGCGGCACTGATACGGATACTGTTTGCCCTCTTCCGTCCGCGAATAATAAAAGTAATCGCCAATGCGCGACGGAACGCTCAAATCAGTTTGCTTGATGTGACCGAGTATCTCCTTGTAAAGCGCCTCTTGGAATTCCTTGGTGGGCTTCATCACGTCTTCGGTGTAAGCGTTTTCCGCTTCTAAATACTTGATGACGTCTGGATTCTTCTTCTCGCGAAGCCAGAAGTAATCGTCCTTCAGCGTGTAGCCGTGAATCTCGGTGGTATGAGCCATTTTTCTGGCCAGCGGCGGTTGCCCGGTGCCATCCTGTGCGGAGGCGAATGGCGCGAGCATCGTAACGAGCAAAGCCGCGTGCAATAACATTGCGGTAGTCAGTCTTTTCATAGTTACCCCTCGGTAGTCTTCAACTTATCCTTTGACAGTCCGTTGCCTGAAGGCTCTGGGCTAGCGCTTAGAGAATTGTCGGGCAGAGTTGCCGTTTTGCGCAAGACGTTCAGCCTGAGTTGCGTTAGAATTTCCACCCAGATCACCAGGTCCGCGGGTTCTCCACGCCTTGCTTCGTGCGGCTTTCGGTCTTCGTGTCTTAGTGGCGGCGCGGGTGCTGCCGAATCAAATTGGGCGTCACAGCGATCGCTCTTAATGGTCAGAACGATGTGGGCTTTTCGAGTAGCCACGCCTGCCAGCGCTGTCCGATTCACAATATGTATCGAAGTCTTTTTTGGCTCTTCTGCGAATCCGTCACATCAAAGCGTGAGTCCACTACAACGTCTGCGGCGGCGGAACAGAGAGTTGACCATTCCACAATTTGATTTCATTTTCTCTCCGATTAACCAACCCCTGGACTATCACACCGCCGGAGCGAATCCAGCGACGTAATTGAGCCGGCACCGAGGGGTATTGGCCCTGATTGAGCAGTTTCAGAAGGGTGCTGCCTGTGAAAGCACTCACGCCCACATTGAACGTAAACGAGACGAGCGCGGCGAACTGATTCGGATTGAGCGTTACCTTGACCCCCGCATTTACCGCCTTTTCAGCCGGAGTAAGGTCCTGGATCAACAGATCGAGCACCTGCTCCTCGGTCAGACCCGCGGAATAACGGACGGGCACGCCGTTGATGGATATCTTGCCCGACGTCAACTCAGACTTCGTAAGCAGATGACCCACGCCAATCGTTGGAAGCCCGGCCGAATCCTTGTAGACCTGGAGCTCGAAGCCTTCCCAGTTTTTCAATAGTTCCAAGCCGTGTTCGCTCATCTGCATGACACTTCTCCTTCTCGATTGCTACATATGTCGCCGCCTCCTCCAATACGATCATAAAATGGCTGGATAGGCGCCTGGGTGGTTGCGAAAGTAGCCGCTAGTATAGCAGTTTTTCCCAGGTGATCCTTTTCCCGGTCGCTTGTGGACCGTTTTCGTGTAGATTTCAATCGTAAGCTTGCGATAAGATGGCTGTGGCTAGATTCGAATTCAATCCGGACTTCTGCAAGCAAATTTGCGCCGGGATTCTGGACGCCGGAAGTAGCCCATATTGGGCGACGATAACCATACCAGCCGCTTTGAAGCAGGCATCCGCTCTTCGAAGCCGATCGCGGACAATCAACTTAGGTTCAGTTGCATGGAGACTCCCAAGATGGAAGCAAGAAGTGGCAAGCCTGTTCGCGGGGTAATCCCGCCCGCCGATGACAACGAAACAGCAATGTTGCTCGCGTCCAGTTCGGATTGGACAACGATGGGTGAGGCTGAGCATTTCGCTCAGTTTTATGAAACAGACGAGTTCCTGCTGAACTCGCTTGGCGATTTTGTTGGCACTGCGCTGGGCGCCGGCGATGCAGGCATCGTCGTAGCGACGAAGGTGCATCGCGAGGCTCTTGAACAACGATTGCAGGCTTACGGGGTTGATCTGGCTGCGGCCCGCGCGTCAGGACAATACATGTCGCTGGACGCAGAGGAGACGCTCTTAAAATTTCTGGTCGATCGGTCACCCGAACCAACCCGCTTTGAGGAAACCATTGGAGGGATCGTCTCACGGGCTTCGAACGGCGGCCGGCGTGTTCGCATCTTCGGCGAGATGGTTGCGCTTCTCTGGGCCGAGGGTAACTACGATGCAGCAATACGGTTGGAGCAACTGTGGAACGAGTTGAAAAAGACTCAGCCGTTCATGCTGTTTTGCGGTTATCCGATGCATAGCCTGAGCGGGCAAGCGTTGGCCCAGCCTCTTAGCGATACGTGCGCGGAGCACTCACGCATAATCCCGGCCGAGAGTTACACCGCGCTTACAGACACAGGTGATCGTCTCAGAGTCATCCTCGAGTTGCAGCAAAAAGCCAGATCTCTTGAAGCGGAGATCGCTGAAAGGAAGCAAGTCGAAGAGACTCTGCGTGGCGTGAAAGATGAGCTCGAACGAATGCTCACCAGCGAGCAGATTGCCCGATCGGAGGCCGAAGCTGCCAATCGAATGAAGGACGAGTTTCTGGCAACCGTCTCGCACGAGTTGAGGACTCCGCTTAGCGCGATCATGGGTTGGTCTCACGTCCTGCGGAGCGGAAGAGTGGACCAGGCTACCGCGGCCCGGGCCGTGGAAACGATAGAACGCAACGCCCGCATACAGGCTCAACTGATAGAAGACATCCTCGACGTGTCCCGAGTAATCACGGGTAAGCTCCGTCTCAACATCACCCAGGTCGATGTAGCGTCGGTGATCAATGCGGCAATTGATTCCGTTCAACTGGCTGCGGAATCAAAAGGCATACAACTCGAGGTCAGGCTCGATCCATCGGCGCGTCACGTTTCAGGGGATTCTGGACGATTGCAGCAAATCGTTTGGAATTTGCTCTCAAATGCCATCAAGTTTACCCCGTCTGGCGGACGAGTCGAGGTGCGGCTGGAGCACGTGGACTCGGATATTCAGATACGAGTCAGCGACACCGGCCAGGGTATCAGTCCTGACTTCCTTCCGTTCATCTTTGACCGCTTTCGCCAGGCCGATGGAACCAGCACCCGAAGGCACGGAGGGCTTGGATTGGGATTAGCGATAGTACGGCATCTGGTTGAACTTCATGGTGGGTCAGTTTTCGCAGATAGTCCTGGAGAAGGGCAAGGCGCGACCTTCACAATCAGGTTTCCACAGTTAGGCGCCAATGAACGAGTGGGCGCGCGCAAGAAAATAGACACCGGCAGCTTGCGGCCATTCGAGAGCGTTCCCTCTGTTGCCGGCCTTCGCGTTCTGCTGGTTGATGATGATCAGGATAATCTTGAGTTGGTTACCGTGATGCTAAAGGATCATGACGCCAACGTTCAAGCAGTGGGTTCTGTGGCTGAAGCGCTTGAAGTGCTGAATTGGTTCGAACCCGAGGTGCTGATCTCCGACCTGGCGATGCCCGGTGAAGATGGTTACTCGCTAATCACTAAGGTAAGAGCCTTCGAGGCCCAAACCGGCAGACACATTGCGGCGATCGCATTGACGGCGTATGTAAGAGTCGAGGATCGCACCCGCGCGTTGACGGCCGGATACAATATGTTTGTCCCGAAGCCCGCCGAGCCGAAGGAGCTTATCAGCGCAGTGGCGAACATTGCCGAGGCCGCCGCTCGCGAATTCACGAGAGCGCGGAGTGACTAAGCCGGCGTAAGGGACGGCTATCACGTGGCGGGTTAATAGGGAGAGCTTCAGACTGCCATCCTACATCCTCCCCCGACCACATTGTCTCCATTTCACGCCCGTGATAGTTTGGGTCACCTATGGCCATCGAAGACCTGAGACAATTCATATCCATTCTCGAAAAGCGCGGTCATCTCAAACGCATTCGCACCGAGGTCGACGCGGATCTCGAGATATCCGAGATCACCGATCGTGTCTCCAAGGAAAACGGCCCCGCGCTGCTGTTTGAAAACGTGCGAGGGCATTCGGTTCCAGTCCTGATAAACGCGCTCGGCAGCCGCGAGCGAATGCTGATCGCGCTCGGGGTTAGCGACTACCGCGAGATAACCGAGCGGATAGCTGAGCTCACGGATGTGAAGTCACCTCAAGGGCTGATAGACAAAATCAAGATGATCCCCCGCCTGGCCGATCTGAGGCATATGTTTCCAAAGATAGTCAAAGACGGTCCCTGCAAAGAGCGGGTGCTCAAGGACGGGGAGCTCTCACTGTTTGATTTCCCGATCATCAAATGCTGGCCCGAAGACGGCGGCCGCTATATTACGATGCCCCTCGTGTTTACCAACAACCCCGAGACCGGCAAGCGCAATTGCGGAATGTATCGCATGCAGGTCTACGACGAGAAGACCACCGGCATGCACTGGCAGATTCACAAACACGGCGCGCAGCACTTTCGCAACTTAAAGCGAGGCGGCGGGGGACGTCTCGACGTGGGAGTGGCTCTGGGAGCCGATCCTGTTTCGGTCTTCTCGGCGATCATGCCGCTTCCCGAAGACCTGGACGAGATGATGATCGCAGGCTTCCTGCGCGACAAACCGGTTGAGATGGTCAAATGTGAAACGATCGACGTCGAAGTACCCGCCAACGCCGAAATTGTGCTCGAAGGCTACGTCGATACGGAAGAGCTCCGGACAGAAGGGCCGTTTGGGGATCACACCGGTTACTACTCGCTGGAAGACGACTTTCCCGTGTTCCATGTCACGTGCATTACACATCGCAAGAAGCCGATCTATCAGACCATCATCGTCGGCAAGCCGCCCCAGGAAGATTGTTGGATGGGCGAAGCCATCGAGCGAATCTATCTGCCATTGTTACAGCGCCAGTTTCCCGAAGTTGAGGATTATCACATGCCGTTCGCGGGTGTGTTTCATAACCTGATGATCGTTTCGATTCGCAAGGACTATCCCGGACACGCCCGAAAGATCATGAACGGAATCTGGTCGCTGCCCCAGGCAATGTTCACCAAGTGCGTAGTCGTTGTGGACCAGGATACCAACGTGCGGGATTTGAATGAGGTGGCGTGGCGGGTGCTCAACAACATTGACCCTGAGCGTGACATTCAATTCATGTTTGGCCCGGTCGATCAACTGGACCATTCATCGCGGCTCCCCAACTTCGGGTCGAAGATGGGAATCGATGGTACCCGCAAGTTGAAGTCTGAAGGCTTCGATCGTCCGTGGCCGAAAGAAATCAAGATGAGCGAAGATGTGCGGCTGAGGATCGATCTGCTGTGGCCCAAGCTCGGTCTCTAGGTCACTCCAGGGTGAGCCTATTGAATGGCAATGCTCTTTCGAATCCGGTCTCGGTATTCGTTGGCCTTCGCGCGAACCGCGCGTTCATCAACGGTCAACACTCGGCGATTCAGCATCACCACTCGGCCGTTGATGATCACCGTCTCGACATCTGAAGCTTTGGTCGCGTACGCGAGCTGTGAGTAAACATTGTAGAGCGGCGTCTGGTGAGCGGCGTTCATATCGACGATTATCACGTCGGCGCGTTTTTCCGCTTCGAGCGAACCGATTTCCTTGTCCTGGTGAATCGCGCGAGCGCCGCGAATGGTAGCCATCTCGATCGCCTCGCGGGCGTTGATTACCGTGGGGTCCTTGGAAGTCAGCTTATGAAGCTTCGCCGCCGTGTCTATCTCCTCCCACATACTCAAGTCGTTATTTGACGCCGCACCGTCGGTCCCAAGCCCAACAGCTACCCCCGCCTTTAACATCTGTGGCACAGGAGCGGCACCAGCAGCCAGTTTCATGTTGGACTGCGGGCAGTGCGCGACGCCGACCGACCGCTTCGCGAGCGTGCCGATCTCATCGCTCGACGGCCAGACCATGTGCGCCGCAATCACCCGTTCGTCAAGCAAACCTATTCGATCGAGATAGGCAACAGAGGTTGCGCCGTATTTGTCCTGGATGGTCTTGATTTCAGTCTGGTCTTCCAGGATGTGGATGACCAACGGGACGGCTAGACGCTGGGAGAGCGAATGGGCCTGTTTAAGATGATCGGTTGACACGGTATATGGCGCGTGCGGAGCGATTGCCGGAGTGATGAGCGGGTGACCCTTCCACTTCGCCGCGAACTTTTCGGTGTAGGCCATGCCTGCGTCCCACGTCTTGTTATCGGGCGCGGGAAAGTCGATCAGCGTCTCCCCTAAAACCGCTCGCATGCCTGCGCGGGCGGTCTCATCGGCGATTGCGTCCTCGAAGTAATACATATCGACATAGGTTGTGGTCCCGCCTTGAATCATCTCCAGGCATCCGAGCCGAGCGCCCCAGCGCACGAACTGCTCATCCACGTTCTTCGCTTCGGCTGGGAAAATAAACTTCTGCAGCCATTCCATCAGCACAAGATCATCGGCAATACCTCGGAACAACACCATCGGCACGTGAGTGTGAGTGTTGATGAGACCGGGCATCACAACCTTGCCGGCTGCGTTGATTGTGCGCGGTGCAAGGTACTTCGCTGCGATCTGGGCGGAGGCGCCAACCGCGACAATCCGATCTCCCTTGATGGCGACCGCGCCGTTTTCAATCACTCGCGCCGAGCCGTCCATTGTTACCACGGTCCCACCGCGAATGATGATGTCAACTCGTGCGGCTGCCTCCGCGGCGGACGGCAACAGGCCAGGAATCAGAATGACAATCAGAAAGGTGACAACGAGAGTTTTTCTCAAGCGTGCTCCTCAATGGCAATTCCCGCGTCCAATCGCGCAGCGACAAGAGCAAGTGGTAAAGCAACCGATAGCGACTGATTTCCAAGAGTGTTATCGAAAGACGATTACCGATGGGTGGTCTTACTGATGACCGCTGACGTGACGCTCCAGGATCATGATGAGAGCGTTCAACCTGGCGCCGGTCTCCTGCCTTGCTCCCGGAAGTGCTGGCTAGCTTACACCTTCGAGGTAGCGCGAGTCGAATGCCTCGGGCAGCAAGTCTCGTATTCGATAACGCCGAACATCGCCGCCCAGATTAGCCAGAATCACCTCGGTCTTATCGGAACAGAACTCCCAGATCATCTGCCGGCAACACCCGCACGGAGGCGCTATGTGTTCGTGATCCGTAACCACGGCGATCTTTGAGATTTCGCTTGCGCCTTCGCTGATCGCCTTGAAGATCGCGACCCGCTCCGCGCACATGCTTAACCCGTAGGTCGAGTTCTCCACATTGCAGCCGGTGAACACACGGCCATCAGAGCTGAGCAGCGCGGCGGCCACTCTGAAATTAGAATACGGGGCGTGAGCGAACTGGCGTGCGCTCTTAGCCAAATCTATCAACTCATCTTCACTAATCATGTTTAATCACTGCTCTCCGTACGCTCACACGTTTCACTAACTCGGGAACCCCGGCCGTCCCGCTTCGGTTGCGTTTGGGTGAATGGGCATAACGTCCGAGTCGGCTGACGGCGCAAGGAAGGATTTGATTTTTGCGGCGACCAAATCGATTCCCACGTCGTTGAAGCCGCCCTCGGGAATGATTATGTCGGCGTATCGTTTAGACGGCTCTACAAACTGAAGATGCATCGGCCGCACGGTGGTCGTGTATTGAGTGATGATCGACTCGACCGTTCGGCCGCGTTCGTGCACGTCCCGGTCGAGCCGTCTAATGAAACGTATGTCCGCGTCGGTGTCGACAAAAATCTTGAGGTCCATGAGCCCGCGCATCTGTGAGTTTACAAACACCAGTATGCCTTCGACGATGATGACCGGGCGCGGCTTGACGTGAATGGTTTCAGCTTTACGCGAATGAGTTGGGTAATCGTAGATGGGCTGTTCAATGCTCTCACCGGCTCGCAAGGCCGCAAGGTGGTTTATCAGCAAATCTGTGTCGAACGCATCGGGATGGTCGTAGTTGACGCGGTGACGCAGATCGAGCGGCATGTCTCCGAGGTTGCGATAGTAGGAGTCCTGTTGAAGGTAGACGACGTTGCTCTCGCCTGCGGGAGCAATGATCTTCTGAGCGACCGTGGTCTTGCCTGACCCGGTCCCGCCGCTGATCCCAATTATCATAGCCTGGTTATTGTACCATCGGGAGCAAACGGCGTCAGGTTCATGAGTTGCGGGGGAATTGCCACCAAGTCGCAAAGTCACCACGATTCACAAACTTTTTTTTCGTGCGGCTTTCGGTCTTCGTGTTTTGGTGGCGTCGCGAGTTGATAGTCAGTCCGCCGTTGCGAGTCGAGGGATTACTCGAATGATCAATTCCGCGAGCTGCTTTCCGGCGCGCTCGCCAACCATCATCACCTCCTCGTGATTTATCACCGCGCTCGTCAGCCCGGCTGCGACGTTCGTGATACAGGAGATCGCCAGCACCCTAATCCCGCAGTGTCGCGCGACCGTCGCTTCGGGCACGGTTGACATTCCCACAGCATCGGCCCCCAGCTTGCGCATCATTCGAATCTCCGACGGCGTTTCGTAAGACGGACCTCGAAGCGCCATGTATACTCCTTCCACCAAAACCACGCCGATCTCGCGAGCCACTTCATGGGCGGCTTCAATATAAGCCGGCGCGTATACGGAAGTCATATCCGGAAATCGCGGTCCAAAACGTTCGTCATTTGGGCCCCTCAGCGGATTCTCACCCATCATGTTTATGTGATCCGTAATAACCATCAGTGAGCCCGGTGAAAGATGTGTCGCGGCGCCGCCGGCCGCATTGGTCAAAACCAGCGAGCGAATACCCATCAAGCTGAAGACTCGTATCGGCAGCGTCACCTCTTCCATCGAGTAGCCCTCATAAAAGTGAAACCGGCCTTTCATCAACACCGCGTCGACACCGCCGAAGGAGCCGATGATCAGCTTGCCGTCGTGACCTTCCACGGTTGATCTTACAAAGTAAGGTATCTCGTCATACGGGATTTCGATTCCGTCTTCAACGGCATCAGCAACTCCTCCAAGGCCCGAACCGAGCACAACGGCAACCCGCGGCGCCCGCGTCTGGGCTTTCGCCAAAATGTAGCGCGATGCTTCAGATGCCCGGTCATAGAGTGGAATTGTCATCATTTTTCCTTGATGTAAGGTGTACCGATCGCGCGAGGCGGCGTGGCTCTGCCGATGAATCCTGCGAGCACTACCATCGTCAGAATATACGGAATTATTTGAATAAATTGTACCGGGATTGGAACGACGCCTTGCATTTGATCTGAAACCGCTTCGGCAAGGCCAAACAACAAGCACGCCAGAAACGCTCCGACCGGGTGCCACTTGCCGAATATCAAGGCGGCCAGCGCGATGAAGCCGCGGCCTCCGGTCATATTGCGTGTAAACAGAGAGTTCTGCGCGATCGATAAATAAGCGCCGCCGATGCCGGCAAGCAACCCGCTCAACAACACGCCGGCATAACGGATGCGGTAGACGCTCACGCCCGCGGTATCCGCAGCTTCGGGATTTTCTCCGACTGCGCGCAGCCGAAGGCCAAACCGAGTGCGAAACAAAATGTAGTAACTGATCGGCACCAGGGCGAAGGCGAGGTAAGAAATTGAGGTGTGCCCTGATAGCAATTGCTTGAGGACTGGAACTTGATCGATTACAGGGATGTGCCATTCTGGAAGCGTCTGATCTCGTGGAAGTTGAGGAGTCGAGCCAGTCGACTCGAACATCGCGCCCGACACAAGGGGCGGCACTCCCAAAAACAGAATGTTGATGGCGGTGCCGACCACTACTTGATCGGCTTTGAACTGGATCGACGCCAGCGCGTGAATCAGCGCGACGAGCAGTCCCGCTATTGCTGCCGCGGTGAGCCCGACCCACGGATTACCAACCTTCACCGTCACCGCCGATGCCGTGAAAGCGCCGGCAAGCATTATGCCTTCGAGCGCGATGTTTATGACTCCACCGCGCTCGGAGAACATGCCCCCCAGCGAGGCAAGTGTGAGCGGCGTCGCATACCTTATCATCGACGCGAGCAGCGACAGGTTGAGGATGGTCTTAAGCATTGCGCTCGGATTTCTGTTTCTGGTTTCTTGGTTGTGGTTCTGCGCAGAAACTCATAAACCACGAACCAGAAACCCAAAAATTGGTTTACACCTTCCCTTGGAGTAGGCGCTTCGAGCCGCCTCTGAATACGGCTTCACACGCGACGAATAGAATAATGATGGCCTGCAGGATCACAACCCAATCTTTGGATACATTGTCGGTGAAGATGTCGATAAACAGCCCGGACCTGATTAGCGCGCCAAACAGAATCGCCGCCAACAGGACTCCAACCGGATGATTTCTTCCCAGCAGCGCAACCGCAATCCCGGTGAACCCGTAGTTCGCCGAAAAGTTGTGATAGTAGCGATACCGATAACCAAGAACGTCGTTGATCCCGACCATACCCGCGAGCATCCCCGATATGAACATCGCCATTACGATGTTGCGCGCGATGGAGATGCCGCCGTATTCGGCTGCCGACGGATTTGTGCCAACCGCGCGCAGCTCGTATCCCCATTTCGTTTTCCACAGGAACACATAAACGATCACGCAGGCAGCGAGCGCGAACACAAACGCCAGGTTTAGCGGGAGCCGATCCGGAACATGGATTCCAAGGGGTGCAAGCAGCGCGCTCATTCTCGGGATGTGCGGCCCAACCACCGTGTCGCCCACCTTCTCAGCAATCGGCAGAGTTTCGAGTATCGGATCTCCCAGTCTCCGGTAATGGTACTGGGTCAGATAGCTCACTATGCCGGCCGCGATAAAATTCATCATTATCGTGGTGATGACTTCGTGCGCGCCGAATCTCGCTTTGAGTACGCCGGGAATGCCGGCCCACACTCCGCCTACTACGACGCCCGCGATCATCGCCAGCAGCGTCACGATAAGCGCCGGCCAGCCCGGAAGCACCAGACCGACCCACGCCGTCGCAAACGCCGCCGCGATCAATTGACCTTCCGCCCCGATATTCAACAAGCCGCATTTGAAAGCCACAGCCACCGCAAGCCCGGTGAAGATGAGCGGCGTCGCATAGAACAGCGTGTAGCCGATTCCGTCAACCGAGCCGAATGCGCTGGTGAAAAACAGCTCGTATACCAGAAGGGGGCTGTCGCCGACCATCCAGACGATGATGCCGCCTACCAGGAACGCCGCGACTACGGCGATCAGTGGAAATAGCAGTTCCTGAACAAGGGTCTTCATGGAAGATGCGTGAAGTCGATTTCTACCTCTGCCTGTCCTGTAAGGGCGTCCGTCCGCGGGCACCCTCGGTTGTGAGCTGATCTTGTAAGGTAACGAGAGCGCCCGCGGAGGGCGGCCCGTACAGGGCTCATTGCGACGCAGGCTTAAAGTAACCTAACAAGCAAGCTATCAAAACGCCTGAGATTCCAGCGATCAATGCTGCGTTGGCGGCGCCGCGCCAGATGTCCGGACGAATAGTCGAGCCCGGTACAATTTTCTCGACCAGGTGACTCTTGAGGGTCGAGGTAGGCGACGAGTTGTTGGCCCTGACGTCGTCCAGCTCAGCCTCGAGCTTAAATGCAAAGTCCCGATCGGAGGGCGACGTACCGATCTCTTTCAGCCGCTGTTCGAGGCGGCGCTGGCGCTCCATGTGCGGCCCGATCGCTTCCGAAAAAAGATCCTCGTGCCGCGCGATGATCTCGTCAGCAACAGCCTGGGCGAGTCTTACCGACTCATCGGCGCCTTCAGAATTGGAGGTCACTCGGATCAAAATGGGATACATCGAGTGAGGCACTCCGGATTCAACCGCGCCGGCCTGAACGCTGCGCCCGAGCTGGCCGGGCTTCACGCCGGTTTTCTCTGCGACTTCCTGGATGAATCCCGGACTGTTGGCAATCTCGACGGTAACGTAAATATCCTTGAGAGGCTTGCCCCACACCCGCCCCACTTCGATGAGTGCGGTTGAGTTGTGAAGCGCCGGCTGGCGGAGTCCCAGCAAGGCGGCGACTCCGCCGGCAACGATGACCAGGAAAAGAATTAACCACTTACCGCGCCAGACCCACCTGAAAAAACTATCAAGCCGAACCTCTTCTTCAGACGTTTCTTGCTTTTCTTCAGTCATCGTTCGCACGGTCGTGGAGTGCCTACCTTTCAAGGATCAGCACATCGTCAAAGCGCGCGCCAACCTTAAAGTTCTGTTCGATGTAGTCGCGCATCGGTCCGTACTTCTCGGCCGCAAGCACTTCGTCGCTGGTGATTATCAGTTTAGTCTGTGTCTTGTCAATTCGGTCGAGCGTCGCGGCTCGTTCTTCCGGGGTCACTCCGACACCGATCCAAAACTGCGCGTTCGAAATGTTCCTGCGATCGGACAGAAATAAGAACGACGTCCCTGCATCGGATTGAGCAAACGCATATCCGCCCGGCGGGATACGCTGCTCGACGTAGTTCACGACCGCTTCTATTAAGGCTGCGGTGGCCGCCGGAAAATACACGCCCCGGCCCCGGTCAATCTTGAGCTCGGTGTTCGCCCTGAATCCAATGTGGTTATCGAAGTAGGTGTCGATGAACATTCGAGCTTCAATGAGCACAAACGTTATCGGCAGCACCGCCAGCGCCAGTCGATATTGCAACGTCCTCGTTAGAAGACCCCGTATCGCCGGACGCAAAACATAAAGTAAGAAAACAAGAAACAGCATCGTGAGCGGCATCGCCGCTATCGATTGCTCCCGGGCAAACCTGGGGAACGCTTCCATCAAAGCAGCCGCAGCAAAGATGAATGCGATCACCAGCGAACGCCGGTCAGTTACCGCGATGTCCCCGAAAATCGCGATAACAAATCCGCAAGCGAGCGTCATAACAGGCAGGTAAAAGATAATTTGATTCACGTCCGCTTGATTGCCCCGCAGGATGAACAAGGAAATCCCGGCGATCAGCGCGACCCACATCGCGGTGGCAATGGCAGGATGCCGTGGAAGCCGGTGAGCTGCCCAGGTGATCAACACGATCGCCGTCACCAGAACAACCGGCGCCACCGGCGACAAAGGGATTGCCAGCCTACTCAGAAGGAATTCGCCTGGACCGAACAGCAACGTTCGTATCATCGGAGCCAGTGCGTCGTTCGCCCGCATATAAGCCAGCGCGGGAACCAATGTAGCAGCGCAACCAGTCAGAAGAGCCAACACTGGCCGGAGGCTTCTATATCGTGCAAACCTCAGCCTGTGACTGCGCGTTGAATCCGGCTTCTCAACGGCCAGGCTCATCTGTCGGGCATCCCCGCGGACTTCGAACAAAAGAACCGCAATTGTCCCCGCAATCGCGTAAGCTCCGATGTTGTGTTTGAACAGAGCGACCAAACCCAGCGATGCGCCGGCAAGGAAGACGAGTTTGAGCTTTTGGCGATTCTCGTACTTCAACAACAGAAGCATCGCGAGCGCCAAAAACAGCGCGCCATAGTGCATTGGAACTGGTTTGAACGGCCCGTTCGGTCTCAACCACAGAAGTCCGGAAAGCGCTGCAGCCAAAGCCCAGCCTCGCGGCATCACCTGCCTGCCGTTCAGGTAAATCACCAGCACGGTCAGGACCTTGAAGATGAGCACTCCGGCCAATGCGTAATACAAGGACACGCCGAGCCACTTGAAAACCGCTGCATTCACATAAAATATTGCGAGCGGATAGAGGGTGTGAAAATCCCGGTAAGGTATGTTGCCCTCAAGCACGCGTTCTGAAGCGTAGAGGTTGTAACCTATTGAATGCGAGAGGACATTCGAGCGATTGAATAGAAACAGAAAGGCCCCAAGCGCCACGGCGATCACCGCGGCCGCCGTCAGAGATTCGACGAGCCGTGCTCTCGAACTGCCCCTGTCAATTAACGCTGCGCTTATCGCTTGCTGCATCGCCGGCCGGCTTCCTCGCACCATAGACCGCAATGTCGGCCACGGTTCCAATGTGATCGTAGTTCTCGCCGATGAAATCCTGGATCTCCCGGGTGGCCGCGATGTCCTGAATGATGATCAGCTTGGCGCGCCGGTTGCCGATCATCGTCATCACTGCTTCCCGTTCTTCGCCGCTGATCCCTACCGACCGCCACCACAGGAAGCGAGTAGGATTTCTGCGACCGGCGAGAAAGTAAAGCCCGCTTCCCCGTTGCGCGAAGGAAAAGATGTATTCGTCCGCGGAGCTGTTTGACTGTATCAAGTTGACCAGCCCCTCCGTTAATTCTGCCGGCCGTTCCTCGACAAAGATCCCTCTCCCTCGCTCGATCGTCAGCTCGCGGTTATCCCTGAAATGAAGCCCCGAATCAAACTCCGGGGCCCAGGTGTTGTTCACTCCGATGGCGACAAGAAAAACGAACGGCGCAGATAAAACCAATAATGCAGCTTGACCAGGTGACCGGATCCAATGTCTTAACTGTTCGGTAAGAACCGGTACACAGCGCGCGACGAGCACAAACAAGAACATGAAAACCGGCGGCAGCACCCGCACAAGGTGGTAGTAATCGGCACGCGGGAAAACTTCCAGATAAACGGCCAGCGCGACCAGGCCAACGGTCACGGTCGCGCCGTTGCGGCGCCACCAACTCGCCGGGTCCCGTTCTTTTCTCTTCAATTGCCAGACCGCCAGGGCTGATGCAAAGGCAAAAACGAACGGCGGAAAGTAAGCAACCGATGCCAGCAAAGACTCGTTGAACGCATCGCCCCTTTTCGCAAGCAGCATAATTATCGTCCCGACGGCTATCGCAGCAAGCACATACAATTGAAACCCGCGCTTCACCACCACAAGCACGAAGACTCCGGCCGCGATTGCTACAAGCGACATCACTGACGTTATGAGAACCAGGTCAGGTGATGGAAGGCCAACCGATCGCGCTTCGCTGTATTCCGCCGCGTGGTGAAGAAAGTGTCCGACCATCGCACCGAGCGCGTGATTGTAGAACAAATAGATCGCCAGCGCAGCGATGACAACGGCAAAGCCCAGCAGAAAGAGTGCGGATGCTCTCGCTGCGTTCGTCAAACGACGAGAGGTCATCAGCTCTCTCATCACGATTGCAGCCGCGGCCGTTGCAAACAACAATACTCCTACGTTGTGCTTGAACAGGAACACCGCGCCCGTTCCCAACCCACAAAGAAGAAGCCAGCGATGGCGCTCGGTATCGTCGTAGTTGAGCAAGCAGATCAAACTAACGAGCGCAAACAGCATCAGATACTGATCCGGAAAGACGTTGAATGGTTGCTGGTAGCCGAGCCAGGCCAGTGTGAGGAGAACCGGGACGAGCGCCGCCCACGCGTTCGTCAGCCTGCGGCTGACATAAAAGAGTGTGAGCAAAGTAACCAGTTTGAACGCGACGAGTCCGACCCTGGTTGTCAAAAGCGTCGTTCCAAACGCTTTCATCAACGCGGCGTTCACCCAGAGAATGCCGGGAGTGTAGTTAAACAGGAAATCGCGGTAGGGCACTTCTCCCTGCATCACCCGTTCGGCCGGCGCTATGCTGTAGCCGATCACCGCAAGCCCCAGCCCGCGATTAAAGAAAAGCCCGTAGCAGATGAGGCCCGCCGCAAGGGTCAACAACGGCGAAATCATCTCACTCAACCGGAAGAGGCGTTTGTTGAGCACGCTGGACCGCTGGTCTGTCTCGGCTTTCACACCTGCTACCATTCGTGTTCGGCTCCCGGATGAAGAACGTCTGAGTATAGTTGCCCGATCACCAATTCTCCAATGTACGCGGTCCAGGAATTTCTGGGTCACCTTCTGAAATCGCGAGAATTGCCACTAAGTCACGAAGTCGCCAGGATTCACGAAGGCTTCTTCCTGAGAACCTCCGGTGGCGGCGCGAGCAACACACTTCTGCACCACTGCTAAATCTCGACTTACCTTGCTGAAAAACTCCGCCTTATGCTATAAGCCTTGTTTTGTCATGACCGCGATTTTCTTATCTATGTCAGCTCGGTCCGCTGTTTGACCTCTGATAAGAGGACGGGCGACAGGAGCTGCAAGGTAACCTCGGCGGGAAGCAGTCAGGATTGTAGTTGCCTTCAAACGCGGCTTGCAGCCGTTAGCGAAGCGTCGTTCTGATTCCTGACTGCTGAATCCAAACTCTAAAAGGGAGTTCTCATAAAGGCGTTATGAAACCTGGTACCGTTCTAGCAATGATACCTGATGCAATTAATCAAGCCATAAAAACGGCAACGCGGAGCCGCTCGCTCTTTACGATTACGTCGGTCCTGGTGGTTGTGACCGCCAATGCTTCCGCGGCGTTCGGTCAATCCTCCCAGACATCGGCCGCACACCAGCCGGGCGGTGAGGCCAACCTGAAACTGCCAGACCTGTCCCAGGTCAAATTCCTCGGAGTTGACGGACACACGCTGCTGCTGTTTGGTCTGATCATCTGCGTCCTCGGACTACTGTTTGGTCTCGCGATCTACAAGCACTTGAAAAACCTCCCCGTGCACACCGCGATGCGCGAGATCTCGGAGCTGATTTACGAAACCTGCAAGACTTACCTGATCACCCAGGGCAAGTTCATTTTGGTCCTCGAGGCTTTTATCGCGGTCATCATCGCAATGTACTTCGGCTTGCTGCTCAAGTTTGAAGCGACCCGAGTGATCATCATTCTTATGTTCAGTCTTGTTGGCATCGCCGGCAGTTATGGCGTCGCGTGGTTCGGCATCCGCGTAAACACTTTTGCGAACTCGCGAACTGCCTTTGCCAGCCTCGAGAGCAAGCCCTACCCCCTCTACTCGATCCCGCTAAAAGCCGGTATGAGCATAGGAATGATGCTTATCAGCGTCGAGCTGCTGATAATGCTGTGCATACTTCTGTTCATCCCCGGAGACTACGCGGGCCCCTGTTTCATCGGGTTTGCGATAGGCGAATCGTTGGGCGCCGCCGCGCTGCGAATAGCCGGAGGTATCTTCACCAAGATCGCGGACATCGGTTCCGACTTGATGAAGATCGTATTCAAGATCAAGGAAGACGATGCGCGGAATCCCGGCGTGATTGCGGACTGCACCGGCGATAATGCCGGCGACTCTGTTGGTCCGAGCGCTGATGGATTTGAAACATATGGCGTGACCGGCGTGGCGCTCATCTCATTCATCCTGCTCGCGGTGAACGAAAAGGCGGTGGGACCGGGCTTCCAGGCGATCCAGGTACAGCTTCTGGTCTGGATATTCGTTATGCGTGTGATGATGGTGATCGCCTCGGCGCTCTCTTATTTCATCAACGAGGCGGTGACCAAAGCGAAGTATCAAAACGCCCGCGAGATGAATTTTGAGATGCCGCTTACTCGTCTGGTTTGGATTACCTCGATCGTTTCCATCGGGCTTACATACGTTGTTTCTTGGCTGGTCATTCCTTCGATGGGCGACGGTTCGCAGTGGTGGAAGCTCTCGACCATTATTTCATGCGGAACGCTTGCGGGTGCGGTGATCCCGGAACTGGTCAAGGTTTTCACTTCGACGAATTCGGGACACGTCAAAGCGGTGGTCAGTTCGTCTCGCGAAGGCGGCCCCTCGCTCAACATCCTGTCCGGTCTGGTCGCGGGCAATTTTTCCGCATACTGGCTTGGCATCAGCATCGTCGGTCTGATGTCTATTGCTTACGCGTTCAGCACCCTGGGGCTGGGCAGCCTGATGGTGGCCCCTGCGGTGTTTGCGTTTGGATTAGTGGCTTTCGGTTTTCTCGGGATGGGACCGGTAACGATTGCGGTTGACTCTTACGGGCCGGTTACCGACAACGCGCAATCGGTCTACGAGTTGTCGTTGATCGAGCAACTCCCAAACGTCGTCGCGGATGTCAAAAGAGATTACAACATCGACGTGAACTTCGAGCGCGCCAAGCACTTGCTTGAAGAGAACGACGGGGCCGGCAACACGTTCAAGGCTACTGCCAAACCAGTGCTTATCGGCACGGCTGTGGTTGGCGCTACGACCATGATCTTCTCGATCATCATGGCGCTCACAGACGGGCTGACGACCAACACGGAGAGCCTCTCTCTGTTGCACGCACCCTTCGTGCTTGGACTAATCACCGGTGGCGCCATCATCTATTGGTTCACCGGCGCATCGATGCAAGCGGTGACGACGGGCGCGTATCGAGCGGTCGAGTACATCAAAGCCAATATCAAACTGGAAGGCGTCGAGAAGGCATCGGTGGAAGACAGCAAGAAGGTCGTGCAGATCTGCACCCAGTATGCTCAAAAGGGCATGTTCAACATCTTTCTGACGGTCTTCTTTTCGACACTGGCCTTCGCGTTTGTCGAACCGTTCTTTTTTATCGGCTATTTGATTTCGATTGCGATCTTCGGACTATACCAGGCGATCTTCATGGCAAATGCCGGAGGCGCTTGGGACAACGCAAAGAAGATCGTAGAGGTTGAGCTGCAGCAGAAGGGTTCGCCGCTGCACGACGCGACTGTCGTCGGCGATACAGTGGGCGATCCTTTCAAAGACACATCTTCGGTCGCGCTAAACCCGGTTATCAAGTTTACGACGCTGTTTGGCTTGCTGGCGGTTGAGCTCGCTGTGAAACTGACCATCGACGCCGGACCGATGGTGGGCCACGTACTGGCCGCCACGTTCTTTGTTGTCTCCGCGTTCTTCGTTTGGCGATCGTTCTACGGGATGCGTATTGAGTCGTAGCATCGAAGAGACTTCCGGAGAAATTCAACTTTCCTGTTGCTCCGGCAAGCAAGGCTGAACAAACTTCGTTGCCCTCTGTCAACTTGCGACGATCTGACTTTTGCGGTCATAATTGTTTACTATTTCGGGGGATCATTCATGGCAGAACGCGACAAAATTATTAAGAGCGGGCAATTAACCTTGCCACGCATTCTGTTTTTGGCTGCCTTCGGAGGGGTGATCGTCTTCACCGTCTATGCAGGTGGAATTTTCCTGACTCTCGGGTATTGGTTGCTCACCCTATCCATTTGCGTGTTGTTATTCCTGATCGCTATCGATTACGGCGTGAAGATGGAGAAAGTGGATCTAACCGCGCAGCCAGTGCCGGCCATCGCCGCGGCGGTCGTTGAGGCAACTCCCGAAGCTCAGGCCGTCAGGACCACACTGGGCGAACCGCGGCCTAAGCGGCGAACCAACCGGCCCGCGAAGCGAAGGCGGTGATGACCGTTGTGGCGCCGCTATTCGACTAGCGAATCAGCTACGCCCAGTTTGCTTTGTTATTCTATTTGGTAACCTCTCCCTCCCAGTTGATGAGTGAAACGATTGCCCAAACTTCAGCCGCCGAGAGAGTCGACGGTATTTTAGCGATCATAGATATCCCCGGCTTGCTTTGGCTCGACCTGGATGAGCCGACGAGCCATCAGCTTGACGACCTCGCCGTCCGCTACGGGTTTCACGAGCTGGCCGTTGAAGACTGCCGCCAGCACATCCAGTTGGCAAAGGTCGACTATTACGACGACTACTCGTTCATCATCATCAACTCGACTCACTACACGGAGAAGCCATGCGAAGTGCGAGTGCGAGAGATCGACGCGTTTTTGGGACCCGATTATATCGTCACCGTACACGAAGGTCCGAGTAACGCAGTCCAGGAGATTCAAAAGCTGCTTGCCGCCAATGCGAAGCACTTCAGCCGTCCCGATCAGGTGCTTCACGGAATCATTGATATCGTGGTGGATCGATATCTGCCAACGCTTGACCACATCGGTGACACCATCGACGAGGTTGAGGACGCGCTGCTGATCAATCCAGATGTGTTGCTGTTGCAAACCATCTTTGAGCTCAAGCGCGGGCTGTTGCAATTTCGCCGCGCGGTCTCATCTCAACGAGAGTTGCTCAACATTCTCATCCGGGACGAGACCCGTTTCGTTCGCGATGACATGCGTATTTATTTTCGCGACGTCTACGACCACGCGGTGCGCGCGATGGATATGGTTGAAACATATCGCGATCTGCTGACCGGCGGCCTCGACATCTATCTAACTCAGATGGCCAATCGCACAAACGACATCGTTAAAGGCCTGACGATTCTAGCGACAATAATGTTGCCGCTGACGCTTGTAACCGGCTACTTCGGAATGAACTTCGAATACATTCCCATGCTGAAAGATCCAAACGGAATCTGGTACACCACTGGCGGTCTCCTGTTCGTAGCGTTGGTCATGCTCGGGTGGTTCAAGTACAAGAAATGGATCTGAGCGTTCACGGCGCTTGGTAAATCTTCCTGGCGCCGAATCCGATTTCACCTCCCAGCACCGAGCCAAACAGGACCCCGATAAATCCCCCTGTCAATTTGCCAAGCCCCGGGTCTTCGCCGTATTTGTCCTTTGAATCCGCGATCTGACCCAGGCCGATCCCAATACCCAACCCTAATCCGGCTCCAATCGCGCTTCCGGCGGCGCGGGGAAGCTTTGTTCTCACTTCCTTTATCTCGTCTCGACGTAACTTGATGATTTGTCGCATGACACGTGGCACGTTCACAACGATCGAAAGCGAATCAACATAAGCGAAATCCAGTCTCCCTTCGTACTTCTCACCTTGTTTCGTCTTTACTACTATCGTCGATCCGATTTCAACGATGCGGACGTTATTCCAGTCGTTAATGTTTGTTTTGGCAAAACCCACTCCGGAGAACAGAAACATTGCGAGCAGCGCGCACACAGATTCTCTGTAGATTGGTTTCATACACCCTCCAAATCAGGAGCCGCTGATCTAATCACATCGCGCAAGAGGACGAGTGCAAGAGCAAGCACGATTCCAGAGTTGGCGAAAATTGCTGAGTTGCGATCCTCGAAAACGCGCTGCTTCTTTGTTGGCGCGACGCGCAACAAGCGCAGCAAACAAATGTCAGGTGATGCTCGTAGTGCGCAATGCTCCGTTTCGATTGTCGGGATTTGTGGCGCGGTTCGAGCTGATACGAGCTCAAGCCGGTTGCTTGACAATGAAGGACTCAAGGGTAGACTTATCGTGTCTTAAGTGGCGATCCTTAACAGCGATTCTACCTGAAGGGCTAAACGGCCTGCGCGTATCAACTCGAAGACAAGGAGCTAATAATGATGCGACCGTCTATTCTTTGTTGGGCGAGTCTCCGCCCCGTTGCGGGCATATTCCTGTGCGTGCTACTCGTGCTGGGGGCAGTTTCAATCTCAGAAGCTCAGTCGGGTCGCCGCCCACCCAAGCGGCCCGAATCGCCGGACCCGCTGCCGCCTAAACAGGAAGAGCCGCCCATCAAACCATCGACGGATCAGGAGAAGACGCAAATTCCAGTGAAGGTAATCTGGAGCAACCGAAACATCGGCACCTCGACAATCTACACGCGGATAGTCGAGGACGGCTGTCTCGAACGGCTCTCGCAGGCGCGCTCCGTTAAGACCAGCACAGCGGCAGACTTGAACCGAAAAGAGGCAATTGACATCGCGAAGGGCTCGAAGGACATCTTCGTCCTCTACTTCGAGTTGGAGGCCGATGTCGCGGCCGCTCAAAGTGTCGGTATTAACTCTGTGCCGCCGCAGTATCTGTACGCCCGTTATGAAGTCTTCACACCGGGTACCGGCAAAACCAAAACATCCGGGCGGGTGTTTCAGCAACAACGCGGACCCGGCGGCATTCCAGTTCCGTTGCCTCGGACAAACACGTCCGCGGAATACTCTCTTCGATACGTAGGCCGCGAAATGGCGGACCGCTTGCTTGATACGCTGGGGGTGGCCCGTCCGTCCGAGCGACACTAATAACTCCGATCCCAATCCGGCCCAGCCGTTCGATTAATCTCACCAAGACACGATTCGGAAAACCAGAGGGCCTCACTATCGTTTAGGGGGGCCACGGACTAATTTTTCACAGCCATTCCGAATAAGAGCCGAAGCTCTTTTCGTCAATTAATAGTGGAGACCGGGTTCAATGCGCCGGTTGGCGATAATAATTTTCAACGGATGCCGGCTAAGCGTTCGCGCCCTAACCCGCGCTCGCACGGCCGCTACTCCAATAGTAATAATTCTGATCGGAGGTCAATGAAATGAGAAAACTCACTCCTCCAGTATTATTTATCTGTGGGGTAACATTTGCGCTGTTCTCCGTTCAATGTGTTAGGGCACAAAATGCGGAGGATTCGGAACTCATTCAATTATTCCTTTCTCGACTCGATGATTGCAATCGCACGATAGCGGGTTGGGAATTTGAAGCAAAGCTGCTGATCTTCTTGACGATCCTGGTTGCAGTGCTCGGGCTCATCACCGGCGCTCTTCAGAAATCCACCAGCCCGCGTTGCAAGTCCGCCACCGTGGCGGCCGGGATTTTGATAAGCGTCATCACGATTATCACTACTACGGCGTTTGAAAGCGATCATCGTACGCTGCGCCGAAGCGCGAACCAGGCCCGAAAGCTCCACGCCAAGGTTTTGGAGAAAATAACAGAGCTGAGAACGATTTCAGATCCTAAAGATCGCCAGAAATCGATCGAACTAATACAGAATTATCTCTCTGAGATTTTCGATGTGAGGGATAAGATACTGACGGGGGCGAATGAGCCCTATCGCGGCTTGTTTGAGCTTGGAACTACGGTGCAGGCGCAATCCGGGCAGCCGGACTGGATCTCCAAATCTCAGTCTGAAAAGTTCAACATCTTTTTTACAGGAATCAGCGAGAACACATCTCTCAAAGAAGCCCAGGAGACCTCATTTAAGAACGCCCTTAACCAGGCCATCGCGCAGTTGTACGGAAAGGCGGGCTACGACATCGATGCGATTGGAAACGCGGTCTCGCAATCCGCCGAGGTCGCCGAGACTAATTTTAGTTTTAACCCGGACACCAAGAAGTACAAGTTTTACACTCTGCTGAAATTGAATCGAACATTCGCCGACCCTGCATTCATAAGAGCGATAGCAATCGGACCGGGAAAGCCAATAAAATCTTCGGACGGCAACAAAGACAAGTGGGAGATAACGCGGCCAAATGTCGTTCAGGCAATTACCGATTATCCGGAGATAACTTTTCGCGCCGGCGACCGCGTCGTGGTAGACGCCGGCGGCTGTGTTCAAACCGGAGGGGCTGGACGTACCTGGAAGCGATACGTCGATCCCCGGGGGCCCGGTGCTGATCGGTTATATCACGGGCTAATCTCGATTCCCGGTGCAACGAAGGGCCTGGTCCGGATAGCCAGCGTCATTGGGAAACCTCTGAACGTTTCCTCTCTCCCATCGTCCCAAAACTTCTTACGGTTAGGTTACGAAGATGACAATTTCGGCGACAACGGATACTGGCGGCCCGACGACGGCGTTGATGATCAGTGTAAGGGTGCCGGCGCCGCTTACATAAAGCTCACAATAAGTCGCCAATCGGCCAGACGCTAGCTCGGCACACGCTAAGCTCGCCCCCGTCGGCGAAAGGCCTGTTGGCCCGATAACCTTGCGCTGTGACCCGGGCAGGATTTTTTCGCGCGGTGTGATCGGCGCGCGCTTTTCCAACATCGCTCATTCCACGTTCATTCCACGTTCACTGGCGCGCAAAAACTAATTTCGCTAGTATCTCCTATCTTCTTTAAGGAATATCATCGACCTTGGTCCGTGTCGGATGCCGGGTCGGCTCAGCCCAGATCAGTAACGAGCCGCAGACCATTTTTTAACCGACTCCCATCGTTGCCCGATGAAATACGGCTTTGTCATAGACCATCGCAAATGCATCGGCTGTCACGCGTGCACGGTCGCTTGCAAGTCTGAGAACGAAGTCCCACTGGGGACCTTTCGCACCTGGGTAAAGTACATCGAGAAGGGCGAATACCCCGACACTCGCCGGTTCTTTTCGGTGCTCAGGTGCAATCACTGCGACGACGCCCCGTGCATAACGATCTGTCCGGTCACCGCTTTATTCAGACGCGATAACGGCATCGTCGACTTTAACGGAGACCGCTGCATCGGCTGCAAGTCATGCATGCAAGCCTGCCCTTACGATGCGCTGTACATCAACCCCAATACCAACACCGCCGAGAAGTGCAACTTCTGCGCTCACAGAGTGGAGAAGCAGCTCGAGCCGGCGTGCGTGATCGTATGTCCGGTTCAAGCGATCATTTCGGGTGACATGGACGATCCCACGTCGAAGCTCTCTCACTTGATCGCTTCGGAACAGACTCAGGTGAGAAAGCCCGAAGCGGGCACCTTGCCAAAGCTTTTCTATATCGAAGCCGATCAAGCCGCTCTCACGCCGACCGAACAGACACACGAGGGAGGATATCTGTGGTCCGAACTGCGGATGGACCCGGTGATGGCCGACGATCAGGCGCTGGCATCGGCAGAGGCGCGCGCGAGGACCACTTACGATGTATCCCACGAACGCCCCTGGGGCTGGAAGGTTTCGGCCTACCTCTGGACGAAGTCGATTTCGGCGGGCGCATTCGTTCTGGCAGCAATAGCTATCGGCTTCGGCTTCGTCCGCGGTGACTGGCTTTACGAATCAGCAGCGCCGCTGCTGTCGTTGGTGTTTCTTGCGATAACCGTGGGGCTGTTGGTCTGGGA
>JBASRM010000620.1:0-5940 GCA_049273835.1 Blastocatellia bacterium | reverse complement strand
GTCAAAGAGCCAGTCCAACTCGATGTGCGCTTTAAGGCTTACCGGCCGTCCGAGATGCTCAGTTATTTGTCGATAGTTCAGCGCACCGATTCGCACAGCATACGCTTTGTTGGTAAAGATATTATCGAGGTGTCGAAGTTTTTGGAGTTTATTACCAACTACGAGCCTTCGCTTGAGCCATGAGAGATCGACCATGACCGCGCTTCAAAAAATGACTTTGATGGTTCGGCTCTTCGTCCGCGCTCGCCGCGCAAAGATGTCACCGGGCTCGACCGGTATTGTAGGGCTTACTGGCAGGGCCCACACCGAGATTGCTCCGGAGGGCACGGTGTTCGTTCGAGGGGAGTTGTGGCGCGCGCGTTCGCGTATGCATGTCCGTCATGACGAGTATGTCCTAGTTACCGGGATTGACGGACTGACGCTCGCTGTCGAAGTAGAAAAAGATGATGCGGTCATCGCTAAAAGCGAGTAAGTGTACCGCCCATACAGGGCTTAACCCTTTCGACGTTACCCTCCGTTAGCTCCGTTATCTTTCGACAATCGCGCGAAATAGTTGAACAAACTAACAAAGAATAGTCGGTCGTTTCATCGAAGAGCTCTGAAACCAGCGCAAGCTGGAGTTGGCGGATGAACTCTTCGCCGAAGACTGCATCACCCATGGTGGATTCGCTTGGAGTGCTTCAGCAGCTCGGCCTCGTTCCCCCAACCGAAGATGTGCTCGCCGCGGCTGGTAGTGCAGACACCGATTAAACCGGTGGCAGATCCGGTCTTGATGTGGACATCGAGATCGTCCGAACGGCCCGCAGACCTGATGCAACGCTACGCCTTTCGCTCCCGCCGATTAGCAACTAGAATAGGAGACCGCCCAGCAGGACCTGTTTACTTTCCACCATTCGCCTAGCGATCGCCGAGCAGGAGGGTTTGAATCAAGCGGGAATCTGGGGAAAAGAATGAGCAACAAGCAAGTCATTGCAATCTTCATCATCGGCGTCGGACTGCTTCTCGGCGCGTTCTGGGCGGGACTCTACGTTGTCAAGCAAGACACAACCGCGAACCCAAATCAGGGCCGCACTGCGAATCAAAACTCGATTGCCGCTTCGAGCAATCCGACCTCGGCAACCAGACCGGCATCAGCTAACGGGAACATGCAGCAGCAACCAGCCTCTTCGGATGCACGATACATCGTTCAGGTAGGCGCTTCCTTTGGCACCGCTGAAAAGGCCAACGAGCTCACGACTCAATTGCGACGCAAATACCCAAGCGCCCACACCCAGAACCCGATGGGCAGCGACACGCTTTATCGCGTTCGAATCGGCCCGTACAATAATCGCGACGATGCTCAGCAGGTTGCCAACGAGCTTGCCAGCCAGGGTTTCAAGGGTGTGATGATTTTCCCGTGGACCCAGAACTGATTAGCAGGATGGCAGGCATCTCGCTGCTGCGCGAGGAGTACAGGAATGGTCAAACGAATAACGGCTGAGATACTTGCGGTTTTGTCTGCTTTATTGATAACGGCGTTCACCGCGGCAATACTCGGCGGGCTTGTGGGAGTGGTGTTCCTGCCGGTCTTTCTGATAGGCGGAGTTTATTTCTATATCCTTGTGCGCGCCTGGATGCGCGACGTTTTCGAGCTGCGCTTTCAAAGCAAACCACCGGAGCAGTCGTAGTCCGCGATCCGATGCTTATCCAGATCGAAAAATCCACACGAGGCTCGGGCCCGCGATTGCCGGAGTGGCTTCGCAAACCCGTTCGCAACGTCGATGCCGATCACGAGTTAAAAAAGATGCTTCGCAGCCGCGGGCTTCACACGGTCTGCGAAGAGGCGCGATGCCCGAATCGCAACGACTGCTTCGCTCGGGGCGCCGCGACGTTCATGATCCTCGGAGATGTGTGTTCGCGAAGTTGCGGTTTTTGCGCGGTCAAGACAGGGCGCGGTCTGTCGATGGAATCTTTGAGCGACGAGCCGGAACAGGTGGCCGAGGCGGCGTATCAGCTCAACTTGAGTTACGTTGTGATCACATCGGTAAATCGAGATGAGCTGCCTGACGGGGGTGCGGCTCATTTCGCAAGGACCATTCACGCGGTGCGGCGCCGATTGTCCGGATCGAAGATCGAGGTGCTGACGCCCGACTTCAAAGGCAACCTCGCAGCACTTCACACCGTGCTCGATGCGGCGCCGGACACCTTCAATCACAATGTTGAGACGGTGTCCAGGCTGTACAGGCGAGTGCGACCGCAAGCGGACTATCAACAGTCGCTTGATGTGCTTCGCGAAGCACGTCACTACGCGCCGGGCACGTTAACCAAATCGGGTTTCATGGTGGGCCTCGGCGAACGTCGCTCCGAAGTGGAACACTTGCTCGAGGATTTGCGCGCCCACGATGTCGATGTCGTTACAATCGGCCAGTATTTGCAGCCGACCCGAGCCCACTTGCCGGTCTGCGAGTATGTGCGTCCGGAGATGTTCGATCGGTACAAGGAATGCGGCGAGCGGTTGGGTTTTCGCGCCGTGTTTTCGGGCCCGCTCGTGCGAAGCTCGTTCATGGCCGAAATGGTAAACGAGATGGCGGATTGCTGAATGCGGATTGAAACTTACACTCCTGCCGAACCGCAAACATACAGCGATGAACTTCAAGGCTAAAATCCGCAATCCTCATTCAGCAATCCGCAACCCTCCTTTTCGCGTCAGGCATCAGGAAGAGGCCGTCCCGCCAGTGTACGCGCGCGAGGACATTTTGGCCGCGCGCTTTCGGGTGGCCAGGGTGCTCCCGTTTCAGCAATCAGCTCCATTCATCAGCAATGTCTCCCTTGCAATTTTTTCGGGTCTGCTCCTGGTGTTCGCCTTTCCCGATTGGAACCTGTGGTCGCTCGGATGGGTTGGTACCGCGCCTCTGATCATGGCGGTGGTCCGAGACCGGCGATTTTGGCGTTCGCTAATCCTTGGCTCAATAACCGGGACGATTTTTTACGCCGGCTCGTCATATTGGGTGACTTACTCGATGCACAACTACGGCGGAATACCGCTGTGGCTGTCCTATCTGATCCTTCTAATCTTCTCTGCGACGTTAGGTGTTTTTACTGGCCTGTTCGCCGCTGTGGTGGGACTCGGTATTAAGCGCTTTGGAGGCTGGTCGATTCTGGCGGCGCCGATGATTTGGGCCGCGAGCGAATGGTTGCGGCTCCAAGCGACGGGGATGGGGTGGAACGCGCTAGCTTACTCCCAGGCGTTTCAGCCCGCGGTAATTCAGGTTGCCCGGCTCGGCGGTGTTTACCTCGTCAGCGCGATCATGGTTGCGTCAAGCGCGGCGCTGGTGTTTGCCTTCGTCTATCTCGAACGACGCCGAGGCATCGTCGTGCTTACGGCGGCAGGTGTGATCGCAGTCACAGCGGTTCTCTACGGCGAATCGCTGCGGCCGGCAGTCGACGATACCGGATCAGTTTCAATAGCAGTCATTCAGCCGAACATTCCGGTCGAGGGCCCGTGGGATGATCCTAAGTTTGTGTTGGAAATGTTCCTGCGGCACATCTCTTTGTCTGAGCAGGCGATTCAGGCAAACGCCAAAGAAACAGGTTCCAACGGCGCGCCGGGGCCGGCAACTGAAAAGAAAACCGGCGTCGACCTGGTGATCTGGCCGGAGTCGGCGATGAACTTCGAATACGACCGCGACCCGGAGCTTCGGCGCAGGCTTGCCGAATTCACCGCGCGCAACAAGATCTATCTCCTTATGAACACGTGGGGCTTTTCAGGAAGCGGCGCAGGCGAACCGCAGTACAACAGCGCGGTGTTGATTTCGCCCTCCGGTGAAAAAATTGCGGAGTACGACAAGAACGCGCTGGTCCCGTTTGGTGAGTATGTTCCCGCGCGTGGCTGGATTCCCTTCATGGACCGGGTCAAGGCGCTGGCCGGCGACATAACGCCAGGCAAGGACGTGACCTTGCTGGAGGCGGCAGGCGCAACCATCGGGAGTTTGATTTGTTTTGAAACCACAAGGCCGGACCTCGCGCGGCGGATGCGCAACGGAGGTGTGTCGGCGCTGGTACAGTTGTCCAACGAGGCGTGGTTCGGTCCTACCTCGGCGCCCCGGCAGATGCTCACTACGGCGATCTTTCGCGCCGTCGAGAACAACTGCGAGGTGATTCGGTCGGCGAACTCGGGGTTCTCAGCTCAAATAGATCGCTACGGAAATGTGCGCGGCGAGACGCCAATGTTTGAAACCGCGACCAGAACGTGGAAGATCAAGACCGTCGGCGAAGCGCGCTCGGACGACTCGACCTTTTACACTCGTCACGGCGATGTATTCGTAATCACGTGCGCGGTGTTGAGTTTGATCATGTTTTTCGGGAGCATTACCTCCGAGGGGTTAAAAAGGAGAGAGGAACGCTCAGGCGCATAAGGCAGTCCGCAAAGGTGGGATCATTCGGGCGGAGAAGGGGTCACGAAAGGCCGCTCCGTAACTGATTACCCCGGGGTTTCGCGGTGATCAAAGTTATCCGGATACCAGAATGGAAGTAGTCACTTACAAAGCGGGAGAGGTCAATGCGGTGCTCGAGCGCTTGCGATCGAGATCGCTTGAGATGAATCGCGAATTCGTCGCGCGAGTCGCGGAGATCATCGAGGGCGTTCGATCCGGAGGGGATGACGCGCTCATCCGATATACCAAACAATTTGACGGCATCGAGCTCCGCCCCGCCGAACTTCGAGTCGATCCAGACTTCATTCGCACACAAGCCGCGCGCGCGGATTCGCGAGTGGTTGAAGCCTTTCGTACCGCGATCCTCAACATCAGAGTTTTTCACGAGCACCAAACAGAGCGCGATTGGCAGATTGCCACTGAGGATGGCGCGGTGTTGGGCCAGCGAATCCTGCCGGTTGCGTCGGCGGGGCTCTACGTGCCCGGCGGACGGGCGGCTTATCCTTCCTCGGTTGCAATGAACGCCGTTCCAGCTATGGTTGCCGGAGTGCCGCGAATTGCGATCTCGACCCCGCCCGGCACGCTGGAGCGCAATCCCGCAGTGGCTGCCGTCATCAATGAACTTGAAATCACAGAAGTTTATCGCGTAGGCGGGGCCCAGGCGATCGCCGCATTCGCCTTCGGCACCGAGTCGATTCCAAGGGTCGACAAAATCGTTGGGCCGGGCAACGCCTATGTCGCGATTGCGAAAAAACTTGTCTATGGCTCGGTGGGAATCGATTCAATTGCGGGCCCAACAGAAGTAGTCGTGATAGCCGATTACACCGCTGACCCGCGTTTTGTCGCCGCCGATTTGCTTGCGCAAGCGGAGCACGACGAGGCGGCTTCCGCTATTTGCATCACTACAAGCGCGAAACTGGCACACGAAGTATCGAGCGAGGTTGAGCGACAGCTTCAGTCTCTCGAGCGGATTGACATCGCGAAGGCATCGATCGAAAAATTCGGCGCCGTCTTTATGGTCGAATCGATTGAAGCGGCCTGCGAACTCGCAAATGAAATCGCGCCCGAGCATCTGGAACTCATGACCGAAGATGACGACCGCGCAAGCGGCATGATCGAGAACGCGGGCGCGATATTCTTCGGAGCATATTCGTCGGAACCGGTGGGTGACTACATTGCAGGTCCAAATCACGTGCTGCCGACCGCCGGCGCCGCTCGCTTCTCATCGCCCCTTGGAGTGTATGATTTCCTGAAGCGGCAATCCGTTATTCGTTATAATCGCGAGGCGTTAAAGAACAACGTCGCCGCGATTGCGTCTATGGCTGATGCTGAGGGATTGACTGCACACAAACGGGCTGTGGAGATCAGAATGGAGAGCTCGCGAGAGGGCCTGCGCGGCCAGAACAAGGACTGAGGCGATGTCGAGCCGAAAGAATAAGAACGACGAATCGATCCGCGAGACGGGCGGTCTTCTCAAAATCAAAGATGCGGTCCGGCGCATCCATGCTTACACGCTTCCGCCGTATCG
>JBASRM010000618.1:0-4206 GCA_049273835.1 Blastocatellia bacterium | reverse complement strand
CACCAGGAGTTTCTTGATTTCGCTCTTGTCCGCAGCCACGCGGAGAGGCCGGTTTGCAAAGGTTCCGCTAATTTCCCTGCGCGCATCGTCCTCGCCCAGCTCGAGCTTGCCGGCGTGGTACCCGATGGAATAACTGGGGTCTTTCAATAGATTGCCGGTTAAGACTGCGATCACATTATCCGATCTGTCAATCACGCGTGACGCGACGAGTCGCTTGATTCCCGCAAGTGTGGTCGCGGATGCAGGCTCGCACCCGATTCCATCACGCCCGATGATCGCCTTCGCGTCAGCGATTTCCTGCTCGGTCACCCGCTCCACAACACCTTGGGTCCATTCCAGCGCGCGCAGAGCCTTTTTCCAGGAAACCGGGTTGCCGATGCGAATTGCTGTTGCGAGTGTAGCGGGTCGAGCGACCGGATGCAGGGAGGATCCTTCGCTTGCAGTGAACAAATCATAAAACGGGGCGGCACCCTCTGCCTGGATAACCGCCAGGCGAGGCACGCGATCGATGAACTCCAACGCGCTCAGTTCGCGCAGCGCTTTGCCGAACGCGGATGTGTTGCCGAGATTCCCTCCGGGCAGCACGATCCAGTCAGGAACCTGCCAATCGCACTGTTCCATCATCTCTACGACAATCGCCTTCTGACCTTCAAGGCGAAACGGATTGATCGAATTCAAAAGATACAGTTCGGTCTCATCAGCCACCTCGCGCACCAGGCGCATCGCATCATCAAAGTTCCCTTCAATCTCGACGACCATCGCTCCATACTCGAGCGACTGCGAGAGCTTCCCATAAGCGATCTCGTCCGCCGGTATAAAGACAAACGCGCGCATTCCCGCTCGCGCCGCGTAGGCGGCCATCGACGCTGACGTGTTTCCAGTTGATGCGCAGGCAACCGCCTTGGCGCCGAGCGCTGCTGCCTGGGTAACCCCGGTAGTCATGCCGTTATCCTTGAACGAGCCAGTCGGATTCATCCCTTGATGCTTCAGGCGAAGCTCATTCAGCCCGGCGTACTCCGCTGAACGCGGCGCGTAGTAGATCGGCGTATTGCCCTCGGCGAGCGTTACGACATTCGATAGATCGTTGATGAAAGGAAGAAGCTCACGGAATCGCCACACCCCGCTGCGATCAAGTTCGTCGTCGCCGGCTCGACGGCCTTTGAAGATCGCTTTCATCCGCGCAGGATCGTTCAAATTCAAGTTGTACTGCACATCGAGCAGGCTGCCGCATCGCGTGCACGTGAATATGCGTTCAGCAATCGGATAACGCTGGTCGCACTGCTGGTCGATACAACAAAGATTCGTTAGCCGGTGGCTATTCCCATCCATAATGCGTTACGGTAGTTGAGTTGGATAGCGAAATCAATGCCGATGTCAGAGAGAGCATATCACTTGGGTCGGCAAAGTAGAATTACCCGCACGCGTAATTAGCTTGAAATTCTAAAGACTGACAATCTCAGCAAAGTTTTGTTCAGTAGTGTTCATTGACCTCCAAGAGATAATGTGGTAAAAACCGCCTAACATTTGTGGAACCGTCCCGCATGCTAGTGATCAACGAGGTGGATGGGGTCCCTCGCAGGTTAAGAATGCCATACGGTCGATTCGAGCTCAAACGGGATGGCAAGCTTGCGTCGTCGGACGACATACCAATCAACCCCGGAGAGAGTTACGTTTTTAAGATTTCTGAACAAGATAGGAAAGGCCTCGAAGGCCGTTTAGCTAACGTCAGGAGAGTTGGAATTAGAGTTTATTCGATTAGCTTTGGAGATGGGACTGGATTCAAAGCTGGTGTAGCGTTTCCATAATAAAGGACGTCGAGTTCGATGCTCGAGAAATCTGGGAATACTATCTAACGTATGTGTTTCGGTATCGAACAAAAGTTCGCGACGCCCAGGGAGCGCAACTAGGCCGATGGGCGTATGACGTATTCCTGGTCGGCCCACAGTAGCGTGAAGATAACCTCGCCGACTGTTTGTCGCCCTTCGAGTTCCGCTGGAACCCAATGGCAAACGGCGGCTATCAGGACCGCCTACTCCTGAGCGGCGTAATTCTGCCAGAGCCTTTGCCATCCCTCAGTCGGTTCGACTAGCTTTAGCCCGACGCTTCGCTGGCCTCCGTCGCTCCATACCGACTCAACTATCGCGGTGGCCTCGAAGTCATGAGCGGGAACGGAGACCTTGAGCAGCGCTCCAGGCTCAACCTCACGCGCGGTGTGCAGCCTCAGCCCCGACGGGCTGATCTCCTCGACATTCATTTCATCCGAGAAGGCATCCAGGTGGGAAGTGTTACCCTCGACGCGAGCCTTCAACGAAACTTTTACTCGCGGTTCGGCACGGCGGTCTTCATCACGTTCTCCGACTGCTTCGTTGGCCTCAGCCACCAGATCGTCGTAACACTCAGCGCAAACAAGGCGGTAACCGAGATGTGCGACAGCCGCCAACTCGGGGAGATGAGCGATGTTAACTATATGACTCGTGCGTTCGTTGCATCGATCACAGATGCCCGACATAACGGAAAAAGCTCCTTCAGTTCCGCGAGAGACAAAGGGCGCAGGAGAGATGTTCCTTTCGAGAATTCATTGAAGCCGATCCATTCTGTAGGGGGCCAGTATATTCATATTTGCTTTTTGACTCAACAGAATTCTTGCCCATTCGAACCCGGCACTGGCCTGTTTCCAATTAACGGTGACAAGGAGTTTGTAGTTAGGCCTTCGGCGGACGTTCGTATTCCTTTATCTTGCGATCGCACATTTACGAACTTCCGCCTGGCACAATGATTCGCCCGTAATTTACCGGTTCCGTGTTGGCGCGCTTTGGCGACGCGGGAGAAATCAATGGTGGAATATGCTTAATCGAGTCGAATCGCAAAAGCCGTGCGCTCTCGCTTCATAAGCTTACTATAGAAATTCCCCAGCTTCTTCATCCAGCCGTACTTCTGATCGAGAAGCCGGTGAGCTCGCGCGGCCTCGCCCGCATCCAGGATTCGCGCGTGCGCCTCCACCCACTCGCCGTTCGGGTTACCACGCATGTCGCAAGGGATCACTCGAACTCGCGGATTGTTTCGAATGCGTTTCACTTTGCCGGCATTGGCCAGCGAATAAATGTACATCTCGCCGCCGTCTTGCGCGAACCAGACCGGCGTCGCCACCGCGGCGCCGGTCTTGCGATAGCTTTCGAGGTTCAAATATTTTTGACCCGCGAACTGTCTGAAGTTTTCATCGCTCATTCGTTCTTGCTGGCCTCGGCCGATCCATTCACCAATCGCTTTCCGGTTTCGCGATCGAACACCTGATTGCGCAGGAACTGCTCGGTTGTCCAAGGTGGCCCGCCGCCGCCCAGATATTTTTGAAACCACTCGAGATGGGCCGTGTAGTACAATGCCATCTCGTACCAACTCGGCCAGTGACCGGCGTTGGAATAGACGATCAGCCTGGACGGCACGTTCATCTTTTGAAGCGCAGTGAAGAACTGAAGCGATTCCGTATACGGGATGCGATAGTCCCGCTCGCCGCTGATCACCAGCGCCGGTGTCTTGAAATTTGTGACCGAATTCGACGGCGAAAACTTTTCATAAAGCTGCGAATTCCATGGCTGACCCTTCAGGTCCCATTCCGGAAACCACAGCTCCTCGGTTGCGCCGTGAAAAGACCGGTTGTCGTAGAGTCCCATCATCGAAGCGATGGCCTTGAATCGATCGGTGTGGCCTTCAAACCACATCATCATGTAGCCGCCGTATGACCAACCCATGGCGCCTGTCCGGTTGCGATCGACATAGGGAAGTTTTTCAACCGCGTCGGTAACCTTCATCAGGTCGTCGAAGACCTTGCCTGCCCAGTCTCCCGAAATCTGGGCGGTGAAGTCCTGCCCATAACCAATCGACCCGTGCGGATTGGAGAAAGCGACGATGTAGCCCGCTCCCGGGTAGACCTGCCAATCACCTCGGAACGCGTCAGACCATCGAGACTGCGGGCCGCCGTGGACGTTGAGAATCACCGGATACTTCTTGCTCGGATCGAAGCCGTGAGGCTTGACGATGAACACCTGGATCTTTGCGCCGTCCGCGCCCTCCACCCACATGATCTCCGCCGGGCGAATGTCAACTTCTCGCGATACGGCGTTATTGATATTACTGAGCTGGGTGGGAGCCGCAGCCTTTCCACCGGCGATCTCCGCGCTGAAGATTTCAACCGGTTGTCCGACGGAACTG